>URLR01000004.1 GCA_900548815.1 uncultured Collinsella sp.
TCTACACGAGCCTTATCGTCGGCAGCGTCAGATGTGTATAAGAGACAGCTCTACGTTAACGACCGCAAGCGCCGCCGCGCGCTGGTGGACGAGGCGATCGACTTTGTGGGCTTGGGCGACTTTACCAAGTTTCGCCCCGGCAAGCTCTCGGGCGGCCTGGCGCGTCGCCTCAACATTGCCTGCGGCATTGCGCACAAGCCCGAGCTCATCTTCTTTGACGAGCCTACGGTGGCAGTCGACCCGCAGAGTCGCAACGCCATCCTGGAGGGCATCTGCCGCTTGCGCGACGAGGGCGCCACGGTGGTGTATACCAGCCATTACATGGAGGAAGTCGAGCAGATTTGCAGCCGCATCATGATCATGGACGGCGGACGTGTGCTGGCGCAGGGCACCAATGACGAGCTCAAACGCATGATTCAAATGGGCGAGCGCGTGACTGTCGAGGTCGGCGCCGTCGAGACCGCCACGGTCGAGCGGCTGCGCGCCCTCGAGCACGTGCTTTCGGTTGAGCTGTCCGGCGGCGAGCTCGTCTGCACCTGCGAGGCGAGCCCGCACAACCTGGTCGACATCCTCGACACGCTGCGTGCCGCCGACGTGGCACTCGGCCGCGTGTGGAGCGAGCCGCCGACCCTCAACGACGTGTTCCTTGAGATCACCGGCCGCGAGCTGCGCGACTAGGGGGCGGCCATGTTCAGCACCATCATCACCACGGTCAAGACGCTGCTGCGCCGGCCGAGCACGTGGGTCTGGGGCGCTCTCTTTCCCATCGCGCTTTCCACGATGTTCATGTTTATGTTTGCGAACCTCAGCTCCGACGGCACGGTCGACCCGGTGCCGGTGGCCGTCGTCGCCGACGAGGCCTGGGACGCCTCGACCTTTAAGGATGTGGCGACGTCACTTGCCAAGGGGGGCGACGACCAGCTGCTCGAGATCGACGAGTGCGACGACGCAGCCGATGCGAACCGTGCGCTCAAGGCCGGTGAGGTCGCGGGTATCTATACGGTCGACGCTGCGGGCACGCCCAAGCTCACGCTGCTATCGAGTTACGACAGCTCACGTGCGAGTACGGTGCTCACCGATCGCAGCATCCTGGAGACGGTGGCAAGCTCGTATACACAAAATGCCGAGCTCATGTCCCAGATTGCCCAGGACAACCCGGCGGCACTCGCCGACCCCGAGGCGGTTGCGCGCGCCCTGTCGCTCGAGGGCGGCACCCGTCGCGTGAGCCTTACGCGCACCACGCCCGACGGTACGGTCATCTACTATTACGCGCTTTTTGGCCTGGTCGCGATGATGTCTGCCGAGTTTGCCGCCTTGAGCGTCGTCGATTTGCAGCCCAATCTGTCGGGCCTTGGCGCGCGTCGCTGCGTGGGCGGTCTTTCCAAGACGGCGTCGCTGGCCGGCATCTTCGTCGGCTCGTGGCTGGTTTCCTTCGCCTCGATGGTGATCGCAATCGGCTACGTGCGCCTGGTCGTGGGCGTCGACTTTGGCGGGCGCGAGGGGCTGTGCCTCGCGGGCGGCGCCGCTTCCGCGCTTGCCGCCACGGGCCTGGGACTCTTTGTGGGCACGCTTCCCGTTAAGGGCGGCAAGGCGTCCAAGTCCGGCATCCTCACGGGCTTTGCTACCACGTGCGCCCTGTTCGCTGGCCTCTATGGCGAGCCGGCGATGGCGCTTGCCGACGACGTCGCCCGCGCCTGCCCGGCCGAGTGCTGGCTCAATCCCGTCAAGCTTATCTGCGACATGTTCAACCGCCTGTATTTCTTTGAGGACCTGGGACCTTTTGCCGTTCGCGCCGGCGCGCTGGTCCTTATGGCGCTGCTGTTCGTTGCCGCCGCCACGCTGATCTTTGGAAGGAGCCGCTATGAGCACCTTTAAGACCGCGCTTCGCATGGCGCTGGCACACCCGTTCTACCTGCTCATCTACACGGTGTTCATCTCGCTCATGGGCGTATTCATCGCGGCATCGGTGAGCTGGAACTCGTCGCAGCTCACCGAGTACAAGCCCTACGACGCCAACGTGATCGTGGTCGACCGCGATGGCAGTGATCTTTCACGTGCGCTCACCAAGCACCTAGGTTCGCGGTTTGATCTGGTCACGGGCGTCGGCGATGACACGTACGACCTTGCGGACGCGCTCTCCAAGAGCAACAGCGCCAAGGGCAGCGCCGACTGCGTGTTCTTTATCCCGGAGGGGTTCGAGGACGACCTGGTCGCGGCTGCCCGCGCGGGGGAGTCCCTGCCCAAGCTCGATGTGACCTACGGTGCCGGCACCATGGCGGCGGCGCTTTCGTCTGCCGAGGCTTCGCGCTGGATCTCGCTCGCGGGCGCTGCAGCCGCACTTGAGCCCACTGCCTCCAACGGCGACGTTGCCAAGGCCGCCGAACATGCCGCTGCAAAGCGCGCGGAGGTCCAGATCGAGCGGGTCAAGGTCGACTCGGCTGCTGCCGCCACGCTCGAGTCGTACTTCAACTTTGGCGCGTACGCGATTATCTCGTCGGTCATCGTATCGGTGGGGTTGGTGTTCTCGGGCATGAACGAGCCCGAGCGCGTGCGTCGTATGGATGCCGGCCCAATCTCCGAGCGCCAACGTTCGCTTGCCGTGTTTGCCGCCGCCGCCGTGCTCACCGTCTGCATCTGGTTTGTGTCGAGCATGATGGGCGTCGTGGGCTTTGCCGGCGCGGTCGCCGAGGTCGGCGTGGGCCGTGTGTGCCTGGCACTGGCGGCGACGTTTGCCCTGGCGTGCACGCCGCTGGCCGTTGGCTTTGCCCTTTCGAGCCTGGGTGCGCGCGAGGAGCTGCTCAATGGCGTGGGCAACCTGCTCGGCATGCTCATGACGTTTTTGGGCGGCGCTTGGATGCCGCTGTCGCTGATGGGCCCGGCCGTGCAGACCGTGGCGCACTTTGTGCCGACGTATTGGGTGAACGACGCGATCGGCAAGGCGCTTGCTTCGGACCTGACGTCTGCCGTGTTGGGCGACATCGCCTGCGACCTGGGCGTCACCGTGCTCTTCGCCGCCGCCATTGCCGCCGTAGGCCTGGCCCTCTCACGCGCCAAATCCCGCGCCTAGTCTGAGATAAATCCTAGGCCTCGCCCCAAAATAGTTCGCCAAGGTTTACTATTACGCTCATAAAGTAGCAATAGGCTAACAATGGGGGATAGCATGGCGACGAAGCAAGCCTACGTCCAGGTCAAGGGGCTCAAGAAGCACTACGGCGACGGTGACGCGCGCCTGACGGTGCTCGACGGCATCGACACGTCCATCAATCGCGGCGAGATCTGCGTCATGCTGGGGCCCTCGGGCTCGGGCAAGTCGACCTTCCTTAACCTGATTGGCGGCCTGGAGGATGCCGACGCCGGCTCTATTCTGGTGGACGGCTGCGACCTCACAGTGCTCAAGCCCGCCGACCTGGGTGAGTACCGCCGCCGCGAACTGGGCTTTGTGTTCCAGTTCTACAACCTGGTGCCCGATCTCACCATCAAGGAGAACATCGAGGTCACGGCGCACCTGTCCAAAAACCCGCTCAATGTCGACGGCCTGCTGCGTTCGCTGGGCCTCTACGAGCACCGCAACAAGTTCCCGCGCCAAGTTTCGGGCGGCCAGCAGCAGCGCTGTGCCATCGGCCGCGCGCTCGTCAAAAACCCAGGTCTGCTGCTGTGCGACGAGCCTACGGGCGCGCTCGACTATAAGACGTCCAAGGAAATCCTGCAGCTCATGGAGGATGTCAATCACGAGTACGGCTGCACCATCATCATCGTCACGCACAACGCCGCCATCGCTCGCATGGCCAACCGCGTGCTGCGCCTGCGCGACGGGCGCATCGTCGAGGATGAGCTCAACGAGTCGCCCGTCGCGGCCGCCGAGCTCGATTGGTAGGCGGCGCCATGACACCTCTCGCAAAACGTCTCCCGCGCGAGCTGCGCCGCAATATCGGCAAGTACCTGGGCATCTTTTTGCTTATGTGCGGAAGCATCGCCCTTACCTCGGGCTTTTTGCTCGCGGCGCATTCCATCGGTTGCCTTATCGACGACATGCGCGATGCGTACACGATTGAGGACGGCCGCGTGACCACCTCCTTCGAGGCTACCGACGGTCAGCTCAAGGCAGCCGAGGACGCGGCCGACGACGTCGGCGGCGTCACGCTCTACAAGAATTTCTCCATCGACGCCATCATCAAAAAGACCGCCGGCGACGACGGCGCCAAGCGCACGCTGCGCACCTATGCGCACCGCACCAAGGTCGATATCGCGTCCTACTGTGAGGGCAGGCAGCCCAAGACGGACGATGAGGTGGCAATCGACCGCGTCTTCGCCACCAACAACGACCTCGCCGTGGGCGATAAGGTCGAGCTCGAGGGCCGCACCTACACCATCTGCGGCATCATGACCCAGCCCGATAGCCAGGCGCTGTTCCTCAACAATTCGGACTTTACGGTGAACACCATCACCTATGGCGTGGCCGAGGTCACCGACGCCGGCTTTGCCGCGCTTGAGGACGCCGGCGGCGCACCCGCCTACACCTACTCCTTCACCTTTGCCGATCGCGATCTCTCCACCGCGGACCGCACCGATGCGGAGCAGGATATGGTCGAGGCACTGACCGAAGCCGATGCGCGCGTGGATGACCTCATCGACGCCGATTCCAATCAGGGCATTGGCTATGCGCGCGACGACGTGGACGGCGACTCCATGATGTGGATGACGCTGCTCGACATCATCATCGTGATTATGGCGTTCGTCTTTGTGGTCCTTACCGACGCCACCATCGAGGAGGAGAGCGCCATCATCGGCACGCTGCTCGCCAGCGGCTATCGTCGACGCGAGATCGTGCTGCACTACCTTGCGCTTCCCGCCATCGTGGGCGTGATCGCGGCGCTTTTGGGCACTGCGCTCGGCGTTGTGTTCTTTACCGAGCCCATGCGCAGCCTCTATTACGGTTCGTATAGCCTGCCGCCCTTCCAGGTGTACTGGAGCTGGGAGATCTTTGTGAAGTGCGCCGTGGTTCCCGCCGCCGCGCTCATCCTCATCACGCTGGTGGGCCTGCTTCGCAAGATGGGCAAGACGCCGTTGCAGTTCCTTCGTCACGAGGCGAGTGGCAAATCGGGCACCAAGCGCGGCTTGCAGCTGCCGGAGCGCATGGGTTTTGTTTCCCGCTTCCGCCTGCGTATCTTCCTGCGCAACCTGGGCAACTTCGCCACGCTCTTCGTGGGCATTGCGTTTGCCTCGCTGCTGTTGCTCTTTGGCTTGGCGATTCTGCCCACGATGACGCACTATGCGGACAACCTCGAGACAAGCCTGGTCGCCGAACACCAGTACACGCTCAAGGCGCCGCTGGAGCTCGAGGGCACTGCCGAGGAGCGCGAGCAGTGGTCGGCACTCGAGCGCTTGCAGTCGGTTGACGGCGCGCTGCTTTCCGCCGCCCAAGATGCCGATGACGAGCTCGACGACGCGGCCGATGCGGCGCAGGCGGCAGCCGATGCCGCGACCGCATCCCCGTCTGCCGAGAGCCTGGCCGCGGCGCAGGACGCGCTCGCCAAGGTCCAGGACAAGAAGGATGCGCTTTATGCGCGCCTCGATGACCTTGCCGATGCTCTCGGCTGCGACCACGATGAGGCTATCGACCTGATCGACAAGGCCTCTAAGATCGACACTGACAACGACGATATCCACCCGGTCAATACGACCGATAACGGCGCGGGCGCAATCGCACAGGCCGAGAAATACGCCGTCTACCAGCTGCAATACGACCGCGGCGATGGTAATGGCGAAGAGACGATTTCCGTCTACGGCATCTCGCCCGATTCGCGCTACTGGAAAGGGCTGGACGTCGGCGACGGACGCGTCGTCTTTGGCGGCGGCCTGCTCGACAAGTTTGGCTGGAGCGAGGGCCAGAAGGTCACGCTCATCGACAAGTACGAGGGGGAGCATTATTCCCTTGAGTACGCGGGCAAGGACTGTGCCTGGGGCTCCAAGTCGGACATGAATATCTATATGAGTATCGACGACTTTAACGAGCTGTTCGGCAACGACGCCGCCTACTTTAACGGCTATGTGAGCGACGAGAAGCTCGACCTCGATGCTCGTTACTTTGCCGGCGACACCACGCCCGACGACATGCGGGCCGTGGGCGACCAGTTCATCGGCATGATGAGCAAAATGATCGGAATGATGATCGGGCTCGCGGTGTTTATCTTCCTGCTGTTTATGTACCTGCTGACCAAGGCGGTGATCGACCACAGCGCCCGTTCGATCAGCTACATGAAAGTCTTTGGCTATCGCGATAGCGAGATCTCGCATCTGTACATCCGCTCGATCACGCTGTGCGTGGCGGCGTCGCTCGTGCTGAGCCTGCCGGTCATTATTGGCTCGCTCACGGCCATCTTCCGCTCGATGCTACTCGCCTACAACGGCAATATCGAGATCTACGTGCCCGCTTGGTCTATGGCTGCATGCGTCGGCATTGGCTTTGTGACCTACCTGGTCGTGGCGCTGCTGCACGCGCGCTCCATCAAGCGCGTCAGTCTGGCCGAAGCCCTCAAAGTCCAAGAGTAGTCATTTAAGAACGTCCCCAATGACTAGGTTCCGTACTTGACTTTAACTCTGCTTTAACTGGTACCATCCTCTATGTCTGTAACGCCATATAGACCGAGGGGATAGATCTATGACCGCAACTGCACCCGCAGCACCCGCTAAGGTGTACTTCACCAACCTGCGCACGCATGCTCGCGAGAGCCAGCTCGACAAGCTCAAGCGCCTCATCCGTCACGCCGGTATCGAGCAGATCGACTTTGAGAACAAGTTCGTCGCCATCAAGATTCACTTTGGCGAGCTGGGCAACCTGAGCTTTTTGCGCCCCAACTACGCCCGCGCCGTCGCGGACGTCGTGAAGGAGCTGGGCGGCAAGCCCTTCCTCACCGACTGCAATACGCTCTATGTCGGTAGCCGCAAAAACGCGCTCGAGCACATCGACACCGCCTACCAGAACGGCTTTACCCCGTATGCTACGGGTTGCCAGATCATCATCGCCGACGGCCTCAAGGGCACCGACGAGGCGCTTGTCCCGGTCGAGGGCGGCGAGTACGTGCACGAGGCCAAGATCGGTCAGGCGCTCATGGACGCCGATATCGTGATCAGCCTCACCCACTTTAAGGGCCATGAGCAGGCCGGCTTTGGCGGTGCCATGAAGAACCTGGGCATGGGAGGCGGTAGCCGTGCCGGCAAGATGGAGCAGCATGCCGCCGGCAAGCCGAACGTCGCGACCGAGCACTGCATTGGCTGCCGTGCCTGCGAAAAGATCTGCGCGCACAACGCTATCTCGTTCGACGACACCCGCGAGCGCGAGCTTGTCAACGGCAACACCCGCACGGTCCACGTCGCTGCCATCGACCACGATCGCTGCGTGGGCTGCGGCCGCTGCATCGGCGTGTGCAACCAGGACGCCATCAAGCCCGGCTATGAAGCCGCGGCCGACGTGCTCAACTGCAAGATCGCCGAGTATACGAAGGCCGTTGTCGACGGCCGCCCGAGCTTCCACATCTCGCTTGCCATGGACATCAGTCCCAACTGCGACTGTCATCCCGAAAACGATACGCCTATCGTCAACGATATCGGCATGTTCGCGAGCTTCGACCCGGTCGCCATCGACCAGGCCTGCGCCGATGCCGTTATGGCATCCGAGCCGCTGCCCAACACCGAGCTCACCGACAGCGCCGCCAAGATGGAGCATAACCACGAGCATCTGGAGGGCGAGCAGGCGCACGACCCCTTCTGCATCACGCATCCCGACACCGACTGGCGCGCGTGCATCGCGCACGCCGAAAAGATCGGCCTGGGCACGAGCGAGTATGAGCTCATCGAGGTCAAGTAGCGCCTAGCTATTGGACAAAATAAGCGCCTTTGTAGCGTAATTTGAGCAAAAGCCGCCCACGAGCCCAATGCCTTCGGGCGGCTTTTCAGAAGTGCGGTGAAAAATCGAATACCGCCGACTACAAACCGATTTTTGGCAACAAAACCTCAGACGTTGCTTTTGCCTAAAAATTCTTGTCGAGGAAGTTGTCGACCGTGTTCCAGTAGAGTTCGGGGTCGATCTGCGCGCTCTTGGCGTGGGTGGCGCCATGGATAGTGAGCTTTTGCTTGACCTTGCTGGCGCACGCGTCGTAGTTTTGGTCGAGCATACTGTACGGTACAAAGGTGTCCTGGTCGCCGTGGATAAACAGCATGGGAACTGTCGCGTGTTTGAGTTGCTCCACACTGCTCGCCTTATGAAAGTCGTAGCCCGCGCGCACGTTGCACACCAAGTTTGCTATATCGAGCAAGGGAAAGCTGGGCAGGCCGAACACGTCCTTGAGCTGCAGAGAAAACTCGTCCCAAACACTCGTATAGCCGCAGTCCTCGATAATGCATTTCACGTTTGCGGGCAGAGATTCCCCCGCGACGTCCATGGCGGTTGCCGCGCCCATCGACTCGCCAAAGACCAGGATGCGCGCCTCGGGGTCAGCCTGAACGATCCGCCCAATCCATGCGACGATGTCGAGGCGCTCGGGCCAGCCCATGCCGATATAGTCGCCGCCGGAGCGCTCGTGGGCGCGGGCGGCGGGTGCGAGTACGTTCATGCCACGGTCGTGGAAGCGTTTGGCGTATCGGGCCATACCGATGGGCTCGTTGGTATATCCATGCAGGCAGACGGCGTAGTCGTGCGTGCTCTCCGACGCAGCAAAATACCAGGCGGCAAGCTCGGTCCCGTCGTCCGCGGTGAGGTTGCTGCTCTTGCGGTTCTCTTTAAACCATGCCCGCGCCTCGGTATCCTCGGCATCCGGCTGCTCACCTTCTTTGTCGTTCTTGCTATCCTGCATCATCTTCATGGTGTAGGGCGCTTGGGGATTCAGGGCAAAGTCGAACAAGAAGTTGCCGGCAAACCCCAGCAGCGCGACAACGAGCACCAGCGCAACGACGCCGGCTATCTTGAGCTTTCGATGGGAACGTGCGTTTTGAGACATAAGAAGCTTTCCTATAAGATGTTAATACATCAACATTTAATGCAAGCGCATTATGGACGTTCGCCGTTGATGCGTCAACAGGCAAAGAATGGGTAAACGAAAGGTCACGTATGGTGCAAATTTCGCACGTACCTAGACGCTTTGATATAGTGTTGAGAACTCTTTACGTTGGAGGATGTAACCGGCATGTCCGATTCGAGCGACAGTTCTAAGCCGCGACCCAAGACCGCGGCCGTTCCACACTACACGGTGGGCGAGGAGATCATGAACTCCGTCACCCATGGTGTCGGCTGCCTGCTGGGTATCGCGGGCCTGGTGCTCCTGATCGTATTCGCCGCCCTGCGCGGCGGAGGCCCGGCCCACATGGCCGCGGCGATTGTCTATGGCGTCAGCATTATCCTCGAATACCTAGCCTCCACGCTCTACCACGCGATTCAGCCCGCGCGCGCCAAGCGCGTGTTCCGCATTATTGATCACAGTTGCATCTACCTGCTCATTGCGGGCAGCTATACGCCGTTTTGCCTCATCACACTGGCAAACGACGGCGGCGCCGTGCTGTTCTTTGCCGTATGGGCCATCGCCATTATCGGCATCGCCCTCGAGTGCTTCCTACGCGAGCGTCAACCGCACTGGGTAAGCGGCCTGGTCTACCTGCTGATGGGCTGGCTCGTCGTCTTTAAGCTGCCCGAACTTGTGGCGCTGCTCAACCCCGTGGCACTTGCCCTGCTCGCCGTCGGCGGCGTGTGCTACACCGCGGGCGTGCCGTTCTATATCGCCAAAAACGTGCGCTATCTGCACAGCGTGTTTCACCTGTGGGTGCTCGCCGGCAGCATCTTCCAGTTCATGGCGGTGATCCTCTTCGTAATCTAGCGACCACGCCAGCGCCCGTGCCCCCGCTCGGTCGCCAGTGCAATTGCCGTATCCGCCACCAACGTTTTAATCCGACGTCCCGAATCTTGGAGGTTCGAGAAACTCCCGATGGACATAACCATCTCCCTTATCACCACCCTCGTTTTGACCCTCATCAACGGCTACTTCTCTATGTCTGAGATGGCGCTCACCACGGCCAAGCGCGCCGTGCTGGAGCACGAGGCCGAGGAAGGCGACAAGCGCGCCGAGCACGCCATTAAGCTGGCTGCCGACTCCGACCAGCTGCTCGCCACCATCCAGGTCGCCATCACGCTCGTGGGCTTCGCCTCGTCCGCCGTCGCCTCGACGAGTCTGTCCGACCCGCTCGCCACGTGGCTCATGAGCTTTGGCATCGCGCCGCTCTCCGCCATCGCGCGCGGCCTGGCGCCGGTCATCATCACCGTCGCGGTCGCCTTCGTCTCCATCGTGATCGGCGAGCTCGTGCCCAAGCGTATTGGCCTGGCTAATGCCGAAGGCGTGTCCAAGCAGGTCGTGGGCCCGCTTTCCGTGTTCCAAAAGATCGCCCGTCCGCTCGTGTGGCTGACTGGCGCTTGCTCCGATGGCCTGGCCCGCATCCTGCGCATCAAGAGTGCCGACGACCGCCAGAACGTCTCGGAAGAAGAGATCAAGTACATGGTCTCGGAGCAGGACGACCTGCTCGACGAGGAAAAGCGCATGATCCACGAGATCTTCGACCTAGGCGACACCGTTGCCCGCGAGGTCATGGTGCCGCGCGTGGACACCACCATGTGCGAGGACGACGAGACGGTCGCCGACGTGCTGTCCACCATGCGCCAGACCGGCTTCAGCCGCATCCCCGTCTATCACGAGGATCCCGACAACGTCGCCGGCATCGCGCACATCAAGGACCTGATCCAACCCGCGCTCGACGGCAAGGGTGACCAGCCCATCGCCGGCTTTTTGCGCGACGCCACCTTTGTGCCCGACACCAAGGATATCCTGCCGCTGCTGTCCGAGATGCAGACCTCGCACGACCAGATCGTGGTGGTTGTGGACGAGTACGGCGGCACGGCCGGCATCATCACCATCGAGGACATCGTCGAGGAGATCGTCGGCGAGATCGAGGACGAGTTCGACCCCGACAACAAGTATCTCACGCGCCTTTCGCGCCGCGAGTGGCTCGTTGATGGGCGTTTTTCGTGCGATGACGCGATTGAGCTTGGTTGGCCGCTTGAGGAAAGCGATGATTATGAGACCATCGCCGGCTGGATTTTGGAGCTTTGCGACTCGGTGCCCGACATCGGAGAGGTGTTTGAGGTTGCGGGGTACAAGTTTAAAGTGCAGTCGATGCGTGGCCAGCGCATCTCGCTCATTCGCGTGATTGCTCCGGCCGAAACCGATAAAAAGGATTCCGAGTCTTCGGTAGACGAGCCGACGACGTCGGGTGCGGGTTCCGCGAATCCGCACGACGGCGACGAGTAGGACAAGGAAGAGTAGGGGAGAGTTATGGCAGGCCTGTTCAACATCCTTAAGGTCACCGTCAGCGAGGACAAGATCTGCGCGCACGTGCTGGTGAACCCCGGCATGCCGCTCATGACCTCGGAGGATATCGAGGCTACGGCGCGCGTGTATTACCTGGTGCCGGCGATTGCCAAGCACCTGTGCCTGGGTGATTCCGGTCGCGAGTTCCAGGACTGCATGGGCCAGACCGAGCTTTGCCATCTGCTTGAGCATGTGACGGTCGAGCTCATGAACGAGACCGGTCTTGCCGGCAGCATCTCGTGCGGCCGCACGCGCGTAAGCGAGCACGACGAGCGCGTCTTTGAGGTTGAGCTTTCGTGCCCCGACGACGCGCTGGCCATCGGTGCGCTGTCTTCGGCCACCTTTATGATGGACTGGGCCTATCTGCACGCCGACCAGCCTGCCCCCGACGTGGAGGGCACGGTCGCGGGCCTGCGCAACCTGGTGCTGGGCATGCGCGCCGAGGCCGAGGGCAAGGATCCTCACGAGGCCGTCGCCGCTGCGAACGGCGAAGATGCTGCCGAGGACGAGGGCGCTGACGAGGGCGCTGACGAGGGCGATGTGCCGGTCGACGCCGAGCCCGTTGCCGATGCGACCGCCGAGCCCGTTCCCACCGAGCCCCAGGGCGTCCCCAACTTTGACGACGAGCCCCAGGTGGCGATTGATACCGAGGGTGCGGTTGCCGAGAACCACGAGGCCTCCGCTGCCGTCTTTGGCGGTGCGGCGACGGTTCCGGCAGGGCCTGCGCATGAGGGCGGCCTGCCGCTCGTGGACGGCGCCGGCGAGGACCCGGGTGCCACGGTGGCCATGCCGGCTATGCCTCAGGAGTAGGCCTACGCGTTTATCACCATCACGTACCTGCGCCTTTGCCGTACGCAGATGAGCGGAGCGGCAAGTGATGCGCTGCGGGTATAATGGACAGCATTCAAACGGTGGGCACCGACGTGCCCGCAGGAGAGGAATGATCATGGGTAAGACTTTCAGCTTTGTCTCCGGCGCACTTTTTGGCGCCGCTGCCGGCGCTATTGTCGGCGTTGCTCTGGCCCCGCGCTCGGGCGCCGAGACCCGCGCCATGGCTGCCGATATCGCCAACGACGCCTGGGACAATATGCGCGACACCTACGAGCACAGCGCCGAGGAGGCTCGTGCTGCGGTGAATGACTTTGGCCCGATGGTCGACGCCAAGACCGACGACCTGCGCGCCAAGGTCGACCTTGCCCGCGAGCGCATGGACCAGCTGCGCGAGCAGCTCAACGACGCCATTTCGGGCGGCAACGTGACGCCTGCCGCCGACGTCGTGGTCGAGAACGCCGTCGAGGCTGATACCGAGGCTGCGGAGCCCTCGACCGAGGCATAATGCGCGCCGGGGATTTTGTCGGCGCCAAGATCTATCGCAAGCCTACCGAGGACAAGCGCACCAAAAAGGACGGCACGCCGCGCAGCCCTAAAAAGCTCGGAAAGATTCACTTTCCGGTCTTTACCCCGGGCGGTACGCGCGTGGTCGGCTTTATGGTCCGCCAGTCCGATATCGCGGGCATGATCGAGCGCCCCGACCGATTCGTAGCGCTCGACGCCATTGGTGTCTACGAGGGCGCCATCGCGGTCGATGACGTCAAGGGCACCTACGATGCCGCCGCCGCCAAGCGCCTCGACATCAACCTGGACGATTGCATCATCTGGGTCGGTATGGACGTGCGCACGGAATCGGGCGACGTCGTGGGCTATTGCTCGGACGTTGAGTTCAAGCCACGCTCGGGCATCGTGCAGGCATTCTATGTGACCGCCGGTGCTGCTTCGAGTGTTTTGGTTGGTGACACGCAGGTGCCGCCGACGATGCTGCGCGGCTATGCGGACGGCGCGATGATTGTTTCGGACGAGGTCAAGTCGCTCGGGTATTCGGGCGGTGCGGCTGCCAAGGCCGCCGAGGCCAGCGTCGTGGTGGGCGACAAGGTCAAAAAGGGCGCCAAGGTGCTCGACGACAAGGGATCGGTTGCCGTGGACAAGGGCAGTCGCGCACTGGGCAAGCAGCTCGGCAAGACGCGCGGCATGTTCAAGGCCTTTAAGGACGAATACCAAAAGGCGAGCGGAGGCTCGTCAAAAGCTACAAAATAGCGACGTACCAAATGATGGGAGGCAAGCCGGAGACCTGTTGCTCCGGCTTGCTGTGTTTATGGGGGAGGGCACATGCGCCAAAACGGATCCAACTTAAACGGGCGTTCGGGTGCGCGTCCGACGGCGCGCCGCGACCTGGGGCAGCTGCCCAGCGGTCAGCGCAAGCGTCACCGTAAGCCCGGCGCGATGTATCTCAACCATAGCCGCGGCTTTAGCGACCGCAGCGCTCGCATCGGCAACGGCCGCACGCCCCGTCGTTCGTCTCGCCTGCCCTATGCGCTCATTGCCGTGGGCTGTGCGCTCGTGCTGTTTATCGCTGCCGTCGTGGGCTACGTCAACCGCAGTGTGGACGTGGAACTTAACGGCCAGAAGACCGCGGTGCGCGTGGGCTCTACGCTGCAGAATCTCATCGACGACCAGGAGTTGACTGATACCTACGACGCAGGCGACCTGCTGGCCGTCGATGACAGCGTGCTCAAGCGCCATGGGGGCGAAAAGCTGTCGGTGAAGGTCGACGGCAAGCGCGTGAAGCAGGGCAAATGGGATAGTCGCGAGCTTACGGGTGGCGAGAAGGTGACGGTCAAGGATGGCCGTAACACCTACGAGAAGCACGAGGTTCAGGCTACGGTTATCGAGCCCAAGCTCAAGGTCGAGGGTACGGGCGCTATCAAGTATGTGCAGACGTGGGGTGTCCAGGGCCGCTCCGAGGTGTGGGTTGGTGAGCAGTCGGGCAAGACGCAAGACCGCGGCGAGGTTGTGCCCGCCACCGATTGCGTTGTTGCGTGCGCCAGCGTGGCACCCAAGGGCAACAAAAAGTACGTGGCGCTGACGTTTGACGAGGGTCCGAGCGGCGCTACCAAGCAGATCTTGCAGGTACTCAAGGAAAAGGGTGTCACCGCGACGTTCTTCCTTTCGGGCGATGCGGCCGAGGCCTCGCCTGCCACGGCCAAGGCGATTGTCGATGCCGGGTGCGAGATCGGATCCAACAGCTACAGCGACGATTCGCTCAAGGGTCAGGACCGTGAGACGGTACGCGAACAGATCACGAAAGGCACCGATGCGATTAAGTCGACGACCGGCGTGAAGACGATGCTGCTGCGTGCTCCCTACGCTGCCTTTGACGAGCAAAACTGGATTGATGCGATGGACCTGGTCTCCGCCGTAGTCTCGTGGAATATTGACTCGGGCGACTGGCTGCTCAACGGTGCCGACGAGCAAGTCTCGACGGTGCTCGATTCGGTGACGCCGGGCAATATCGTGCTGCTCACCGATAGAGACGAATGCGCCGAGCAGACACTCGAGGCGCTGCCGCAGATTATCGACGGCCTTGTCGCCGACGGCTACAAGATCGTGACGCTCAGCGACCTGGTCAAGACAGACACGTCGCTGAGCAAAAAGCTCACCTCGTTGACGAAGGTCGCCATGCCCAAGGACGCCGTGTTCCCTCAACTTGCCGAGGACGACGACACCGCAGAGTAGTTATTGGGTAGTCATTTAAGAACGTCCCCAATGACTATGTCACGGATGCGTCAGCGTTTGGTATGCCTGCAATGTGCAGCGCATAAAATCGATGCCGCAGGGCGATGCTGATGCTATAGTTACTGCGGTTAATGAGGGTCAAGAGAAAGGTTACAGGTGAAATCCAAACCTCGACCATACAGTCGATGACCCCATGCAGGTGCTTTTTGCGCATGCACGGGGTGTGAGCGTCGAGCGGCGTGCCGCCCGCGCATGCGTATACATATCCAGAAGCCCCCGGACGCCGCACGCGCGGCCGCATCCGGAGGAATTATGATGGGGAGCACCATTGAATTATCTGAGTGAGATGCTCAAATTGCCGGTCTTGGACGTCGATGGCGAAAAGCTCGGCGTTGTGAACGATTTTGGCATTGCTACCGGCGAAGTTTTTCCGCACGTGACGTCGCTCGCGTTCCGCGGACCCGGCAAGACGCCGTTTATGATCAGCTGGCGCAAATGGGTCGACCGTATCGACGAGACGGGTGTACACCTTAAGACGTCGGCCACCGAAATCCGTTTTTCGTACCTGCAGCCGACCGAACTCTTGCTTGCCCGCGACGTGCTCAACAAGCAGATTGTCGACACGCAGGGCATGAAGGTCGTGCGCGTAAACGACATCAAGTTTTCCATGTCGGGCGAAAATCAGCTGCGCCTGCTGGGCGCCGAGGTCGGTGCCCGCGGTCTGCTACGCGCCATCAGCCCCGCGCTCGAGCATATCGTCGAAGGCTTTATGAAGCACCTGGGCAAGCCGCTCAGTGAGGACATCATCGCTTGGTCCTACATGGACCTGCTCGACCGCTCGACCAAGAACATTCAACTCTCGGTGTCGCACAAGACGCTCGGCGAGCTGCACCCTGCCGACATCGCCGACATTATCGAGCAGCTCGACCCGCGCCTACGTGCGCAGGTGTTTGCGCAGCTCGATACTGCCCAGGCCGCCGAGGCCATCTCGGAGTTCGATGACGACGAGCTTATGACCGAGATGCTCGAGGGCCTGTCCGACACGGACGCATCGTCGATGCTGGCCATGATGGACCCGGACGATGCAGCCGACCTGATCGACGAGCTCGATTACGAGAAGGCCGAGAAGCTTCTGCGCCTGATGGGCGTCAAGGAGGAGAAGGCGATTCGTAACCTGCTGGGGTATGAGGACAACACCGCCGGCCGCATCATGACCTCGGAGTTTGTCTCCCTGCCCGCCACGGCAACGGTCGGTGACGCCATCGAGGCGATTCGCGAGCTCGACGAGGACTTCGAGAGCGTCTACTACGTCTATACCGAGGATCCGAGCGGCATGCTGACCGGCGTGCTTTCGCTGCGCACGCTGATCGTAGCCGACCGCGACGCCACGCTGGGTCAGCTGGCCTATCGCGACCTGGTCTATGTGTCGCCTGACGAGGACCAGGAAGACGTGACGGACGAGATGACCAAGTACGACCTGGTTGCCATCCCTGTCTGCGACGAGAACCGTCATATCCTGGGTATCGTAACCTTCGACGACGCCATGGACGTTATCGCCGAGGAGCACCAGGAGGACCTGCAGATCGCCGGTGTCGGCTCGGGCGATAGCGCGTCGGACGACTCGACGAACGTGCTCAGCTGGTTTGTGCATCGCCAGTACTGGGTTGTCGTGTGGGGCATTGCCTCGTGCATCATGGCAACGGTGCTGGGGACGGCGCTCGGCTCCGCGCATCTGGTGGTGTTCCCCATGTGCGCCATGCCACTCGTGCTGCTGGCGGCCTCGCGCATGGTGTCGTTCGTCAAGAACTACTTCCTGGAGTATGACGGTCACGACGACGAGCCCAAGCCGTATCTGGGGTTCTTCTTCCAGAGCACGGGCATGGGCCTGATTCTGTCACTCGTGACCTACCTGTGCGCCCAGCTGGTGCGCACCGCCGCGTTCCCCGATGCGCCCATGTTTGAGGAGCAACTCTTTACCGGCTGCTTTAATATCGCTGCCATCATTTGCCTGGTTGGCAACATGAGCGCCGTGATTTACCTGATGGTGCTGTTCTGGCGTGACGAGCATGACCTCAACACGTCGGGCACCGCCATGAACGTTATTGCCGTCATGATCTCGTGCGTAGCGTACTGCGCCGCTGCGGTGCTGCTCACCATGTCGGTCATGGGTTAGGTGGTCGCGTGCAAAATACCAAGCAAAAGTCGGGCACCAAGCAAAAGTTGACCATCGCGGCCATCTTTGGCGCTATGGGTCCCGGTCTGCTGGCGGCGCTTTCGGGCAATGACGCCGGCGGCATTGCAACGTATTCCAGCGCGGGCGCCAGCTATGGCTACAAGATGCTCTGGATGCTTCCCGTCATGACCGTGCTGCTCATCGTGACGCAGGAGACCGCGGCGCGCTGCGGCTGCGTCACGGGCAAGGGCCTGGCATCGCTCATTCGCGAGCGCTTTGGCGTGCGCAAGAGTGTACTTGCTATGGCGGCGCTGTTGATCGCCAACACGGCTGTTACTATTTCGGAGTTTGCGGGCATCGCCAGCGGCCTTGCTCTCTTTGGCGTGCCGGCGAGCATCTCGGTGCCGTTGGTGGCGCTGCTGGTGTGGATGCTTACCATGTCGGGTAGTTTCCAACGCATCGAGAAGATTCTGCTGCTGGTGAGCTGCGTGTTCGTGACCTATATTGTCGCCGCGTTCATGGCTGGCCCCAACTGGGGTGAGGTCGCGGTCGACCTGGTCGTGCCTAACATTCAAAATGACCCCAGCTACGTGTCGCTCGTGGTCGCGACGATCGGTACCACCATCGCGCCGTGGATGATTTTCTTGGCGCAGAACAACGTGGTCGATAAGAACGCGGGCGAGGACGATATCGTGCTGCAGCGCATCGATACTGTGAGCGGCTCGCTTGCCGCCGATATCATTGCCGGCTTTATTATCATCACGACCGGTACGGTGTTGTTCCCGGCGGGTATTCAGATTAGCGATGCCGCCGATGCTGCCCGCGCGCTGGAGCCTATTGCGGGTCAGTGGTCCACGGTGTTGTTTGCCTCGGGCCTGGTCGCGGCGAGCTTCTTGGCTGCCTGCGTGCTGCCGGGCGTTACGTCGAGCGCTATCTGCGAGGCATTTGGCTGGGAGCGCGGTGCCGACCGCAGCTGGGACGAGGCCCCGGTTTACCGCGGCATCATTACGGCCATCATCGGTATCTCTGCCGTGCTGGTGCTTATGCCCGGCGTCGATCTGTTCCAGATTATGATGACCTCGCAGGTCATCAATGGCGTGCTGCTGCCCGTGGTTCTGGTGTTCCAGGTGGTTATCGCCGCCGACCGTCACATCATGGGTGCCAACCGCAACGGCCGCGTGTGGAATGTGCTCACTTGGGCGACTATCGGTGTGATTACGGTGCTCACGGTTGTCATGTTTGTTCTGCAGGCGATGGGTTACAGCGCTTAGCGCCTCTTTTGGATTCCAAACAGGCCGCAGCGATGGGCTGCGGCCTGTTTTTGTCTGCTATAGGGTGTTAGTTATATGGCAGTGGGCAAAAAATGCCAAATATGAGTACTGTTGCTAAGTGAATAGCATTTACATTCAAGAAGATAATAAACATAACTTATAGTATGTTCATTAAAATTGGCTCCAATACGCCTTAACCAGTCAGGTTGGCTGCTTTAGGGGGTTGTAGGGTTCGCTCGGACGTCATTTTGGGTGGTTTTGCCTGCTACTAAAATGGTAGCAGTACTCATATTTGCCCTTTTTTGCCCACAGACCTTTGAGGGTGCGGCGAAAAGGGCTTGTTTTGATTGTTTGGGGCAGGCGCGAGGCGCGGAAACGATGTCTGGAGCGACGGAGCGGCCTGGAATTCATCCGTAGAGGTCTTCATTGGCTGCGCCAGGAGTGTCCCTAGGTACCGGCACATAAGGAACGTCCCTAACTGCCGGAGGGGGTGTCTGCCGTGGCAGACACCCCCTCCGGATGTGGGAAGTTTGCGCTGCAGGTTACTTGTCGGTGCCCAGCTTGTGCGGCTTGAGAGCGAGCGCATTGACGAGTGCGTCGGTGGCAGACTTGACGGCTGCCGGCTGCGGATCGTTGACGTGATCCTCGGGGTGTACGGGCAGGTCCTTCTTGACGGCATCGTGGATCAAGTTGAGGTACTCAGTCACGCCAGTGGTCGATAGGTGCGTGCCATCGCCATCGAACAGGTCGTTGCGGTTGGCACTGTATCCGTACCAGTCGATAACGCGCACGTTCTTGTAGCGCGTAGCGGCGTTGGCGATGGCCTGGTTGGTAGAGCCAACCCACGGCTGCGGGCTGCGCGTGTTCACAAACACCACCATACGCTTATCTCCCGCATCGGCCATGATGGCGTCGATCTGGTCGTCGGTTACCAAGCCGTTGGTGCCCAGGGCAAAGACCACGATCTTGCCGGCAAGGTTCTGCTGGATATAGCCTTCAAATGTCGTGCGCCCCGCATCAAACTGGCGGCCCTTTTCGGCATCGATATGGCTGTGCGGGAACACGCCGTCAAAGGTGTCTACGGCACGCAGCGACACGGAGTCGCCGATCATAAGCAGATCGTAGGAGCCATCGGGGAAGCCGTCGTTGTCCTTGTCGGTGTCGTCGGCCGCCTGCTGGTCGGTGGGCGCGGTGTTCTTGGCTTCCTTGTTCAGAACTTCGGCGCCCTCGCCGCTCAGCGCAGACGTCTCGGGCACAAAGATCAGGCCGCCCAGTGCAACGACCAACACGACAGCGCAGGCTGCGCAGACAGGGACGTGCGCGCGTACCCAGTTAGCGGGCGTGGTGGTGCCGTCGCGGAACTCGGACACGGTGCGCTCAAAGGCGCCCTTCCTAAACGGAGTCTCGATAAAGCGATAGCAGCACTCTGCCACGGCGACCACCAACAACACCTGCAAAATGTACTGCCACCACGGCGTATCGTTGATGTTGGCGACCGGGTTCATGAGCAACAGCAGCGGATAGTGCCACAGGTAGATGCTGTACGAGCGCTTGCCAACCCACACGAGCGGCTCGGCGGACAGCGCGCGGGCAACCATTCCCTGGGGCTGCACGCAGGCCGCGATGACCATGAGCGTGAGGATCGAGCATAGCAGCGTGCCTCCGCGATACTGGAAGGCGGTGTAGCCGTTGGTGAGCGCGACCATGGCGGCAAGGCCAACCAGACCCACGACGCCCAACACATCGATGGATGCGGGCGAGGACCAAAAACGCACGAGGGCGCTCGGCTGTGCCGGGGCGGTCTCGGCTGCTTCGTCGGCCTTCTCGCCAAGCTTGCCCTCGGCGTTCTTGCCGTGCTTGGCGGCGCCAGCTAGGCGATTGAGCCCCAAACGACGAGCGAGACGCACCGGCGCCAGGTCGCGATCGGGGATAAAGGCCATCCAGGCACCCAGCAGCAGCGAGAACACACGGGTGTCGGTGCCGTAGTACACGCGGCTGGGGTCGGCGGCAGGGTTATAGAGCACCATCATGGCGATGGCGGAGACAGCAGCCAAGCCCAGAACCACGCGGCGCGTGTTGGGCTTGCTCACATGCATGGATGCCATGGCAAACAGCAGTGGCGGCCAAATCAGGTAGAACTGTTCCTCGATGGCAAGCGACCAAAAGTGCGTGAGCGGCGAGGGGTCGCCCAGGGCATTGAAGTACGAGACGTTTTGGGCAATCTGCCACCAGTTGTTGAAGAACAGCAGCGACGGCAGGATGTCGGGACGCATCTTGGTGAGCATCACGTGGTTAAAGATAGTGCACAGCGCGCAGGTTACAAACACTACCGTTACCACGGCGGGGACCAGGCGACGGATGCGGCGAATCCAGAAGCTCTTGAGGTCGATGTGGCCGGTCTTAGCGACTTCGTTGAGTAGCAGGCGTGTGATCAGATAGCCCGAAAGCACAAAGAAGATCGTGACGCCGAGCAGACCGCCCTGCGCCCACGTGAGGTTGAGGTGATAGAGCACCACCGCGACGACGGCAAGCGTGCGCAGGCCGTCAAGGGCAGGGATGTAGCGGGACTTGGGGCGAGCAGGCGTCTGCTCCGCGGCGGGAGTGTTGGCGCGGCCCGCGTTGTTGGCAGAAGCGCGATGGGGGCTCGCGGTGCGTCGCGGCTCGTTGGCACGGCGTTCGCTCTTCACGCGTTCGTGCGGCGCCGGCTCGTTGCCCGTGCGGCGTCGACCGCGCGAGCCCGATTGCGAGAATTGTTCCATAAAACATCATCCAATGACGAGAATAATCAGCACGTATTCATTGTAGCTGCCTGCTCCTGTGAATGCTTGCTGCTGGCGCAACCTCAAGGGTGCGTTCACATCAAAGTGAACTAAAGTTATAGAGGTGCGAAGGCGCGCAATCGACGGTCGACGGTGGGTGCAAAGCCCGCAGATGAGGAGGTTTCCATGGCAGATCGCGGCATCGTTGCGGTGTTCGGCAGCATGAACATGGACCTTTCGGTGGCGTGCGAGCGCATGCCGCGCGCGGGCGAGACAGTCGGTGGTAGCGGTTTTATCACCAACGCCGGTGGCAAGGGCGCTAACCAGGCCGTCGCCGCCGCGCGCATGGGTGCGCGCACGTGCATGATCGGCGCTGTCGGTCGCGACGCGTTCGGCGCGTCGCTCGTGGTGGGGCTCCAAGACGCCGGTGTGGACTGTGACTTTGTAGTGCATCGCGATGACGTGGAGACGGGAACGGCAACCATCATTCGCTGCGAGGGCGACAACCGCATCATACTGTCACCGGGCGCCAACCATGCGCTTGCGGGCGCGGACGTTGCCTGCGCGTTGAGGCGTCTGGCGGCCCATGAGCTCGACGGCGACGCCAGCGAGATTGCCCCGGCTGCCGGAAGCGTCTTTATCGCCCAGGGTGAATGTGACCTTGCAGCGACGGCCGATGCGCTTGTTTGCGCTCACGAGCTGGGGTTCTATACGGTCTTTAATCCGGCGCCTGCCTGCGAGCTGCCTGCGGAGGTCTGGCCTGCGGTCGACCTGGTCTGTCCCAACGAGACCGAGTGCCAGGTTCTGACGGGAATCTTGCCCGCGGACGATGCAAGCTGCGTCGTGGCGCTCAACGCCCTGCTCGCTAGGGGTGCCGGAGCTGCGGTCATCACGTTGGGCGGTGCCGGCTCGGTTACGCTCGGCGATGACGGTGAGCTGCTGCGCATGCCGGCACTTTCGAGCACGGTAGTCGATACCACGGCCGCCGGCGATACGTTTATCGGCGCGTTGGCGGCGGCTCGCCTAGAGGGCCTGCCGCTCTTTGAGTGCATGGCCGCGGGTGCTCGCGCCTCGGCAGTGACGGTGTCGCGCCTGGGCGCTCAGCAATCGATTCCCACGCGCGCCGAAGTTGAACATTGGTTTGGTTAAACGATAAAGACGGAGAAGCGGAGTAGAACAATGGCAATCAAGAAGCTGATCCTTGATCTGGATATGGGTGTGGACGATGCGATGGCGCTGGCCTATGCCATCGCGAGCCCCGAGGTGGAGCTCGTGGGCATCACCACGTGCTTTGGCAACGTGCGCGTCGAGCAATCGGCGCACAACTGCCTGGCGGTGCTCGATCTGCTGGGTCGCCCCGAGGTTCCGGTGTACCTGGGTGCCGACCGTCCTCTGCAGGCGACTGAGCCCTATACGCCGCCGGCGTCCACCGCGCTCATTCACGGCAAGAACGGCATCGGCGGCGCGAGCGTGCCCGCGTCGCCCTACGAGCCGGTGGGGGCGACCTCGGCCGACGGCAACGCTGCGGTCGATTATCTGATCGATGCCGCGCGCACCTATGGTCCCGATTTGGTCTACGTAGCGACTGGCCCGCTCTCCAACCTGGCGCTCGCCCTGGAGCGCGATGCGGTGACGATGATGTCCATTGGCCGCGTGGTCGTGATGGGCGGCGCTCTTACCGTGCCCGGCAACGTGAGCGCGGGCGCCGAGGCCAATATGGCGAGCGACCCCGAGGCAGCCGACGCGGTGCTGCGCTCGGGCCGTAAGCTCACCATGGTGGGTCTGGACGTGACGCATCGCGTGGTGCTCACACGCCGCGACATTGCCGGCTGGACGGGCTCGGGCACCATGGCGGGCTGCGCATTTGCGAGCATGGTCGAGCACTACATTGGCTCGTACGAGATGAACGCACCCTACCTGGGTGGTTGTGCGCTGCACGATCCGCTGGCCGTTGCCGTGGCGATCGACCCCACGCTCGTAGGTGCGCTCGGCTGCAACCTGCGTGTTGATCTGCTGGGCGAGTACCGCGGTCGCACCATCTGCGATGAGCGCCGCCTGTCCGATCCGGACAAGAGCACGCTTGTGGCACTGACCGTGGATGCTCCGCGCTTCCTGTCCGAGTTCAAGACGCGTATGGCCCGTGTCCTTGGCTAAGTTGTCTTTTTGGGACGGGGCTTTTTTGACTGTTATGATTGGTGCGACCATTCGAACCAGCTAAAAGAGCCCGTCCCAAATTGACTACCGAGAGGATCTGCCATGGAGCGCATTGCGAGCTTTTCCGTTGACCATCTGTTGCTTGAGCCCGGCGTGTATGTGAGCCGCATCGACCGCGATCCGGCGACCGGGGCCGCCGTCACCACCTTTGACCTGCGCCTGACCACGCCCAACAGGGAGCCGGTCATGAACACGGCCGAGTGCCACACCATCGAGCACCTGGGCGCGACGTTCCTTCGCAATCATGCCGAGTGGTCGGGCCGCATTGTCTACTTTGGCCCCATGGGCTGCCGCACGGGCTTTTACCTGGTTGTGTTTGGCGAGGTGACGAGCGAGGAGATCCTGCCGCTCGTGCGTGAGCTGTTCGAGTTTGTCGCCGGCTTTGAGGGCGATGTCCCCGGTGCCGCTCCCGAGGAGTGCGGTAACTACCTGGACCAGAACCTCCCCATGGCCAACTGGCTTGCGCGCCGCTACCTCGACCGCGACCTGGCCGATATCGACGAGAAGCACCTGCACTATCAGCAGGCGTAAGGGCTTTATCGCCCAAAACGCGCGCATTGGGCGCCTTCGCTTATGCGGGGGTGCCTTTTTGCTGAGTGGTCGGGACGAGTGTTTAAAATCGCTTATGTTTGTTCTAGAATGTTCATACTGTCACATAAACGAACAGGAGCGAACATGCATATCTACTCTGTCAACGATCCCGAGTTCAAGTCCTATGGCAACGTTTGGGATAACGTTCCGTCCGAGCTTACGTCGCCCGTGCTCGAGGCGCTCTCTGCCACGCCCATTCCCGAGGGCAGCAAGTACGTTGCGAGTGCGCCGGAGCTCGAGGACGTCAAGGATGCCGACAAGCTTGGCTTTCTCATGTTTGGTGGCCGTCCCTTCCAGCTCGGCTGGTGCAACGGCCACAATACGCGTCTCAACTGCCTGGAGTACCACCGCGCGAGTGAGTTCAACCTGGGCGCGCGCGACTTTATCCTGCTCGTGGCGCATCGCTGGGAGATCGAGGACGGCAAGCTCGATACCGCGTGCGTCAAGGCGTTCCGCGTGCCGGCGGGCAAGGTTGTCGAGGTTTTCAACACCACGCTCCACTACACGCCGTGCATGGTCGACGACGGTGGCTTCCAGGTGATGGTGGCGCTTCCCGCCGGCACCAACGGCCCGCGCCCCGAGGCCGCAACCGACATGCCTGCCGCCGGTGACGGCTACTGCTACTGGAAGACCGACAAGTGGGTTCTCTGCCATGCTGACAGCCCCAAGGCAGCCGAGGGCGGCTACGTAGGCCTCATCGGCAAAAACCTCGACATCACCGTGGACTAGCACATCGCCCCAAACCACCACAAAGGTGCCTGTCCCCTTTGCGGTGGTTTGGGGCGGGCGGATATCGGGAAGTGCCAGACGGGGGAGGCTGCCGGGCGCCTTGCCGTCTGCGGATTTTGGGACATGCGGCCCGCTTTTTCGACCCATCTGTCGGTACACTAAAAGCACTATGGGTACCCGCGAGCGACATATCGGCCACGCGGCCGCCCGATCCGCACCCGTGGCGGATCCCAGGGGCGGCAGGCTCTTCGCCATGCCGCGATTCCTTGTTGGCATAACACATCAGGCGTACCGTCACCGCGTCTTCGCTATCGCCGGCGCCATCACCGCACTGTTCCTCATGCTTTTGGCAGTCTTGCCGGCGCTGTTCGCCTTCGACCTCAAACTTTCTAACGCCGTGCCCGCCTATAGCGAGGTGTCCGAAGAGGTCGTGGATGCGCTCGTCCATTCGAGCTCTCTGCCGTTGCTTGTTGCCGCAATTGCATTTTCGATCTGGGGCGTATCGGTCTATCTGCGCTGTTTGGACTATGTGTTGCGCCGCCGCCTTGTTGCCATCGCCACCATCTGCGCCCTGTGGATGATCGAAGTCATTCTCAAGTACAAGTCGTTCACGCCGTTCTATGCCACCGTGCTGTGGTACCTGTACTACGTGCCCATGACGCTCATTCCACTGCTCTACCAGTTGTGTGGTCTGCGCCTTGCGGGCCTGGAGCAACACCGCCTGGGTCGCCGCTACTGCGCTGCGCTGTGGATTGTGGCCATCCTGCTTATCGGATTTGTGCTCACCAACGATTTTCACCAGCAGGTCTTCCGCTTTGACCGTACAAGCGACACCTGGAGCAACGATTACACGTACGGCTGGGGTTATTTCGCCGTCTTAGTGTGGACGGCCTTTAACTTCGTGGCCTTTTTTATCCTGGTTGGTCGGTCCTCGTCCTTTCGCATCCAGCGTTTCTCGGGTACGGCGGCGCTCGTACTGCTGGGTGGCGCATTCTTTGCCATCTCGTATGCGTTGCGCGTGCCCTGGGCATGGAAGCTCAACTTTTCGCTCGTCTATTGCGTTCTGTGCGTGGTGGCGATGGAAATCTGTCTCGATTGCGGTGTCATTCCGTCATATCACGACATTGCCGGCATCTTTGACACCTTGCCGCTTGACCTCAAAGTTCTAACGCGCGACCTGCAGGAAGTCTATGCCACGCCAGTGTCAAAGCCAATGCCGGTGGGCGTGCGCGAGGAGTTGCGGGTCCAGGAGCACGGCCGCGCCCATGCCTTTGCCGTGGCGTCCGATCCCGATGTAATGTACCGTGCCTTCCCACTGCTGGGCGGATCGGCCCTGCTTGCCCAAGACGTGTCGGAGCTCAACGAGCTTAACCGTGAACTGGCACATCGTCGCATGGAACTGCAGCGTCAAAATGAGCTGCTCGCCGCCGACTACGACCTTAAGACGCATTTGGCAGATCAAGAGGCCGAGACCTTGCTGGTCCAAGACGTGGATCAAGCGCTTGCCCGCGCGCTCGAAGGGATGTACGACCTGCTGAGCTCGCTGCCGCCGTTGACCGACGAAGTGTCTTCGCACGAGCGTTACCGCATGCTGCAGCGCGCCAAGATGCTCGTCGCCTATTGCAAGCGCAAGGGGTCACTCACGTTGGCGCAGCACGGGGAGAGCGGCTTTGATCGCGACCGCATTCAGCTCATTGCCAACGAGCTCGCAAGCGACCTGCGCACCATCGATATCGATTGCGCCTCGATTATCGCCATACGGCGCCCGATGCACGCCAGTACGGTAAGCGCCCTGTACGACTGCGTGTATGACTTTGCGTTTTTTGCCTACACCACCGACCATCCGGCGCTTATGTATCACTTGGGCGACCATGACCGGTGCAGTGTCGAGCTGCGTGCCACGCTTTTTTCCAACGATGATGAAGATCTTTCGCAGACGCCCGCTGCGCAAGAGCTCGAAAGCGCTCTGCAAGGGCGCAACGTGGCATACCGCCTTGAGGGCGAACCCGGCCAGTTGCGTATGATCGTGTTGATGCCGCGGGCGGGTGAGTGACGATGCAGATTTCGCTCATCCTTCCCCAAATCGTTGCGCTCGATATTGTCTTTGCCCTGGCTGCGTGCCTGCAGACGATCCACGTTCCGCTCATCGCATCGCGCCGCTCGTCCTATAACCGTAAGGCGGTTTGCACCTACGAGGCGAGCCTCGTGCTTCACCTGGTGGTTTCGGCGCTTATCCTGTTCGCGTCGTCTGGCTCGTATCTGGTGGCGCCGCTTGACGTTTGCGCCAGGGCAATGGGCGGAGCGCTGTGGCTCAATGCCGCAATCTTTGCCTATGGCGTGGTGCTTATGGTGCGCTATCGTCGCCCCGTCATGCTGGTCGAGCTGCTGCTTGTTGTCGCCGTGACGCCGCCGGTGGTTTTTGCCATGGGCTCGGCGTGGACCGTTGTCCTTATCGCAGAGGGAGCGTTCTTCCTGTTCCGTTCCATCGCGGCGCTCTTGATGGACGTCCATAACCGCCAGGAGGATATCACCGCGTTCTCGACGATCGAGACCATCAACGTGATTCCCGTGGGCATCCTGTATCTGGACCCGAGGGGCCGTCCGCTGCTCATGAACCGCTGCATGCGCAAAAACCTGGTGGAGCTTCATATGCCCACCGATCTAGGTGACATGAGCGGCACATGGAACGACCTGCGCAAACTTAGCATGCAAATGCCCGAAAGCAGTAGGAACCGCGTGCGGATTAACTTGGACCGTTTTGGTGAGGCTCGCGCGGTGATCGAGATTTCTCCCGCCGAGATTCGCCTATTTGTGCACGACGAGGTTATGGTTTCGGGCCGCCTCTTTGAGCGCATTATCGGACTGGACGTGACGGAATACGCACACGCCTACGACCGCCTGGCGCAAGCCAACCACCTGCTTGAGCTTGCGGGCCAAGAGCTCCAAGCCCAGATCGAAGAAGTCAAAAAAGTTGCTGACAATGCGGCCTATCTGCGTATGCGCGCTCGCGTGCACGACGTGATCGGGCAGCGCCTGTCCATCCTCCATCGTTATCTGGAGGAGGGGCGCCTGGATGACGAGTCACTCGAGCAGATCGACCCGCTGCTGCGCTCAATCGCTGCCGATCTGCGCAGTGGGGGCGACACCGAACCGACAGAGCAACTGGGCGATATCGTCCATGCCTTTGGCCTGGTGAGCGTGCAGATCGATGTGGAGGGCGAGCTGCCTGAGGACGCGCGTGTCGCCGCAGCCTTTCTGCAGATTATCCGCGAAGCCTCGACCAATGCCACCAAGCATGCACAGGCCCATCGGGTCCATGTGCGCCTGTGGCGGGAGACGTCGGAAGGCAGCGCTGTTGCGCGGATGACCGTTTCTAACGACGGCGCGCCTGCACCCGTATCGTATCGCGAGGGAACGGGTATTCCAGGTATGAGGCATGTCGCGCAAGATCTGGGCGGCTGCCTGGAAATCCATGCCGCCCCGCCCTTTACGCTTGCGGTGTCCATCCCGCTCAACGCCAGCGCCACAGCTCAAAGGAGAAACTCATGATTCGCGTCCTTATCGTCGAAGACCAAGCTATCTTGCGCGAGAGCCTGGCGCGCTCCGTTGGCGACCAGCCCGATATGACCGTTGTTTCCGCCATTGCCGATGCTTCCGAGGCCTTGGGTGTCGCGCTCAAGGAGCGCCCGGACATGATACTGATGGACGTGTGCACCGAACACGATTCAAACGGCATCGTGGCGGCGGCGCGCATCAAGGAGCAACTGCCCGAGTGTCGCATCATTATCATGACCGGCATGCCCGAGATCACCTTTGTCGATCAGGCCCGCGAGGCGGGCGTCGACAGCTTTGTGTACAAGAACGTCGGTATCGACGAGCTGTTCGCCGTGATGCGCTCCACGCTGGCGGGCTATTGCACGTTTCCCAAGCCGCCCGAGAGCATTTTTTCGGGCACGGCGACCCTCGACGATGTCGAGCTGTCGATTTTGCGCCTTGCCTGCGAGGGCAAGAGCCGCCGCGAGATCGCGGCCGAGCTGTTTATGAGCGAGGGCACCATCAAACGCCGCATCTCGGAGATTCTCAACAAGACCGGCTACGACAACATCATGCGTCTGGCCGTGCATGCGGTGACCGAAGGCAGCATCGTCCCCAACATGGAGCGCCCGTAGTCGGTGTGCCGCCCGTGCTCCAACGCCGAAGATAGGTCGCCCGCCGTTTTGCATCTAAAAACGGCGGGCGACCTGCTTGTATGGGCAGTGCTGTCGGCATAAAGCGGCGGGGCCGCAGGATCATTTCCTGCGGCCCCGCCTGGCATGTGCGCGGATATGTCCGCCAATCCGCGGCTATCGGTGTCTGCCGTTACGCGATGGTTGCGCTGTAAGAGGCGACGTCCTCGTAGGAATCGGTCAGGTAGGCGTCGATGCCGATGGTCGTGTTAACCAGGTCGTCAAGACTGTCAAGCTCGCCGCTCGAGAACGTGAATTCCTCGGTGGCGCTGGTGCCGGGCATCAGGTTAGCCGAGAACCAGGGTTCCTTCATGGTGCCGTTGACGTTGGTCTTGCCGGAAGGAGCGTAGAAGGTCAGGTCCTTGTCGCTCTTGTTGGTGATGTTGACGACAAAGCCGATGTCGCCCCAGTCGTCCTTGAATTTCTCGGTGATGGTGATGGTGCACAGATCGTCATCGGCGACGGTGACGGCGGGGGAGATTTCGACGCTCTGGACATCGTCGTCTTCGACGGCCTCATCGATCTCCTCTTCCTTCTCGGCGTTCTCGCGATCCTTCTTCACCGTACCGGACAGATCCTTGTCGGACTTGGTGAAGATGAGCTTGTCGCCGTCCACCTCCAGGACGAGCTTGTCGTCCTTGAGCTTCAGATCGTGCGACTCATCTTCGGCGGTGATCGTTACGGTGGTGGCGTCCTTGGCTTCCCATTTCAGGTCGGCGACCTCAAGGAACATATCGAGGACGCCTGTGCCGTCCTCGTCGAGGATCAGGACGCAGTTGAGGCCCCACTCCTTGAGCATATCCATGTACTCATCGGTGAGCTCTTCGCCATCCAAGGTTCCACCCGAGTACTGCCAGCTGCCGACGAAGTTGGCCTTGGGGTCCTTGCCGCCGCCGCTGCAGCCCGTCAGGGCAAAGGCGAGCGCCAGGACGCATGTCAGAAATGCGAGTACGGACTTTTTGAACGTTGTCTTCATGGTGTCCTCCTTCATCGAACGAAACCCATAGAAGCAAATGCGGGGGTGGCGGATCCCCCGCCAATTACCAGATAGAGGGGCTAGGGCCGGGGCGTTCCGCAGTTGCTGCAGAACTTGCCGCCGTTTTCGCTGCCGCAGTTGGGGCAGAACCACTTGGCCGGTGCGGGCGCGGGCGCGGGGCTGCCGCACTCGGAGCAGAACTTGCCGGTGTTGGTGGCGCCGCAGCTGCAGGTCCATGTGCCGGCCGCAGGTGCGGCGGGAGCCGGTGCGGGAGCGGGTGCCGGAGCCGGCTGCGGGGCGGCCTGCTGCTGCGCCTGGCCGGCGGCGAACAGCTGGCTGGCGTTCATACCGCCCATGCCGCCTGCCATGCCCATGCCCATAAAGCCCGCCATCGCGCCGTTGGGGTTGGCGGCTGCCGCGCGCATTGCGTCGCTCTGGGCGCTGGCAATGTTGGCTGCCGCCATAGTGGGATCGCGCATGACCGCGGCTTTCTGCAGGTCCTTGATCATCTGCTCGTCCTCTTGCGAGGCGGCGATGGAGTTGACGCCAAAGCTCACGATCTCGACGCCACGCAGGTCACGCCAGTCGGCAGAGAGGACCTCGTTGAGCGCACGGGCGAGCTCGGTGGTGTGGCCGGGGATGGCGCTGTAGCGGATGCCCATCTCCGAAATCTTGGCAAAGGCGGGCTGCAGGGCGGTGAGCAGCTCGGACTTAAGCTGGCTGTCGATCTTGTCGCGCGTATAGCTATCGGTCACGTTGCCGCACACGTTGGTGTAGAACAGCAGCGGGTTGGTGATGCGATACGAATACTCGCCGTTGCAGCGCACGGAGATGTCGACGTCCAGGCCAATGTTGTTATCGACCACGCGGAAGGGCACGGGCGAGGCGGTGCCGTACTTGTTGCCGATGATCTCCTTGGTGTTGATGAAGTAGACGCGCTGGTCCTTGCCCGCGTCGCCGCCAAAGGTAAAGCGGCTGCCGATATTGGCGAAGGTCTCCTTGATGGAGTCGCCCAGGTTGCCGCTAAAGACGCTCGGCTCGCTGCCGGTATCGAAGACGAACTCACCGGGCTCCAGCGCGACTTCGATGATCTTGCCGTTTTGCACCACGAGCATGCCCTGGCCGTCGTTGACGGCGATGACCGAGCCGTTGGAGATGACGTTGTCCTCGCCGCGCGTGTTGGAGCTGCGGCCACCGGTGCGTTTGCTGCCCTTGCAGGCCAAGACGTCAGCAGGCATCGATTCGCAATAGATAAATTCCTTCCACTGGTCGGCCATGACGCCGCCGGCAGCTCCCAATCCAGCTTTCAAGAGTCCCATGGTAATCTTCCTTTCTCGTCAAAGGCCGGGTGGTATTGGTTGGATTGCTTAGTCGTCCTTGTCGTCTTTCATGACAACGGTGGTCTCGGTGTGGCTGAAGGTGTCGTGCTTCTCGGTCAGGTCGAGCTCGCCGCAGTACTCGTCGGCGTGGGTGGCCTCGTTGGCCGTCTTGAGCTGGCCTACCAGTAGCACGTCTCCGATAATCACGATGATCAGCGGCGCGATGACGTTGATGAGGATGCCCTCGATATCAAAGGTGAGGTAATCCGGATCGAAGGCGTATTCCCCCATAAAGAGAATCTGGGAGAGGATAAATCCGATCACGAAGAACAGCACCGAGGCGATGGCGAGCTTGGGCTTGGAGCAGGGGAGCTCGCCGACCAAGCGGCCGGTCTGGCCGTTCATGGCAAACAGGTAGCTCTTGCCGTTCCACGAGGTGGAGAGCATCCAGACGGGGAACAGGGCGTAGTCGCTGTCTTCCCAGGTGTAGTCGAGCTGCTTGCTTTCGACCGTGGCATCGTCGTATTCGTCGACGACGGTCTCGCGCAGGGCCGAGATTGTGCTTTCTTCCATACGGCGTTCGGCGCGCGCCTTGCAGGTCTCGCAGTCCTCGTCGTAACGGTTGGCGATGTAGCCGGGCATATATGCGACCGAGAACGGGCGCAGCGCGTCGTAGTCAAACGGCTCGATGGCATCCATGTGGCCGTCGGGCATCTTGGACGATCCGTCGACGGGCACGCGCTTAAACGAGATATTGCCCTTGCGATAGGCATCGTAGTGGTCGGTGGTCGTGACGGTGCGGTCGGATTCCTCGGTCACGGTCTCGTTGGTCGCGTCAAAGTGCACTTCGCCGTCAACGCGGGCGCCGTAGAGCCAAAACGGCACGTAGACACCTTGGACCTCGTCGATGTGGTTGCCGGTGACAAAGCTCTTGGGCAGCAAGATCTTGCCCTTGTAGTGTTCCTTGAGTGCGGCCGTGACGTCATCGCGCCCGAGCTTAAACGGAATTACTAGGTCGGGCGAGAAGTCGCCCGAGAGCTGGCCGGGCGCCACGGCGGAGTTGCCGCAGTACGGGCAGGTGGTGACGGCGACGGTGCCGTCGGACACGAGCTCGGCGCCGCACGACGAGCAGATGTAGCCGGCGTTTTGGGCGAGCTCCTGCACCGCGTCGTCGGCGACGGGCTTGGGCGTTGCGGCTGCCGCATCGGCTTTGGCGTCGGCCTTGTCCTGGCGCTCGCGATAGAGAGCCTCGACTTCTTCGACTTCAAAGCGCGAGTCACAGTAGTCGCAGACGAGCTTTTGCTCGGCACTGGCAAAGTGAAGGGGGCCGCCACACGCGGGGCATTGATAGTTGACGCTCTCGAAGGCCATGATCGGTCCTTTCGCTGCCGGAGGCTATGCGCCGATGGCGCCGCCGCAGTATTCGCAGCGCCCACTGGCATCGGGAATGGTGGTGGCTCCGCAGAAGGGGCAGGTCACCGCGGTCTTGGGGGCCTTGGCGGCCACGACGCTGTCGCGCGTCTCCTGGCGCAGCTGCACCAGTGCGTCGCGAACCTCGGTTGCCTGGCGCTTGGCCTCGCGGTATTCGATGGAGCCGCGCTGATCGATGGTGGAGTCATTCACGCGCAGGTTGATCTCGGTAAAGTACGGCGTGTTGACGTGGATGGTCAGATTAAAGTCGTAATCCAGGTCGTAGCGCGGCGGGTTGTAGCTCTCGCGCTCGCCGTCCTCGGTCTCGCGATAGATCTCGGTGCGTTGCTCGTCGATATCCATATCGCAGCCGAGTACCTGCGAGAACTCGATGGTGTCGGGATTGGCGTCGCGCCAGCGGCTCTGCGAGGTGATGATCAGCAGGCCCGCGTCCTCATCGAGCATAATATTGGTGCGCCCGGCAGAAAGCGTGCGCGTGGGGTTGAACGAAGACAGGCGCTCGGCGTTGGCTTCGCGGTAGGCGAGTTGCTCACGGATATCGTCCGCGGTGCTGGAGCGATAGCCGTGAAAGTAGGGGGAGAGCTTGCCGGCGCACTCTTTGCACAGGTAGCCTTCATTGATTTTTGTCTTACCTAGAAGTCCCAGCTCGGTACCGCAAATCGCGCACTCTTTCTTCTCGAACATCTTGTCAAAGAAGCCCATGGCTGCCTCCCATCAACTGGTAGCGTGTGTCACTTTTGATGATGGGGGAGTGCGCGATCCTTCGCGATACCCAGACGGCTCAAGGAGTCTCCACAACTGGGACACATGGCCCATTTTTGACTAGTCATTGGGGACGTTCTTAAACGACTAGTCGCGGGGGACACTCTTCGGCCACTCATTGGGGACGTACTTAAATGAGTGGTAGTTGGAGACACTCCTGGCCGAGCTAGAGATCGCGCGCGTCCCTTCTGGTCCATGCGGCTCAAAATCGCGGCGTGATGTGGACGGCTGGGGTCGAATTGGCAGCATTTCGAGCCTGGCTTCGATATTGAGACTGGTTCTCTATTAAAATAGATTTCCAGACAATTGAGCGGCTGCGGGTTAACCATGAGGGGCATGGGAGACACAATCGCATATTTGCGTCGGGGCATTCGGGAGATTATGTGCCTGGCGCTGTTCTTCTTCACGTTTTTGGCGTGCGAGTATCTCTTTGATGTGCGTATGGCCGAGTTCGTGTCTCCGAACGAGGTCGTTATTTTCGAGAGCCTTGTCATCGGTGCGAGCGTGATTGGCTTCTTTGTGCGTCCCGTTCTGTACTATCGCCGTCCCCATGCTATCGACGCAACGAGTGACGTCACGGGCGTTTTGCTGGTGGCGGCATTGCTGCTGTTGATTATGGCGGTTCAGGTTGAGGTGGTAATTGCCGGCGGTTTGGTGGCGTGCTGCGCGCTGGGCTACTGCGGATCGACTGCTCATGCAAATTTTGCGAGGCGCTTTGCGCGAACGCCCTGCTTGGCGCGCGCCGCCGCACTTTCTTACGCCATGGGCGTTCTGGTGCAGGTTCTCAACCACATGGTGATGCCTGTCGGCATTCCTCAGCAGGCTGTTCTGGTCGTCTGTGCGATCGCGCAGGTGGCGTTGCTCCACGGTGCCCGACGCGCCAAGCTGCGCGACGAGTCCGATCCCAACTTTGAACCCAGTGCTGCCGGGCTTTCGGTAGATGCTCTGGAATATGGCGCCAAGTGGTATGACGATCCCGAGGCAAAGGCGGCATTCCGTCGCACCGTAGTTCGCCTGACCGTGGCGACGGCGTATCTTTCCAGCGTATTCGCCGCTCTCAACGCGGGCTTCACGACCCTGTATGCTGTCGGAGCCGTCGATTTGGGCGATTGGCCGCGCCTGCTGCTTGTCGTGAGCTCGTTGGTCGCTGGCGCACTATTTGACCTGCACGGCCGCTCGTATATGAATATCGGCATGACGTGTGCCGCCATACTGTCCACGCTTTCGTTCTTTGTGCTCGTCGTCGATGGCAATGGCGGCAACGAGCTTGCTGCCACGATCATCTTTTATCTGGGCTCGGGCTTTTTCGTGGTGTTCTTTACCACAAAATATGCCGCCGTCTCGCTCTATGCGCGCTGGTCATATTTTTGGCCGTGCATGGGTCGCGTCGTCAACAGCGTGTGCTCGATGTTCGTGACGGCGCCGGCAGTGGCGATTATCTCGAGTCAAAATGTGCTGGCTGCGGTCGGTGCAGCGCTCGTGATGTTTGTGGGCATTGCGATTACGCTGCTGGGGCAGTTGGGGCAACGAGCCGATGATGCCGTGATGCAGGATGGCCTGCCGCTTGCCACCGACGATCTTGGTGGGGATCTTGCGCCCACATGCTCCGACCCCGAGCCCGTGGAGGCAGCGGAGCTCACGTCCGATGAACGCCTCGATGCTTTCGTCGCCACCTTTGGGCTTACAGAGCGCGAGCGCGATATTCTTGAGGCCTTGGTCGTTTCGGACCAGAGCGTTCAGGACATCGCCACGACGCTCTTCCTCTCGCGCTCCACGCTCTACCGTCACATTTCCTCAATCAACAAAAAGACCGGCACCGCCTCGCGCGTGGCCCTTATCAACTTCTACTGGTCCTGGACGCCTCAAGACTAGCTAATCCCCCAATAAGTTGCGGTGGAATAGTCCCTAAATTAAAGTCACGAGGCTTTAAACAGGAACTATTTCACCGCAATTGCTGAGGGGATAGATTGCGGCGGCGGCAGAGGCAACGGCAGTGGCAGGGGCGCTGGCAGCTGTGGTAGTGGCAACGGCAGCTGGCAGGGTGTTTTCCGTCTACTTGCTACAGCAGCTCGCCGTGGCGGGCAATGTAGCGGCGCTTTGCCAGCTGGGTGAGCGCGATATAGGCGGTAACGATGCCAATGAGCAGCCCAAAAAAGCTCGTGGGCAGCGGCATGAGGCCGAGCGCATCGGCGATGGGGCTTGCCGGCAGCCAGGTGACGAGCGCCAGGCCCAGCACGGTAAGAACGCACAATGCGGGCGCGGCGTGGTCGCGCGGGCTCGGCAGATGCGGGGAGCGCAACATGTGGACCACGAGTGTCTGCGACCACATGGACTCGACAAACCAGCCGCTCTGGAAGAGCGCAGCAAAGGTCACCATACCCGCGACGTCGCCCGCGGCGGCAAGCTCGGACCAGCTTGCGTTCACGGCGGCGGGGCACACGACAAAGAAGAGCGCGGCGAAGGTCACGATGTCAAACAGCGAGCTCACGGGGCCCAGCTCGAGCATAAAGCCCTTGATGGACGCGGCGTCCCAGGCACGCGGGCGGGCAGTCCAGGCGTCATCGACGGTGTCCCACGGCAGCGCGATGCACACGATCTCGTAGACCAGCGACAGCAGCACCAGCTGCAGGGCGCTCATGGGCAAAAACGGCAAGAACAGGCTCGCGACGGTCACGGACAGCACATTGCCAAAGTTGGAGCTCACCGTGGTCTTGAGGTACTTGAGCAGGTTGCCGTAAGTGCGGCGGCCTTCGATGATGCCGCGCTCGAGCACGCCCAGGTCCTTCTGAAGCAAGATGATATCGGCGGATTCCTTGGCAATATCGACGGCCGAATCGACCGAGATGCCGCAATCGCTCGCACGCATGGCGGCGGCGTCGTTGATGCCGTCGCCCATAAAGCCCACGGTGTGGCCGAGCATCTCGCGCATGACACGTACCAGGCGCGCCTTCTGCAGCGGCGAGAGCTTGGCGAAGAGATGGGTTTTCTCGGCACGCTCGGCAAGCTCTGCGTCGTCGAGCGCATCGATCTCGGAGCCGAGCAAAACGTTGCTCGCGTCGATACCAATCTGCTCGCAGACGGTGGCGGCGACGCGGTCGTTATCGCCGGTCAGGACCTTGACCGCTACGCCCTTGGCCTCGAGGGTGGCGACGGCGCCTGCGGCACTTGCTTTGGGCGGATCGAGGAAGGCCAAAAAGCCCATCAGCACCATGTCGCACTCGTCGGCGATGCCAAACTCGCCCACGCAGCGCGGATCGGTCTTCTGCGCCACGGCAATCACGCGCAGGCCCTCGGCGTTAAGTCCGTCGACCTGCTTGCGAATCTGGGCGAGCTTCTCGTCGGTGAGCGGCTGAGCGATGCCATCGACCTCGACAAAGGAGCAGATCTCGAGCGTTTCCTCGGCAGCTCCCTTGGTAACCATCTGGGTTTTGCCTTGGGAGTCGGCGACAACTACGCTCAGGCGACGGCGCGAGAAATCGAAGGGCACCTCGTCGACCTTGGTATAGCGGTCGCGCAGGCTCTGGCCCAGCATGGAATCGGGCACGACGGTCGAGGGCGTCACATCGGCACGGTCGATTACGGCCAGGTCGATAAGGTTTTTGAGGCCGGTCTGGAAGAAGCTGTTCAAAAACGCATGGCGCAGCACGCGCGCGTCCTCGTTGCCATCGGTGTTGAGGTAGCGCTCGAGCACGATGCGGTCTTCGGTGAGGGTGCCGGTCTTGTCGCAGCACAGGACGTCCATCGCGCCGAGGTTTTGAATCGCCGGCAGCTCCTTGACGATAACCTGGCGACGGGCGAGGTCCTTGGCGCCCTGCGACAGGCTCGTGGTCACGATGACGGGAAGCATCTGCGGCGTGATGCCCACGGCCACGCTCGTGGCGAACAGCAGCGCGTCGATGACGTTGCCCTTGGTGGCGGCGTTGATGGCAAAGACGGCCGGCGCCATAACGAGCATGAGGCGTACGAGCAGCATGGAGACGCTCGAGACACCGTGGTCAAACGCGCTTTTTTCGTCGCGCCCGTTGAGCATCTTGGCGATGCCGCCCAGGTAGGTGTCCGAGCCGGTGGCAACGACAAGCGCCATGGCGGCGCCGTTTTGCACGGAGGTGCCGGTAAAGACGATGTTCTTGCAGGCAGAGAGTGGCAGTGCGGAGCCGTCGGCGCCCTCGACGACGGTGACGGCGGTGGTCTTCTCGACGGCCTCGCTCTCGCCGGTGAGTGCGGACTCGATCACAAACAGGTCGCGCGCGGTGATGATGCGGGCATCTGCCGGCACCATATCGCCGGCAGAGAGACGGATTACATCGCCGGGGACGAGCTCGTCGAAGGGGATCTCGATGCGCTCGCCGTCGCGCAGGGCGGTGCAAGTGTTGGAGACCAGGTCCTTGAGGGCCTCGGCCGCATTGCCGCTGCGGGCTTCCTGGATAAACTTCATGCCGCCCGATACCAGCAGCATGGTGCCGATGACGATGACCGTGGAGGGGTCGCGCTGCGGTTCGGGCACGGCGAGCACGTCGATGTAGAGCGAGACCAGTGCGAGCGCGGCGAGGATGCCGGCGAAGGGATCGATGAACGCGTCGGCGATGCGGCGGGCGAGCGTTTTGGTCGTTGCCTCGATGGTGTTGGGGCCGACGGCGTTCAGGCGCTCAGTTGCCTGCTCGACGGTGAGGCCGTTTGCCGTGGCGTCGAGCAGTACGAGGGCGTCCTCGGCACTATGGGTGGCGGCGAATATGGTGTTCTTGGACAGGCCGGTATGAGCGGCAGGGCGCGCCGTGCGGCGGCGCTTGGAGATGGCTTCGAGTACCGTGACGGTTTTGAGCATCAGCATAGGGTCCTCCTTGTTGAGGGGAGTTAGCGTACGTGTCGTATTTGCTTCAAAAAACCTAGATGTCGCTCACGTCAAGCTCTTGAGCCCACAAAGGGTGCAGCGCGCCTTTGCGGTGGTTTTGGCGATCTGCCGGTGGCGTTTATGCGTGTGCGGAGTCCTCGCGGCGTGCCGAGGGCGACATGCAGGTTTTTCGACTAGGACTGCCTTCCATGGCACACCTCCTAAAGGCTGAGCGCAGCGCGCTTTGGGTATCTCGTACCCCTTTTTAATCCGCCCGTATTCTTGATGAGGGGGTTTGACATGTCAACCCCATTGTTCGGAAAACCATTCCCCCTGACAAAGCCTTTACAGAATGCCGTGGCCCCAAAGCGCGCCCGCATCGACGCTTCGCCTGCGCTAAACTGGAAGGCACGTACGCGATTACGAGAGGAGCCCGCATGGAGGCTTACAAGCAAGAGTTCATCAAGTTTATGGTCGAGTCCGACGTCCTTAAGTTCGGCAGCTTTACGCTCAAGAGCGGCCGTCAGTCCCCGTTCTTTATGAACGCCGGCGCTTACGTGACGGGCTATCAGCTCAAGAAGCTGGGCGAGTATTACGCCCAGGCCATCCACGATAACTTTGGCGACGACTTTGACGTGCTGTTTGGACCGGCCTACAAGGGTATTCCGCTGGCCGTCGTGACCGCAATTGCCTACCACGAGCTGTACGGCAAGGAGGTCAAGTACTGCTGCGACCGCAAGGAGGCCAAGGACCACGGTGCCGATAAGGGCAACCTGCTGGGTTATGAGCCCAAGGACGGCGACCGTGTGGTCATGGTCGAGGACGTTACCACCAGCGGCAAGTCCATCGACGAGACCTATCCCAAGGTCAAGGCTGCTGCCGATGTCGAGATCAAGGGCCTGATCGTGTCCCTCAACCGCATGGAGGTTGGCAAGGGCGGTGTGACCACCGCGCAGAAGGAGATCGAGGCCAAGTACGGTTTCCCCGTCGCGAGCATCGTCTCCATGGCTGAGGTCGTCGAGACCCTCTACAACCACGAGATCGACGGCAAGGTTGTCATCGACGACGAGCTCAAGACCGCCATCGACGCCTACTACGAGCAGTACGGAGCCCGGGAGTAGTTGCGGCGTTTTACCAAACGCCGTAACCGGCCGACGCTGCGCGGGCCGCATTTGGACAATCTGACGTTCAACTTCAAGGGCGCGACCAGAAGGTCAGCGCCCTTTCGTTTCACGTCACCTTGTCTCAAATGCGACCCGCTCGCTGTCCGTTCTCTACCTGCGGCGTCGTCTTGCTCCGAATGCGGCTCGCTCGCTGTCGTTGCCGAAACATCGGCGTTGCCGGACTAGTCATTGGGGACGTTCATAAATGACTACTCAGGAATGAGCGTGGATAATCTCCCGTTTTTGGCCTGTGTGCGGGCTCAAAGTGGGAGATTATCCGCGCTCGCTTTAATTTGCTTGGGCTGCGATGCCTATCTAATCGGCTCGGCGTCTTCCCTGAGAATCGAAAGATACTCTTCATACCCGTACTGCCGGTATCTCTGTCTTGACTCGTCGAGCGGACGGAGGATACCCAATTCTTCAAATGATTTGACGAGCGAGCTCGCGGTACTCCTGCCGATATCGAGTTGGGCAGCGATGAATGCGGTGTCGACGATGGGGTGCTCTTCAAGAATGCCCAACAGCCTTTGCCCGTTTGCAGCGGTCCTTCCGAGATTTTCGGTAATGGTTGCTGTGGAACGGTTATGGAGGTCAACAAGGTTTTTTAAAGACCCTACCGAGTCCTTCGCACTCTCGAGAAGACTGTTGCAGAAAAACTCTATCCATTCCTCGTAAGTGCCTCTCTCCCTTACGGATGTGAGTTGCCGGTAGTACTCGCTTCGATTTTTCTTGAACTGGAACGATGGATAGAACAAGCAAGAATGAAGAACGCCATCATTGATGAGCATAAGTGTAATGAGAAGCCTGCCCAGGCGACCGTTTCCGTCTAGGAATGGATGGGCAGTTTCAAATTGGTAATGGACGAGCGCCGCCCGCACAATCGGATCCATTTCGACTTGAGGCTCATTGATAAAGCGTTCGAGGTCCTGGAGCGTGTTACTCAAATCTTCAATGTTTGGAGGGACAAACGATGCGGTTGCAATGGTGCAGCCTGAGGGGCCAATCCAGTTTTGTGAGGAGCGCAGCTCGCCTGGATTCTTCTCCGTTCCGCGCACTCCGTCCAGCAGGACCGCATGAACTTGCCTAAGAAGTCTCGTGCACAAGGGCATCTTTTTGAGCAGTTCTACGCCGCGGTCGACAGCACGGACGTAATTCACGACGTCTGCGACATCTTTATGATGGAGTTGTGTTTGCGATGGACTAAGTAGGTCGTCAAACGTGCACTGGGTTCCCTCAATTTGCGAAGAAAGGAGTGCTTCTTTGCGCACGTACATTGTCAGATACATATCGGCGTTGGGAACAAAGTAGAGCATGCCTTCAAGCTCTCCAAGCTTTCGTGAGCATGCGGAAAGCGTGCGATAGGTTTCCTCGGTGAGGTTTAGCTGCCTCAATGATTGCAAGGGCGTTGGAAAAAACGAATAGTAAGCCAATTTCCCCGATAGATTATTGCGGAGCGTTCCCTGGCCGTTCTCCTCGATTTGCATCGCGCCCTCCATATCTTTAGTGCCGGAAACTCGTTATTAGGCCAATCATATCAATTCTAATAACGAGTTTAAGGATTAAATAGTTATTAGAATTGATGTAAACAATCTAATGATGAGAAGTCGTTATTACTTGACCATGGAGCTCGGCTTGGTACAGGGGGGGGGTTGTCCAAAATGAGAGCGGATAATCTCCCGTTTTTGGCTCGGTGACGGCCTCAAAGTGGGAGATTATCCACGTTCGCTAGTTAAGCGTCCAAAAATCCACACTCGCCAAACCTACCAAAAAGGGACAGGTTTATTTTGGCACGCTTCGGTCGGTGTCAGGAAGTGTTAGGGACAAGGCGGCGACAGGACTCGAGAGCGAAAAGAAGTGCCGGGTTTGGCGCGCCCGCTTCTGCCCGTCCCGTGCGCGGGCGATACTCGGCTTATCGATCCGCGATGCAAAGGAGACGCTCCATTCCACGAGCGCTACCGGGAAGGGCTCGCGATTCGAGTCCCCACCTTAGCATTTGAACCATTTGGCACTATAATTACCGTAGGCATGCGCACAACGTTGCGCTTAATCAAGAGGAGAAAACGTATGGGTCTGTTTGACATGTTCAAGAAGAAGGCTGAGCCCGCGGCTGCCGCTGTTCCGGCCTCCATCTCTGCTTCTGCTGGCGCCGACGTGCTGTGCTCGCCCGTCAAGGGCAAGGTCATCAAGATGGCCGACGTGCCCGATCCCGTTTTTGGTGGCGAGGTTCTGGGCAAGGGCTGTGCCGTGTGGCCCGAGGACGATCTGGTCTACGCTCCCTGCGACGGTAAGGTGACCGTCACCATGGGTCACGCCGTGGGTCTGCAGTCCGATAGCGGCATCGAGGTTCTGGTGCACGTTGGCGTCGATACCGTCAACATGAACGGTGACGGCTTCGAGGGCTTCGTCAAGGCCGACGACGTCGTGAAGGCCGGCCAGCCCATCCTCAAGATTGACCGCGCCAAGATTGCTGCCGCCGGTTACAAGGACTGCGTCGTCGTGGCCGTGTCCAACACCGCCGAGTTTGCCGATGTCGAACTCGCCGTCGAGGCCGACTCCGCTGTCGCCGCCGGTGACGCCATCGTTAAGGTCGTCCGCAAGTAAATTGCGGCATCCAAAGGATGTGCAAGGGTGGTCGGGTTTTCCGACCACCTTTTTTATTGCACCGCGGGAAAGCGTTTTATTGCACGTTGGGCGGGCTTGCAAACCGTTCGGACGCTAAAACGAACCGACCGTGCCTTCGCGTTGCCGAGGGTGTTCATAAGCGGATAGTATGGGCTTACTTATTACAACGTGCGCCGCGTCTGGGAAGCGCGGTGCCGCTCATTGGGAGGAACAACATGAAAAAGAAGCTGCTGCTTGCGCCCCTCATGGCCGTCTTGGTTGCATGCGTGGTCGTACTTTCCGGCTGTGGAGGTCCTTCGGTTGAGGAGCTCATCACCGAGGATCTTACGACACAGTTTGACGAGGTCAAGAACGGTGGCGACGACTTCCTCTCTGGTCTGGAGGAGGCTTCGGGCGACGAGTTCGAGCAGCTGGGTATCGATCCCAAGGAGTACGCCAAGACCTATCTCGAGGGCTTTGACTACAAGATCGGCGACGTGACGGTCGACGAGGACAAGGGTGTCGCGACCGCCGAGGTCTCTATCACCTGCAAGTCTATGAACAAGATCGTCGAGGACTTCTCCACCCAGTATCAGGAGAAGGTCGCTGCGCTTGATACGGTTCCTTCCGATGACGAGCTGTACAAGATGGCCGGTCAGGTCATGGTCGATGTGACCAAGGCCACCGAGCCCAGGAAGACCACGGTCATCTTCAAGTACACCTGCAACGACGACGGCGAGTGGTCTGCCGACGACTCCGTCAACTCCGAGATGATGGATGCAATGTTGAGCTAGTTCGTTGCGGCGTTTTACCAAACGCCGCAACTGCTCGACGCTGCAAGCCCGCCAGAGCGGCAATCTGCCTTTCAACTTCGGCGGCATGACCAAAAGGTCAATGCCGCCTTGTTTCAAGGCACCTTGCTCGCTCTGGCGGGCTTTCGCTGTCGTTGCCAAAACAACGTCGTTCCCTTGGTTGGCTTAAAGTGGCACTTTTACCTGCGACGTTGCCATCGCTGAAGTAGTCATTGGGAAGGCGGCAGCTGGGGACGTTCCTTTTCTGCCGGCAGTTGGGGACACTCCTTGTGCCAGCGTTGCACCGAGTGCTTGGGAAACCGCGACCCGGTTTTTGGCCGAATAGTGGGTCGCATTTTCCGGATGGGGTGGGTTGCGGAAACTGCGACCCGGAATATTGCTCTGAAGTGGGATGCGGTTTCCCTGATGCGCCTCAAACGGAAAGCGCATCCCATTCCGGAGCTTCAAAACGGGATGCGCTTTCCGCGCGGAAGAATTGTCGCAGCTGCGTTAAGCAGTGTCGCTCGTTACTCGCCCAGGATCAGCGCTGCGAGCTCTGCCTGGGTGTCCACCACGTAGTCGGCGCCGGTGGCTTCCAGCTCTGCGCGGCCGCGGAAACCCCAGCTGACGCCCGCACTCTTAAGGCCGGCGTTGTGGCCGGTCAGGATATCGACATTGGAATCGCCTACGTAGAGCGTGGTCGCCGGGTCGGCGCCTAGCTCTTCCATCACATGCAGCGTGACGGGTGCTTCGGGCTTGGGCGGAAACGCATCGACACGGCCCTGCACCAGCGCAAAGCGCTTGGAACCAAAATACTTTTCGATAAGCGAAGCCGCCGAGACGTGGTCCTTGTTAGTGAGCACGGCAAGCTGAACGCCCGCGGCGCGCAAGCGGTCGAGCATCTCGATCGTGCCGGCATAGGGAGCGGTGTGGTCTTCCTTGTGCTCGCCGTAGTAAGCCCTAAACTCGGCAAGCGTCTGCTCAAACATGCGGCCGTCGCCTGCGTACTCGGCGGGCATAAAGCGCTCAACCAGCTTGAGCATGCCGTTTCCCACCTTGTAGCGGTACTCGTCAACGGCAAACGTGGGCCAGCCGTGCGCCTCGCAGGTATGGTTGACGGCGGCCGCCAGGTCCTCGAGCGTGTTGAGAATGGTGCCGTCCAGGTCAAAGATCACATGGGAAAAAGCTGCTGCCATGGGTGCTCCTGCCGCTTGAGTTGTAAAACGCACCCCATGATACTGGGCATGCGTGCCGGGCATGTTTGGAATCTGAATATCTTTAATAGCCCTGAGCCTTTGTCGTTAGCAAATTCTCGGCAGCTGCTCTCCTACGAGCATGTCGAGGATGCGGGTCGAGCCCCAGCCGGTGCGCACGCGCACGGCGGGATGGGCGCCCTCGGCAAGTGGCAGCACGCGGCCGATGATGGCGGCATTCTCGCCGTAGCGGGCGGCGCGCATGGCGCTCAGCGCGGCATCGGCTTGCTCGGCCGGCACGACGGCAACCATCTTGCCCTCGTTTGCCACCTGCAGCACATCGTAGCCGAGCATCTCGCAGGCGGCCTGCACGTCGGGACGCACGGGCACGGCATCCTCGTCGACCTCCATGGCAACATTGCTGGCCTGGGCAAACTCGTTGAGTGTGGACGCCAAGCCACCGCGCGTGGGGTCGCGGAAGCAGCGTGTGTCGGGTGCTGCGGAAAGCACATCGGCAATCAGGTGGTTGAGCGGCGCGGCGTCGCTTTCGATGGTGCTCGAAAACGCCAGACCCTCGCGCTGACTCATGATGGCGATGCCGTGGTCGCCCAGTGTGCCCGACACCAGGATGACGTCGCCGGGCCGGCAGTTTGCGCCACTGAGCGCCACGCCCGCGGGTACCTCGCCCACACCGGCGGTATTGATATAGACGCCGTCGGCCCCGCCGCGCTCGACCACCTTAGTGTCGCCCGTGATTATGGACACGCCCGCTTCGTGCGCCGTTTCGGCCATCGTCTGCACAATCTGGTGGAGCTTATCCATGGGATAGCCTTCTTCGAGGATGAAGCCGCACGATAGGTAGCGCACGTTGGCGCCCGAGGTCGCGACGTCGTTGACGGTTCCGCACACGGCGAGGCGGCCGATGTTGCCACCGGGGAAGAACTGCGGCGAGACTACAAAGCTGTCGGTCGACATGGCGATGCGCCCGCTCGCGGGCAGCGTGGCGACGCCGGCGTCGTTGCCTTCGAGCAGCTCGGGCGACCCAAAGGCATCCAAAAAGACCTCATCGATGATGCGTTTCATCATCTGGCCGCCGGAGCCGTGGCCCAGCAGGACGGTGCTATCGGTAACGCTATGGGACATATCGAAAACTCCAATCGTGGGAGGTGTCAGCGCGCGGGGGCGTTCGGGCTAGACTCGGTAACGGTAGTACGCCGCGCAGCTGCCCTCGGAGCTCACCATGCACGGGCCGACGGGGTACTCGGGCGTGCAGGTGCGGCCAAAGAGCGGGCAGTTGCTCGGCGTAATGGCTCCGCGCAGCACGTCGCCGCAGCGGCATCCGCGTGGCTCGACTGTCGCCTCAACGGGCACATCAAAGCGGGTACGGGCATCAAAGCGCGTGAATTCGGGACGAATGGCGAGCCCCGAAGCCGCAATCGACCCCAATCCGCGCCATGTGGTATCGCACGGCTCAAACACCTGCTCGACCAGCTGGCGCGCCACGGGATTGCCGTCTGCGTTGACGCCACGGCGGTAGGCGTTGTCAATCGCCGGCCTGTCCTCGACAACCATCTGGACCAGCATGCAGATGCCCTGCAGGATATCGACCGGTTCAAATCCCGTGACCACGCCCGGGGTATTGAATTCGTCGACCAAAAAGCTAAAGGGCGCCAAGCCCGTGATGGTGGCGACGTGGCCCGGCAGGATAAAGCCGTCGATGGTGGTCTCGGGATCGTTGGCGATGGCGCGCAACGCCGGCGGCGTGGTCTTGTGGGCGCAATAGACCGAGAAGTTCAAAAGCCCGCGCGCCTCGGCCTCCAAGATGGCGGCGGCGATGGTGGGCGTCGTAGTCTCAAAGCCCACGCCCATAAAAATGACCGGGCGATCAGGGTTTTGCTCGGCAATGTCGAGCGCGTCGAGCGGGGAATAGACGATGCGGATATCGCGCCCCGCCGCCTTTTGCGCAGCGAGCGAGGTGGATGATCCGGGCACGCGCATCATGTCGCCAAAGGTGGTGATGATGGCGCCGTCTATGTTGGCGAGCGCGATTGCGTGGTCGATGTCGCGGTTGGCGGTGACGCAGACGGGGCAGCCCGGGCCGCTCAGCAGCTTGAGCCCGGCCGGCATAATGGAGCGAAAGCCATAGCGCCCGATGCTCACGGTATGCGTGCCGCAGACTTCCATAAGGTTGATGGTGCGGTCGCCGACAAGCTCATGAATGCGCTCGATGAGCTCGCGAGCCAGCTTGGGATCGCGGAATGCCGAGAAATCGATACCGGAGCGCGCCGGCTGCTCGGGCGCCACTAGTAAGCCTCCGCCGGGTTGGTGGTCAGCTGGTCTTCTTCGACCAGCTCGGACATGGCATTAACAAGCTCGAGCGTTTCCTGTGCTTCCTGCTCGTCGACAATCTGGATGCCAAAGCCGGCGTGTACGAGAATATAGTCGCCAACCTGCGCCGTCGGCACGAGTCGCAGCGACACGGGGCGCTCGATGCCCATCATGTCGACGGTGGCCTTGAGGTCGTCGTCGCGTTTGACTACTTTACCGGGAACGGCAAGGCACATATTGTTCCCCTTTTATACGCTTTGCGCTGGACGGGCGCTCAATAATCCATCAGCTGATGGTAGCGCTCGCGGGCGCTGCGGGCAAACGCGCTACACCTGTGAGACGGCGGCTTGCGGGCTGGCCGAACAGCCTACTGCGATGCAACCTGCGCAAGACGAGCGCTTGCGACTGCCGCCTGACCGTAGGCGATGCAGCCGTCGTTAACGGGCACGGTTTGGGGAATCAAGACAGTGAGACCCATGCTTTTGAGCTCGCGGGTGAGGAGCTGGAGCAAAAGTCGGTTCATGAACACGCCGCCCGAGAGCGCGACGGTATCGATGCCTTCGCGCGCGCAGATTTCGCGTGCGATTCGTGCCGAAGAGCGCGCGATGGCGATATGGAAGTCGAGCGCGAGCCTGTAGGCCGCAGTGCCGGCCCTGGTTCCCTCCAAAAGCGCCTCAATAAGCGATCTGGAGTTTAGAACATGGCAGGCGTCCGGACGGGATGATTCGGTTACGGAAAAGCCGGCTATATTGCCGGCGGGGCAGGCACTTTCACTGCTGAGCGCGCGCCAGGCGGCAGCCTCAAGCTCGATGGCGGGTTCGCCCTCGTAGGTTGCCTTGTCGCAGATGCCCAGAATTGCTGCCGCGGCATCAAAGAGACGCCCCATGCTGCTGGTGCGCGGGCTGTTGATGCCGCGCTCGATCATGGTGGCTGTCACGCTGCGCGTTTGCTCGCCGAGGCTGTCCAAAAGCCGAGCGGCACCTGGGTGCTCGAGCAGGCCGAGCTCACTGAGCAGGGCAAAGGCGTTGCGGCAGGCGTCGCGCACGGAGGCCGCCCCGCCGGGGAGCGCCCAGGTGCGCAAATGCGCGGCGCGCTCAAAGCCGCCAAGGCTGGCAACAAGAAACTCGCCGCCCCAAATGGTCCCATCGGTGCCGGCGCCGGTGCCGTCAAAGGCGATGCCAAGGACACGCGCGTCGGTTGTAAGCTGGCCCGCGGCGATGGCTTCGGCCATTACGCTCGCGATATGCGCATGATGGTGCTGCACCTCGACGAGCGGCAGATTGCATTTTCGCGCCTGCTCGCGCGCCCACTGGCCCGATAGATAGCTGGGGTGTAAATCGCAGGCCAAGGCGGCGGGCGCCAAATCAAAGAGATCTTCCAAGCGCGTGCGCGCAGCGTTCCAGGCATCGAAGGTCCCGCCGTTTTCAACATCGCCGATATGCTGCGACACAAAACAGGTTGCCTCGCCGTTCGTCCCTTCACGCGTGAGCGCAATCGTGGCCTTTTGTTGTGGCCCGCAGGCGAGCACGCAGGACGGAGCGCGGTCGAGCGCCGGCAACGGCAGCGGCTGGGGTGCATATCCGCGAGCGCGGCGCACGGGCATAACGGCGCCGTCAACCACGCGCACCACGGAATCGTCATAGCGCGAGAGAATCGCTCGATCGTTGCCGAGCAGCGCGTCGGCAATGCCGGCGGCAACGAGGCGTTCCCAAGCAAGATCGTCATCGGTCTCGATGGGTTCTTCGCTCAGGTTTCCGCTGGTCATGACCAGCGCGTGCATGTCATGCGACGCGGCAGCTGCAAGCAGCAGATGTTGAAGCGGCGTATAGGGGAGCATGACGCCGAGCTCGGGCAAGTCGTGCGCGACAGATGGCGCGAGGGCGAGGATGTCGGGGGAACCGCCGTTGCCCTCGCCAACAGTGCGCCGGCGCAGCAGCACAATGGGGCGGATACTGCCAGCGAGCAGATCGCGTTCAGCATCGTCGATATGACACAGGCGCCCGGCATCGGCAAGACTGCGAACCATGACGGCAAGTGGCTTGTTGCTGCGACGCTTGCGACGGCGCAGCTCGCGCACCGCTTGTTCGTTGGCAGCATCGCAGGCCAGGTGGAATCCGCCCAGGCCCTTGATGGCGACGATGCCACCGCTGGCCAGCAGCTCAACGCAGCGCTCGATGATAGCGTCGCTGGCCTCGCGTGTGGTGCCGACGGTCGGTGTCGCGGACGAATTCCCGCACGCATCGCCGTTTACAGTCTCGCGCCACGTAATATGCGGCCCGCAATCAAAGCAGGCATCGGGCTGCGCGTGAAAACGCCGGTCGAGTGGGTCGACATACTCCGCAGCGCACTTGGGACACATGGGAAAACAATCCATCGATGTGGCCGCTCGGTCATAAGGCAGCGATCGGATGATGGTAAAGCGTGGGCCGCAGTTAGTGCAGTTGATAAAGGGGTAGTGATAGCGTCGGTCGGCGGGATCGAACAATTCGCGCAGGCAATCGTCACAGGTAGCGATGTCGGGCGAGACGAGCGTCGTGTGTGCGGTCTGGTCCTGCGATGCTACGATGCGAAAGCCCTGTTCATCGGCGGCATCCCAAACGTCGGGCTCCAGGTCTGCAACAGCGACATGCTCAACGCGGGCCGCGGCAGGCGCGTGCTCCGACAGCGCGGCGACAAAGCCGTCGAGCGCCTCGACCGAAGCATGCGCCTCGATGTGCACGCCATCGCCCGCGTTGAGCACCCAGCCGCAAATGCCATGCGCCATAGCCTCGCGATACACAAATGGCCGCATGCCAACGCCCTGCACAATGCCCGTCACATGAATATGCACATGCCGCATGCGACCCTCCTTCATTGAAGTATGTGCTGTTAGAGCCCCAGGCTTTGCTTGGTGGCGGCGCAGGTGAGCTCGCCGTGCTTAACGCCGCGCAGCCCCAGCAACCGGTCCGCCAGCTCGTAGACGCGTTTGCCGCGACCCTTGAGCGCCAGAATCTCCAGGCAGTTGTGGTGGTCCAGATGCACGTGCATGGTCGAGACAATCTCGTTGGTGTAGTCGTGCTGCACCTCGTCCAGACGGCGCGTCAGATCGCCGGTGTGATGGTCGTAGATCATGGTGAGCGACCCGATAACGTGCTCATCGGGCGTGCGCATCTGCTCCTTGGCGATCGAGGCGCGAATCAGGTCGCGCACGGCCTCGGATCGGTTGGCCACGTCGCCGCGGCGTGCGATCTGCTCGTCAAAACGGCGCAGCAGATCGTCGGGTGCGGTAACCGAAAAACGGACCAGCTCGGAGCCGGAACCACTACAGTGGCAGCCCGCGTCACCGTCCGCCCCGTGCGGATGCTCGTGCTCGTACCCGCAGCTGTGCTCGTGTTCGGCCACCTTACACCAGCTTCACGGAGCCGACGGAGTTGTGGTCGGCCTCGATGGCTTCCTCGTAGCCCTCGAGCGCGTCATGCGCCTCGTGCAGCGCGGCCATGGCGGCCTCGAGCTTGGCGCCGATGCGCTCCATGTCAAAATTCTCGGTCGCATGCAGCAGCTGATGGCTCCACTCGTGAGCGAGCTCGATGGTGTCGTCGACCTGTTTGACGCTCATGGCAAGCTGGCTCATGTTCATTCCAACATCATGCATGGAAAATCTCCTTTTGTATGGGGTAGTTTAGTGGTTCAGATTTTACTACGCCCGCTCTGTGCGCAGCTGCATAAGAAAACGGGTACGAGTCTGTGCGACCCGCACCCGTTCACTGGGGGCTGTTTGTGACTACCATACTATCCGTGGTTGCACTCGGTGCATCCAGAAGTCCGGCGAGCGGTGCAAAAGCGCTCATAGACGGCGGGTAAGTAACAAGCGTATTACAGATGCTTCTCCAGCAGCGCCTGCAGCCTCGCCTTGGGCAGAGCGCCAACCGAGCGGTCAATCTCCTCGCCGTTCTTAAACACAATCAGCGTGGGGATGCTCATGACGCCATACTTCATGGCCAGATCCTGGTTGTCGTCGACGTTGCATTTGGCAACGGCAAGCTTGCCCGCCAGCTCATCGGCAACCTCGTCAACGATGGGCGAGAGGGATCGACAGGGCCCGCACCACGGTGCCCAAAAATCGACCAGCACGGGCAGGCTGTCGTTAACGATGGAATCGAAGTTCTCGGGGGTAATCTGATTAATGTCAGCCATGGTGACCTCCATAATGCGACGCGGCTCGGCCGCGTAAAACTCAGTACGACCGTGCTTATACCCAGCCGCCCGCAAAGCAACCACTCGCGGGCAGCTCTTTTATATAATGGTGGGCACGCAAACGATTGGAGAGCGCATGCCCACGTCACAAAGCCAGAAAAAAGAAGCCATCGCCCAGGCGGCCGAGCAAGAGCTCGCATCGCTTGCGGGTCGTGGCGTGCGTATCGCGGGCAACGCGTGCTCGCCGATCGTGCTGGTCAAAGGCGATTTGGACGAGGCCGAGCGTTCGGGTGGCGAGCTTGCCGCCGGCCCGGATGGCGCGGCGTTGCGCAAGGCGCTTGGGGCCATCGGCTACGCGCCCGAGGATTTTTGCGTGCTGGCAAGCGTCGCCGGCGTGGGTGACGGAGCGGTCGCGGTGGGCGAGACTCTGCCGTGCGAGCTGTTCCGTGAGGCGCTTGAGGCTTTGGACCCCGAGGCGGTTCTGCTGCTGGACGATCGCGCGGCCGATACCATGCGCGAGACCTATGCCGACATGCTTGTGGCAATCGACGACTTCGATACCGCTATGCTCAAGCCCGGCCTGGTCGCCCATGTGCAGGGCCGCCGCGTGCTCGCGCTCGACGGCTTTGAGGCGGCACTCACCGACAAGGCCGCCAAGCAGCGCATGTGGGCATACATCAAGCAGCTGACCCCGGCAGCCGCTCCGCTGTAGCGGATTGGCGCCGGCGAGCGATTGTCTGGCGGGCAAGGCGCGCCTCGAGATCGGCGCCGCACTTCTACATCACAGCGCGCAGCTCAAACCGATCGCCGTTAATGCGGAACTGGCAGTTGCCGTTCATGCGTTCGACGGCAAGCTTAATGCTCTTGGTTCCAAAGCCGTGTCCGGTGTGCCCGGCTACGGGCATGCCGTCGACCATGCGCGGCGCGCGGTCAAACGTGTTGGAAACTAACAGCAGCAGCTGGCCGTCCTCTAATCGCAGGTCAAAGTCGACGAATCGCTTTCCTTGGGGTGCGGTGCTTGCGGCGGTGATAGCGTTTTCCAAGGCATTTGAGAGCACGCTAAACAGGTCGGCTTCACCTACGTGGATGGTTTCGGGTACGGCGGCGCGCAGGTTGGCGGTAATGCCGTTTCTATTGATATCCGAGTTAAATGACGAAAGCGCGATGTTTACGGTCTCGTTGGCGCAGAAGCGGCGTACGGCGGTGCGGTCGCCGGCTTCGCAGAGTTCGTCGATGCGATCGAGCGCCTCGTCGGTGTGGCCCTCCTCAATTAAAGCGGCCAGGCCGCGTAGGAAGTGGTGCATGTCGTGGCGAAGAATCGACAGCTCGCGCCCAGATTGACGCCAAGCCTCGAGCTCTTTGATGGCGGCGCTGTCGCGGGTTTCGAGCATCCAGCGCTCTCGCTCGGCGGTTTCCTTTTCTTCGTATTCGCGCAGGTAAACGGCAAGAAACATAAGATAGAAGGCACAGAGCGCAAATGCCAAAAACTCAACCGTCACCACCGAGCCCGAGTGGAACAGCGTGGTGTAGACGTTGGTGGCATAGTCAAAGACGTAATAGACGAGCGGCAGGATTAAAAGGATGTCCAGCTCGGTGGTGCTTTTAATCGCCAAGCGCGGACCGATGTCGCCGGCCCAATGCATCAGGACGGCAAAGACGGCGAGTGTGGTCGCGATGCGCGCCAGATAGTACGCGATCTGAGAATCGGTTGCGGCAAATGCGGCGATGCCCATCCAATTGCTGAACTGGCAGCTCAGATAGGCACTCGTAATGCCGAGCACGGCAAGCAGCGGGCTCAGGCGGTAGCGCGCGCATAGGTAGACGGTAAGCGGCAGGTGCACGACGAGCGGATAGACCTGGCGGGCGAAAAGCTCGCCGCCGACGGCATTGGCGAGGCCAAATGCGCATCCAGTTACGGCACCGACCAGCACCAGTTCAAGCACATGACGCCGGTTGATCTCGACACCGCACAGCGCCGCCGAGGCAAAGACGCCAAAGAGCAGCGTCGTGGCGTGGTGGATTGCCCAAAGGACCATTTCGACCGAGGAGACCATCAGTGTCTCCCACCCTCAAAGCGCACCGCAAAGTAGGCGTCTTGGAATCCCTGCTTGCAGCTGCGCGACAGCGGGATGCACGCGCCCGAGCGCATGACGATGTCCGTGCGGTCAAAGTGATCGATATTGCGCAGGTTGACCTGGTAGCTGCGGTGGCATTTAAAGAAGACCGCGTTTTGCTCCAAGCGGTCCTCGACGCTGCGGAACGACTCGAGTGCCTCGATATCGCGTCCGTCGCGCAGGTGGAAAACCACGTGCTTGTTGCGCGCCTCGGCATATTCGATGTCGGACAGGCGCAGGGCGTGGTAGCCAAAGGAAGTTTTGATCACGAGCTCGTCGGTTGCCGCCGGGCGCATGCTCGAAAGCTCGTTAAGTAACTGCGCCAGGCGTTCGTAAGTCACGGGCTTGAGCAGATAGTCGAAGGCGCGGACCTCGTAGGATTCCAGCGCGAACTCGGGCGACGAGGTGAGGAACACCAGGCGCACGGCGGTGTCGGCCTGGCGCAGTTCGCGTGCGGTGTCCATGCCGTTGACGAGCGGCATGATCATGTCGAGCAGAATGATGTCGGCGCGCGATGCGGCATGGCGGGCCAGCAGGTCCTCGCCGCGCGTGACGAGCGCAACATCGACCGCCGTGCCCGTCTCGGTCGACCAACGGTCGATCATCCGGTGCAGTCTATCTAGAAAAGCGACATCATCGTCGCAGGCAATAATCTTGAGCATTCGGCCCCCTTAAGTAGTTCGATTTTGCCACATCGGGCACGCGCCGCTTGCGGGGGTGCGGACCGTTTGCGCCCCACGGCGTGCAGCTCGCGCCAAGCGGTGTTGCGGTGGCGAAAGATGCCTCCTGCGCCATCGAGAGCTCAGCTATCCTCAGCTTGCCAGTTCGAAAATGGACCCGACCCAAGATTGAATCTTTATTTCAACTTTACACCTAGGTTTACAGCTGTCTTGTCAGCTGTAAACCTAGGTGTCATACTAAAGCCCCAAGATTCGCCAAAAGAGAGGGGCCTTGATGGCACAGAGCGCGAACATGGATGCGTCGGAGCTTGCACGCGATATCGCGGCCGGCCTAGCATCGGCAACGACGGCAACGGAGCGCGCGGCACTGGTGCCCGCAGAGCTCGTCGAGGCCATTCAGCAGCTAAAAACCCAACGTGACGCGGTGATCCTGACGCACTATTACGTGGCGCCCGAGGTGCAGGCCGTGGCTGATTACGTCGGCGACAGCTTCTACCTGGCAAAGCTCGCCAAGAGCCTGCCGCAGCAGACTATCGTGCTGTGCGGCGTGGAGTTTATGGGCGAGAGCGCCAAACTGCTCAATCCCACTAAGACCGTGCTGCTGCCCGAGCCGGGCGCGGACTGCCCCATGGCGCACATGGTCAAGCGCGAGACAGTCGATGCAGCGCGCGCCGAGTACGGTGACGACCTTGCCGTGGTCTGCTACGTCAACTCCACGGTCGAGATCAAGAGCTGGAGCGACGTGTGCGTCACCAGCTCCAACGCCGTTAAGATTGTGTCCGAGCTGCCGCAGCAGCATATCCTGTTCATTCCCGACCAAAACTTGGGCCGCTTCGTAGCCGAGCAGGTGCCGCAAAAGCACGTCATCCTCAACAACGGCTACTGCCCGCGCCATCACATCATCACCGTCGAGCAGATCGTCGACGCGACGGAGGCCCACCCCGACGCGCTCGTGCTGGCGCACCCCGAGTGCAAGGCCGACGTCCTGGCCGAGGCCGACTACATCGGCTCCACCGCCGGCATCATCAAGTATGCCGAGGAGTCCGACGCGAGCGAGTTCATTATCGTGACGGTTCGCGGCGTGCTCTACGAGCTCGAGCGCCGCTGCCAGGGCACCGGCAAGAAGTTCTACTTCCCCGCGGTGCAGCCCACCTGCGTCAACATGGACCTCATCACGCTCGAAAAGCTCGTGCACTGCCTGGAGACGGGCGAGGGCGAGGTGCAGATCGGCGTCTCGGACGAGGCAGCAGACCGGGCCAAGCTCACGCTCGACCGTATGCTCGAGTACGCAGCGCGCTAGAACAATGTGACATGAGGGGCAGTCCCTTATGCCACATTACAAGGGAGAGGATTCCTGTGGAAACCAAACAATACCCCGATATGGAATGCGACGTTGTCATTGCCGGCTGCGGCGTGGCGGGTCTGTACGCGGCCCTCAATCTGCCGACAAGCACGCGAGTGATCATGCTCTCCAAGGGCGCTGTCGACGAGTGCGATTCGATGCTCGCGCAGGGCGGAATCTGCGTGCTGCCCGAGGGCTCGGACTACGATGCCTTCTTTGAGGACACCATGCACGCCGGCCACTATGAGAACCGTCGCGAGAGCGTCGACATTATGATCCGCTCGAGCCGCTCGGTCATCAACGACCTGCTGGCCATGGGCGTGGATTTTGAGCGCAAGGCCGACGGCAGCCTCGACTTTACCCGCGAGGGCGCGCACAGCCGTCCGCGCATTGCCTTCCATGCCGACATTACGGGCAAGGAGATCACGACCAAGCTGCTCCAAGCCGTTCGCAAGCTGGATAACGTGCAGATTTTGGAGCACGTGGCCATGACCGACATCCTGACGGGCGAGCGTGATGGCGTTACGGTGTGCACCGGCGTCGTTGCCGTTCCCGTGGATGAGGACAACTCGGTTCGTCCCGCCGACGAGCTGGCAAACGCCGCCGAGGGCGTGCATGCCAGCGAGCCGTTTAAGATTCATGCCCGCCACACGCTGTGGGCGACGGGCGGTATCGGAGGCGTATACGACCATTCGACCAACTACCCGCAGCTCACGGGCGATGCCTGCTACATTGCTCAGGAGCATGGCATTAAGATGGAGCACCTGGACTACGTGCAGATTCACCCCACGGGGCTGTTCTCGCCGCAGCCGGGCCGCACCTTCCTGATCAGCGAGAGCTGCCGCGGCGAGGGCGCGATTTTGCTCAACGCCGCTGGCGAGCGCTTTACCGACGAGCTCCAGCCGCGCGATGTGGTCGCCGCCGCCATTCGCGAGCAGATGAAGCAGGACGGCACCGAGCACGAGTGGCTGAGCTTTGCCCCCGTCGAGCGCGATGTGGTGACCGGGCACTTTGCCAACATTCGCGCACGTTGCCTGGAGGACGGCCGCGACATCTTGGACGAGCCCATCCCCGTTACGCCCACGCAGCACTACTTTATGGGCGGAGTGTGGGTCGACAAGGACGGCCGCACCTCGATGCCCGAGCTCTACGCCGCGGGCGAGACGGCTTGCAACGGTGTTCACGGCAAGAACCGCCTTGCATCAAACAGCCTGCTCGAGGCGTTGGTCTGGGGTCGTCGCGCCGCGTGGTATATGCGTACCGGCGAGTCGCTGGCCGTGGAGCAGGCGGGCGATCCCGCGCTCGATGGCCGTCATCGCGCCCTGAGCGCCGATACCCTGGCAATCGATGATTTGGCCCGTGCCGCCGGCACGCAGGCCGTGGAGGAGTAGACCATGAATCCCATTACCATGAAGCTCGTCGTCGATGATCTGATTCTGCAGGCTCTGCGCGAGGACATTACCTTTGAGGACGTGAGCACGGCGAGCGTGTGTCCCACGGCGCGTCCCGCCACGGTGGAGCTTATCGCCAAGGCCGATGGCATCATCGCGGGCCTGGATGTATTCGCTCGCACCTTTGAGCTGCTGGATTCGCAGAGTTCGGTGCTGCTTGATGTTGCCGATGGTGACGAGGTGCACGCCGGTGACCACGTGGGCCAGGTGCGTGGCGATGCGCGCGTGCTGCTTTCGGGCGAGCGCGTGGCGCTCAACTACCTGCAGCGCATGAGCGGCATCGCTACCTATACGCACCAGATGGCCGCGGCGCTCGAGGGCACCAAGACCGTGCTTGTCGACACACGCAAGACCACGCCGGGCATGCGCGTCTTCGAGAAGGCCGCGGTCGAGATCGGCGGCGGCAGCAACCACCGTTACAACCTGTCGACGGCCGTCATGCTCAAGGACAACCACATCGATGCCGCCGGTGGCGTGACGCGTGCGATCGAGATGGCGCGCGCCCATGCATCGTTTACCACGACGGTCGAGATTGAGTGCGAGAACCTGGACATGGTACGCGAGGCCGTGGAGGCCGGCGCCGATATCATCATGTTCGACAACATGACCCACGACGACATGGCTGCCGCGATTGAGCTTATCGCCGGTCGCGCCAAGACCGAGTGCTCGGGCAACGTGGACGCCAGCAATATCCGCGCGCTCGCCGACCTGGGCGTTGACTTTATAAGCTCGGGGGCGTTAACGCACTCTGCGCCGATTCTCGACCTCTCGCTTAAGCACCTGCGTCTGCTGGACGGTAAATAATGGACGCCCGCGAGCGTCGCCGTGCCATCATGGCCGTGCTCGAGGTGGCCAAGGGGCCCGTATCGGGCAGCGCACTTGCTCGTGAGGTGGGTGTGAGCCGCCAGGTCGTGGTGCAGGACATCGCCCTGCTGCGCGCCGATGGGCACGATATCGTGGCGACCAACCGTGGTTATGTGCTGCAGGAGGCCCCCAGCAGCCCCGCCGTGCCCACGCGTCTTGTTAAGGTGCGCCACAGCGTGGAGCAGGCGGGCGACGAACTTACGAGTATCGTCGACGCGGGTGGCGCCGTGCTTAACGTGATCGTCAACCATCGTGTGTACGGCAAGATCACGGCCGACCTGGACATCCGCAATCGTCGCGATGTTGAGCGCTACCTGCACGATATCGAGAGCGGCAAGAGTTTCCCGCTACTAACGGTGACGAGCGGCTATCACTTCCATCGCATCGCGGCGGAGGACGAGCAAACCCTCGACGAGATCGAGGCGATGCTCAAGGAGAAAGGCTACTTGGCGGACCTAATGCCCTACGAAGACGATCTGTCCTAGTAACGACGAATGCAAAAGGAGGCCTCCGCGGCGATGCGGAGGCCTCCTTTTTTGTGCACGGTGTACTTTTGAGTGTGCAAGTGGGGGAGTTGTTACTCCTCGACGATCTCGGTGATCGCGCCAGCGGGGCAAGCGTCCTGGCAAGCGCCACAGGCGACGCAGGAGTCCTCGTCAGCGACGGTAGCGACGTCCTGGAGCTCCAGAACGCCAGCGGGGCAGGAGTCGACGCAAACGCCACAAGCGATGCACTCGTCGGCATCAATTACGGGATGAGCCATGGTAGTTTCCTCTCTGTTGACCGACGCTACAGGCGATGCGCGCCGGTTTGATTCGGGCAAAAACATACCACGGGAGCGACCGTTTGCAATACCCTCTGACCGGCATCTTCATACCGTTCGCCGAGTATGCCAAGGTTTACTAAAAAATGCGCAGGTGGGGCCGTTGAGCTGCGCAAATGTTAGCTAAAGGTGACTTGAAATATTGAGCTATTGAGCGCGCCTGCGGAAAGGGCATCCCGTTATTTGGCCGAAACCCGGGTCGCAGTTTCCGGTTAGGCCCGCTAGCGGAAAATGCGAGCCGGTATCAGCTCTCAAAACGGGATACGGTTTCCGGTTGAGTCTTCAGACGGAAACTGCGACCCGGAATCCACGCTCAAACCGGGACGAGCTTTCCACAAGGCAGCCCCAGGCGCCCCCGGACCCAAACCTCAGCCATCTCTACATAGATCTCGATAGATTTGCCGAGAACTCAATCAGCGCATCTACCTGCATATTTGCGAACCTAAACTCTTGGCAATAAGAAATCTTATATGAATTGACTTAGATTTTGTATATTCCGGCCCATAAGGGGATACACTACATCCTGAAAGACAAGCCGAAACACCGCTTGGCAGACCGCCGAGTCGGTGCAAACGCACAAGAGAGAGGGAATTTCTAATGAGTAAGATTCTTGGTATCGACCTTGGTACTACTAACTCCGCTATGGCCGTTCTCGAGGGCGGTTCTCCGACCATTATCGTGAACGCCGAGGGCGACCGCACCACCCCGTCCGTCGTGGGCTTCCGTGCCGACGGCGACCGCGTCGTGGGTAAGGCCGCTAAGAACCAGGCTGTCACCAACCCCAAGAACACCGTGTTCTCCATCAAGCGCTTCATGGGCCGCAAGTACTCCGAGTGCACCTCCGAGATCAAGACCGTGCCGTACGAGGTCAAGGAGGGCCAGGGTGGCCGTGCCGTCGTCGACATCGAGGGCAAGGATTACACCGCCGAGCAGGTGAGCGCCATGACGCTCGCCAAGATGAAGGCCGACGCCGAGAAGTATCTGGGCGAGACCGTCACCGACGCCGTCATCACCGTCCCGGCCTACTTCAACGACGCCCAGCGTCAGGCCACCAAGGACGCCGGTAAGATCGCCGGCCTCAACGTCAAGCGTATCGTCAACGAGCCGACCGCTGCTGCCCTGGCCTATGGCCTGGACAAGCAGGGCACCGACCAGCGCATCCTGGTCTTCGACTTGGGTGGCGGCACCTTCGACGTCTCCATCCTCGACCTCGCCGACGGCGTGTTTGAGGTTCTGTCCACCTCGGGCGACAACCACCTGGGCGGCGACGACTGGGATCAGCGCGTCATCGATTGGATGGCCGATAAGTTCCAGCAGGAGAACGGTGTCGACCTGCGTCAGGACCCCATGGCCCTGCAGCGTCTGAAGGAGGCCGCCGAGAACGCCAAGAAGGAGCTCTCCGCCGCCCAGCAGACCACCATCAACCTGCCGTTCATTACCATGAACCAGTCCGGCCCGCTGCACCTCAACTACACGCTGACCCGCGCCGAGTTCGAGAAGATCACCCGCGACCTGCTCGAGCGCTGCAAGCAGCCTGTCACCAACGCCCTGCGCGACGCCAAGCTTAAGCTCTCCGATCTGACCGAGGTCATCCTCGTCGGCGGCTCCACCCGTATGCCCGCCGTCCAGGAGCTCGTCAAGACCATGACCGGCAAGCAGCCCAACATGTCCGTGAACCCCGACGAGGTCGTTGCCGACGGCGCTGCCGTCCAGGGCGGCGTGCTCACCGGCGACGTCGAGGGCATCCTGCTGCTCGACGTTACCCCGCTGTCGCTGGGCGTCGAGACCATGGGCGGCATCATGACCAAGATGATCGACCGCAACACCACGATCCCGACCTCCAAGACCGAGGTCTACTCCACCGCTGCCGACAACCAGACCAGCGTCGAGATCAACGTGCTCCAGGGCGAGCGCGAGCTTGCCCGCGACAACAAGTCGCTCGGTAAGTTCCAGCTGACCGGTATCCCGGCTGCCCGCCGCGGCGTGCCGCAGATCGAGGTCACCTTCGACATCGACGCCAACGGCATCGTCAAGGTCTCCGCTAAGGACAAGGGCACCGGCAAGGAGCAGCAGATCACCATTTCTGGCTCCACCGCTCTGTCCGACGACGAGGTCGATCGTATGGTCAAGGACGCCGAGGCTCATGCCGAGGAGGACAAGAAGCAGAAGGAAGAGGTCGAGGTCCGCAACCAGACCGACAGCCTGTGCTACTCCACCGAGCAGACCCTCAACGAGTTGGGCGACAAGGTTTCCGCCGACGTGAAGTCCAAGGCCGAGGCCGCTATCGCCGACGCCAAGAAGGCGCTCGAGGGCTCTGACGTCGAGGCCATCAAGGCCGCCGGCGAGTCCCTGCAGTCCGTGGCCTACGAGCTGGCCCAGGTTGTCTACGCCGACGCTCAGCAGCAGACCGACGGTGCCGCCGGTGCCCAGCCTGCCGACGATGATGTTGTCGACGCCGACTACGAGGTTGTGGACGACGAGGACAAGTAATCATGTCCGCTCGTAAAGCTCGCACGGAGGCGGCCGCCGTTGGTGCCGCCCCCGTTGACTCTGAGGAGAAGGACGTGAAGATTCCCGTAGAGGCCGCAGACGTTACCGAGGCCAACGAGGCCCCGGCCGCCGAGGCTGCCGAGAACCAAGTAGAGGATTCCAACAAGGAGGCGACGATGACCGAGGACGAGATGGTGGAAGCCGCTATCCGCGCCGGTGAGGAAGCCGCCGACAACGACTTTAAGCTCAAGTTCGAGCAGGCTCAGAAAGAGCTTGCCGACGTGCGCAACGAGCTCGATGCTGCGGCAGAGGCTCAGAAGGCCGCCGAGGACAAGGCAAAGGACGCCACCGAGCGCACCGCCCGTCTGCAGGCCGACTGGGAGAACTTCCGTCGCCGCACCGCCAACGAGCGTATCGCCGAGCGCGAGCGCGCGACCGAGAAGCTCGTCACTGCGCTGCTGCCGGTGGTCGACGATATCGAGCGTGCGATCGACCACGCCCGCAGTCAGGAGCTTGCCGACGACTTTAAGCAGTTCGTCGACGGCGTCGACGCGGTGCATGCCAAGCTGCTCGACGTGTTTGCGCATGAGGGCGTTGAGCCCATCGACCCCAAGGGCGAAGCGTTTGATCCGCTCGAGCATCAGGCTGTGGGCCGCGTCGAGGACGCATCGCAGTACGACGAGACCGTCAACGACGTGTACCAGAAGGGCTACCGCATGGCGGACCGCATCCTGCGTTCCGCGATGGTGACGGTGACCTACGGTGGCGAGAAGCGCCCCGCACCGGAGCCCGAAGCGGCGCCCGAGGATGCTGCGGCCGATACGGCCGAGAGCACCGAGGAGTAATTGAGAAGGGCCCCGGGGCAACACCCGGGGCCCTTTCTGGCCTAGTGCCATATGAAAGCATGAACCGCCGCCCGCTGGGCGACGGATGAAACAGGAGAGGAGCTACGATGGCTGCAGGCAAAACCTTCTATGACATCCTGGGCGTATCCAAGAGCGCCTCCGACAAAGAGATCAAGAGCGCGTTTCGCAAGCTCGCGCAAAAATATCACCCCGATGCCGGCGGTGACGAGGCCAAGTTCAAGGAGATCAGCGAGGCCTACGAGACGCTTTCGGACGAGAAGAAGCGCAAAGAGTACGACCAGATGCTCATGTTTGGCGGCATGCCGGGCGCGGGCGGCGCGTATGGCGGCGGCTACGGTGCCGGCGCGGGTGCCAGCGGCTGGGGCGACATCTTCGACAGCATCTTTAGCGGCAACGGCGCCTGGGGCAGCGATTGGGGCTCGGGCTTTGCCGGGGCTGCGGGCGCTGCCGGTGCCGGCGCGGGTCGCAGCCGTGCTCGCAAGGGCGGCGACCTGTCGCTGACCGTCGATGTGACGGCCGAGGACGCGTTTCGCGGCGTGACGCACAAGGTCACCTATCGCATTCCCTCGACAGGCGAGCAGCAGACCATTACGGTCTCGGTGCCCGCGGGCGCGGTCGACGGCGGCAAGCTACGCTACAAGCGTCGCGGCGAGTATGGCGTTGCCGGCGGCGAGCGCGGCGACCTGGTCGTGACCACGCATGTGGAGGAGCACCCGCTGTTTAAGCGTAAAGGTGCCGACGTGACCATGGAGGTACCGGTCTCGGTCTACGAGGCGGCGCTCGGCTGCACGGTGGACGTGCCGACGCCCGGCGGTGCGACGGTTCGTCTGAAGGTGCCCGCGGGTACCCAGACGGGCAAGAAGTTTCGCTTTAAGGAGATGGGTGCGCCCGACGTTAAGCATCGCGGCCGCACGGGTGCGCTGCTCGTCGAGATCAAGGTGCAGGTCCCCACGAACCTGTCCGACGATGAGCGCGATGCCATGACCAAGCTGCGCGAGGCCGACACGCGCGATTATCGCGAGAAGGTCAACCGTTACAAGGCGACGTACTAGGGCGGTCGTGGCGCACGCCCGCGCCCGCGGGCTTATGATGGACGATAACGAGACGGAAAGGGATCAGGTAGCATGGCCGAGGACAATAGGAACAAACCGCTGTACATGATCAGCGTGGCGGCCGAGCTGACCGGCATGCATCCGCAGACTCTGCGCGTCTATGAGTCCAAGGGCCTGGTGAACCCCCAGCGCTCGGGCGGCAACACGCGTCTGTATTCGCGTGCCGATATCGAGCGCCTGGAGCTCATCAACCAGCTGACCGACGAGGGCATCAACCTTGCCGGCGTGGTGCGCATCCTCGATATGAAGGAGCGTGCCGAGGAGCGCGAGCGCGAGAACGAAAAGCTCCGCGCCCGCGTGCGCCAGCTCGAGGACGAGCTGCACGAGTACAAGATGCAGAAGAAGATCACCGCCCTGGCCCCGCGTGACGGCTCGGTTAACCCCGAACAGGTCATGCGCAAGCTGCTGGGTGCCGGCGGGGATTTGTAGTTACGCGGTTTTACCAAACCGCGTAACCAGTTGACGCTGCAAGCCCGCCAGAGCGGCAATCTGCCTTTCAACTTCGACGGCATGATC
>URLR01000005.1 GCA_900548815.1 uncultured Collinsella sp.
GCCGAGCGCAAAATGGATTCTAAAAAACACCTTGCCAAATAGGAGCGTCAGGACGCAAAGAGGCTCGCCGCACGAAGTGCGCAGCGAGCCTCTTTGCATGTCCGAGGACACCAATTTAATTTAGCGTGGTTCCCTAAAGGACGACAACGCAGGAGACCCGGCAAGGCCGGGAGCACTTTGTCTCGCAAACATTCCGCAGCCGCGAAGCGGCGAGGACGTTTGAGAGGCAAAGTGCGTAGGCCTTACCGGGTCTCCGGTGGGAGTTGAGTCCCTTTAGAACTTGTCGTGGAAGGTACGCGCAATGACCTCGTCCTGCTGCTCCTTGGTGAGCGTGTGGAAGTTCACGGCGTAGCCGGAAACGCGGATGGTCAGCTGCGGATACTTCTCGGGGTGAGCCTGAGCGTCGAGCAGCGTCTCACGGTTGAAGACGTTGATGTTCAGGTGGTGGCCACCCTTCTCGGCGTAAGCGTCGAGCATGTGGACCAGGTTATCGGCCTGGGTCTCGGAAACTTCAGAAACCTTCATAATGTGTCTCCTTCGATTAATAGGCGCCGGCCGAAACCGGCGCACTAATCAGTAATCGTTATTGTTAGTATAGCACTAACAATAGTTACTCGCCCAGCTGATCAAGGTCGATATCGCCAAAGAACACCTGGTCCTCCTTGCCGAGCGCACTCGGGATGATGGAGAAGGTGTTGGAGATGCCATCCTGAGCATCGCGGAACGGGAGCTTGGAAACCGAAGACAGCGAAGCGATGGCGCCGTGGCTATCGCGCTTGTGCATGGGGTTAGCACCCGGGGCGAACGGCTGGCCAGCCTTGCGGCCGTCGGGCGTGGAGCCGGTCTTCTTACCGTACACGACGTTGGAGGTAATGGTCAGAACCGAGGTCGTAGGCACGGAGTTGCGGTAGGTGTCGTTCATGCGGATGTACTCCATGAACTGGTGCACAACGTCGTGAGCGATCTGGTCGACGCGGTCGTCGTCGTTACCGTACTTGGGGAACTCGCCCTCGGTCTCGAAGTCGACGATGATGCCGTTCTCATCACGGACGGGGTGGACCTTGGCGTACTTGATGGCGGACAGGGAGTCAGCCACGACGGAAAGGCCAGCGATGCCCGTAGCGAACCAGCGGTGCACGTGCTTGTCGTGCAGGGCCATCTGGATGCGCTCGTAGCAATACTTGTCGTGCATGTAGTGAATGATGTTCAGCGAGTTGACGTACACGCCAGCGAGCCACTTCATCATGTCGTTGTACTTGGCCACAACGTCGTCGTAATCGAGCATATCGCCCTCGACGGCGCGATACTTGGGGCCGACCTGCTTCTTGGAGACCTCGTCAACACCGCCGTTGAGTGCGTACAGCAGGCACTTGGCCAGGTTGGCGCGAGCGCCGAAGAACTGCATCTCCTTGCCGATGCGCATGGAGGACACGCAGCAGGCGATGCCGTAGTCGTCGCCATGATAGACGCGCATGAGGTCGTCGTTCTCGTACTGGATCGAGGAGCTGGCGACAGAAGTCTTGGCGCAGAACTTCTTGAAGTTCTCGGGCAGACGGGTCGACCACAGAACGGTCATGTTGGGCTCGGGGCTGGTGCCCATGTTCTCGAGCGTGTGCAGGTAGCGGTAGCTCATCTTGGTAACGAGCGTACGGCCGTCGACACCCATGCCGCCGATGGACTCGGTGACCCACTGCGGGTCGCCGGTGAACAGGGCCTGGTACTCAGGGGTACGGGCAAACTTGACCATGCGGAGCTTCATGATGAAGTGATCCACGAACTCCTGGATCTGCTCCTCGGTGAAGGTACCGTTGGCAAGGTCGCGCTCAGCGTAGATGTCGATGAACGTGGAGGTACGGCCGATGGACATAGCGGCGCCGTTCTGCTCCTTGACGGCAGCGAGGTAGGCGAAGTACATCCACTGGATGGCCTCCTGCGTGTTGGTAGCAGGGTTGGAAATATCGAAACCATAGGTCTCGGCCATCATCTTGAGCTCGCCGAGGGCGCGGATCTGCTCCTGCAGCTCCTCGCGGTCGCGGATGTTGTCGGCGGTCATGACCGTCGGGGTGGAAGCCTTCTGGGCCTCCTTGTCCTTGATCAGGTAGTCGACGCCGTACAGGGCGACACGACGGTAGTCGCCGATGATGCGGCCGCGGCCATAGCCATCGGGCAGACCGGTGATGATGTGAGCCGAGCGGCAAGCACGCATCTCGGGGGTGTAAACATCGAAGACGCCGGCGTTGTGGGTCTTGCGCTCGAAGGTGTAGCGCTCGACAACGTTCTCGTCGACCTTATAGCCGTGCTGGCTGGCAGCCTGGCAAGCGATGCGGATACCACCGTTGACGTGCAGCGCGCGCTTAAGCGGCTTGTCGGTCTGAAGACCGACGATGGTCTCCTTCTCGCGGTGGGCGTTATCGATGTAGCCAGCGGGGTGGCTCACGATACCCGTAACGGTCTTGGTGTCCATATCGAGGACACCGCCCTGCTCGCGCTCCTTAAGCAGCAGGTCGAGAACCTCGCCCCACAGCTCCTTGGTACGCTCGGTCGGGCCGACGAGGAACGACTCGTCGCCCTCGTAGGGGGTGTAGTTCTTCTGGATGAAGTCTCGGACGTCAACCTCTCCCGTCCAAATGCCTTCCTTGAAGCCTTCCCATGCCTCCTGCATTGTGTAACCACGCTCCTAGTTACGTGTTATGCGGCGCTCTCTCACACCGCTGCTTATTGAATTCTTGAATGTTCGGCTTGCACTACCGGCTTCTTCCGTTCTTCACCACACGTTGGTGCAGAGAAAAACGTTTGTCCACCTTGGAACTACAACCCAAAACCCAAGATTTCACCCGTTTGAGAAGGATAACATAGCGACCCTCTCCATCTGGGCTGTTATATGTTTCTTTTTTTATATCATAAGGGCGTTTTTTACAAACCCGCAGGAAATGCGAGCGCGGACAGCTACCGTTCACCGATTTGTATGTTATTTTTCCTTGCCTTTGTACGACGTTCGCTCTAGCTGTTATGCCAGCTTTAGCAGGGTAAAGTGTCCCAGAGACCCTACAGAAACTGCAGGGCGGCCACGGGATCCCCCGTGGCCGCCCTGTGGCGTAGCTAGTTTTTAGCTTTGATTGCCGTTTGGCATTAGGCGGCTGAGGCGGCCTTGTCGGTCGTTGCCTTGCCGTTGCTCTGCTGGCCCTCAAAATGCTTGTAGCACCAGCTGGTGACCAGCGGGGTCAAAATAGCCGTCACGATTGCGCAGGCGGCAACCTGTGCCGTAGCCGTCGCGAGCACGGCGCCACCGTACAAGGCCTCGTTGACGCTTGCCATGGCAGCAGGCGTGGCCACATTGGCTCCGGCGCAGCTCGAAATGGCCGCACCTGCGACACCCGTACCGCCCGTGAGCTTATCGACCGCGATAACGGGAATTGCAAAGACCACCGAGCAGATCACGCCGAGCAGAATACCGGGAAGACCGCCATTAATGAGCTGGCCAAAGGTCATGGTCGAGCCCATGGCAAAGAAGACGAGCACGATGACGGCGGAAAGTGCCGGTGCCATCATCTTCTTAAAGCTGGGGAACAGGTTACCTAGAATAATGCCGACGACGATCGGCAGGATGGCACCCACGAGCGACCAGCCGATCGGAGCCTGGCCGGCAGCGCCGAGCACGATCATCGTGACCGGAGGGCCGACAACGAGCGTGGTGATTGCGACAGCGCCACGCTCGGCCTCGTTGCCCATGGTGCCCATCAGTCCAGCGTACATAGCATTGTTGGCGCCGGTGCAAGCCGCCAGCATCACCATGGCAGAGATGCCAAACAGGTTGTCGTTGAACACATAAAGAATGAGCAGCGACACGGCAACGACCACGATTTGCTTGACGGCGATGATGATGGCACCGCGGGCAGCGGCGGCAGGAGCACTCTTAAACGAAATCGTCGTACCGACGATAAGCAAAAAAGCGCCCACGAGCGGGCCTGCACCCTGCTGGGTCATGCCAAGCGTAAAGCTGCCGAGCGTTTTGAACAGGTCGGGGAATAGCGTGTTGAGCAGGCAGCCCAACAAAAGCGGCACCAAAATATTGGCACCCGGGATGGAGGACATCTTAAAGAACGGCTCCTTTGCCGCCGGCGCCTCCACCGCAGTCGATTCACTCATATATATATCTCCTTTGGATGCATGCGAATCGTAGCCGCACGCGCCTATATCAGAAAGAAGGCGACGGTCCCGAGTCGCAGGAGCCGTCGCCGAACAATCGTCGTGGGGTATTACCCGTCCAGGACGATGCCGCCGTCGCAGTCACCGATCTCGCCGTTCACGAAGCTGGCGAGGTCGGAAGCGAAGAACAGCACCATCTGCGCAGGCTCGCTGGCCTGGGCGGCGCGGCCCAGAGGAATACCGTTGATGATGCGCTGAGAGTTCTCGTCAGAGAGAATCGAGGTCATGTCGGTAAGCGTGAGCGACGGGCACACAGCGTTGCAGCGGACGCCGAACTTACCGCCCTCCTTGGCGACCGCCTTGGTAAGGCCATTGACACCGGCCTTGGAGCTCGCGTAGGCCGCGGTGCCGAGCAGGCCGCCACCGATCTTGCCAGCGACAGAGCTCACGTTGACGATAGTGCCGGCATGGGCCGCCTTAAAGTGCGGGTACACGGCGTTCATCATAGTGAAGGTACCGTTGAGGTTGATGTCGATGGTGCGACGCCACTCGGTGTCATCGATCTCGTCGAACTTCTTGGTGCTGATGACGCCAGCGCAGTTGATCAGGATGTTGGTTTGCGGCAGGTCCGTAAAAATCTGCTCGACGGTCTCGCGCGCCTTGGGTGCATCGGCGACATCGAGCTGATAGAACTTGTTGCCCTCGCCAAGCTCGGCCACCGCGGCCTCGCCCTTAGCAGCGTTCCTTGCGATGAGCGCGACATGTCCGCCGCCCGCGACGATGCCCTTGGCGATCTCGAGGCCAATGCCCTGAGTGCCGCCCGTGACAATCGCGGTCTTGCCCGTGAAGTCAAATGCCATGACTCCATCCCCCTTTATATAAGGTGTCTCCTCGCGGGAAGTTGAAGCATCGCACGTGGCGATTATATGAGTCCCAGTCGTCATGGTGGTGACAACCCCTCGCCTAACCGCGTGCATGATAGTTCTTTGAAACGCTTCAGCAATTGAATTTTTTACTCTTTATGCGCTCTTTATATTGCCCACTGCATGAGACCCGAATACGCGGGTATCATCTTTCACCGAAAATAGTTTCTAGTGTTAGGGGTTTTCGGTGGAAGATACCGATTTCCATGAGCTTGGGCGTCAGCTCCTTACCGAGTTTGGCGGCATTCACCAGCGCGTTTCGCGCTTTGTGGACAAAGCCCTCAGCGGCGAGATGGCTGTCATGCGCGCCCTCATGCTCGCCGGCGGCTCGCTCACGCCGAGCGAACTCGCTGATCGCGCCTGGGTCTCGAGCGCCCGCATCGCCAATATTCTGCGCGCCCTCGAAGCCAAGGGCTGGGTTGAGCGTGAACACTCAAAGACCGACCGTCGTCGCGTACACGTCATAGTGACCGACAAGGGATTCCAGGATCTCGAAATCAAACGTCGGGAATTCGAGAACCGCACTGCGGCTTTCCTCGAGCAGCTCGGCGAAACAGATACCCAAGAGATGGTGCGTCTTCTAAGGCATGCCAACGAAATTATCGACCGCAATCAAGAAAGGAGTGATGCCGAGTGAGGATTCTCAAGCTCTTTAAAAAGCATATCCTGGCACTGTTCGCAGCTATCATACTTATCGTAATCAGCTGCAACGCCGATCTGGCGCTGCCTACCTATATGAGCGACATCGTCGACGTGGGCGTGCAGCAAGGCGGCATCGCCTCGCCCGTGCCCGACACCATCCGCGCCGAATCGCTCGACGACCTCGAACTCTTTATGAGCGCCAAGGATGCCAAGACGGTAGAAGCTGCGTTTGGCAAGGCAGACAAGAACGGCATTCGAACGTACAAGGGCACCGAGGAGGAGCGTGCCGACGGCGGCAAGATTGCCGACATCATGAGCCTGCCCGAGACTGTCGTCCTTTCGTTCAACCAGGGTATTGACGCCAACTCCATGGGCGACATGATGGGCACGTCCGGTGAGAAAGACAACAGCGGCGCCCAGGCCCTGCCCACGCCCGAGCAGATGGCGGCGATGACGCCCGAGCAGCTCGCCGAGATGCAGAAAAAGGCCGCAGCCGCGCAGAGCATGCAAAAGCAGATCGACGCCGACGGCGGCAAGATCACCATGAAGAGCCTGCGCCTAGGCGTTGAAGGCGGCCTAATCGACCAGGGCAAGCTCGTCGAGGGCGCCAACGATATGGCGGACAAAATGGGCTCCATGTCGGGCTCCATCGTGACCCAACGCGCCGTGAGCTATGTGCAAGACGAGTACAAGGCGCAAGGCATCGACCCCGCCGACGTGCAGAACGCCTACCTGGGCCGCATGGCGACCACGATGTTTGGGCTGTGCCTTGTGTCGCTCGTCGCCACCATCCTGACCGGTGCCGTGGCTTCGCGCACCGCCTGTTCCATCGCACGCGACCTGCGCCGCGAGACCTTCAACAAGGTTATGCACTTCTCACCGGCCGAGGTGGGCAAGTTTAGCCAGGCCTCGCTCATCACCCGCTGCACCAACGACATTCAGCAGATTCAGATGGCCGCAACCCTGTTTATCCGCATGTGCCTGATGGCCCCCGTCATGGGCATCGTCGCTGTCATGCGTGTCCTGGCCAACCACACCGGTCTGGAGTGGACCATCGCCGTGGCCATCATCGCGGTCTCGGCCGTCGTCGGCGTGCTTATGGGCCTCACCATGCCCAAGTTCAAAAAGATGCAGAGCTTTGTTGACCGCGTGAACCTTACCGCCCGCGAGCTGCTCGACGGCCTTATGCCCATCCGCTCGTTCAACCGCGAGGAGCATGAGCTCGAGCGTTTTGACAAGGCTTCGCTCGACCTGATGACCACGCAGCTCTACACCAACCGCGCCATGAGCTTCATGATGCCGCTCATGATGCTCGTCATGAACTGCATCACCGTGCTTATCGTCTGGTTTGGCGCGCAGGGCGTGTCCGACGGCGTGATGCAGGTCGGCAACATGATGGCGTTTATCTCCTACACCATGCAGATCGTCATGGCGTTTATGATCCTCACCATGGTTTCGGTTATCCTACCCCGCGCCGAGGTCGCAGCCGAGCGCGTGGAAGAGGTCATCACCTGCCCCACGAGCATCAACGACCCCGCCTCGCCCAAACTGCCTGCCGCCAGCGCGCCGCGCGGTGAGCTCACCTTCCGCGACGTGAGCTTCCAGTATCCCGATGCCCGCGCCGACGTCATCAGCGGCGTGAACTTCTCCACGCACGCCGGTCAGATGCTCGGAATCATTGGCTCCACGGGCTCGGGCAAGTCCACGCTCGTGCAGCTGATTCCACGCTTGTACGACGTCACGGGCGGCAGCATTTCGCTCGACGGCATCGACGTGCGCGACATGACCCTTTCCGAGCTGCGCCGCCGCATTGGTTACATCCCGCAGCAAGGTCGCCTGTTCTCGGGCACTGTCGAGAGCAACCTCAAGTTTGCCGGCGACATGGTGAGCGACGAGGACATGCACGAGGCAGCGCGAATCGCACAGGCTGAGGACTTTATCGCCGAGCGCGAGGGCGGTTACGACTCCCCCATCAGCCAGGGCGGCTCCAATGTTTCGGGCGGTCAGCGTCAGCGTCTGGCCATCGCCCGCGCGTTGGCCAAAAAGCCCGAGGTCGTGGTGTTCGATGACTCGTTTAGCGCCCTCGACTACAAGACCGACGCGCGCCTGCGCGAGGAGCTGGCCAAAAACGTTACCGACGCCGCGCTCGTGGTCGTGGCCCAGCGCATCGCGACCATCATGCACGCCGACCAGATCATCGTGCTCGACGACGGCCACGTGGTGGGCACCGGCACGCACGAGGAGCTGCTGCACAGCTGCCCGGCGTACCTGGAGATCGCACAGTCGCAGCTTTCCGCCGAGGAGCTGGGGCTCACCCAAGAAGAAATTGCAGCCGTCATGGAAGGAGGCGAGCGCTAATGGCAGACGCAACCAAAACCCAAATTCCCAAGCCCACCCGTCAGCGTGGACCCATGGGCCGCATGGGCGGCATGCGTCGCGGTGAAAAGGCCAAGGACTTTAAAGGCACCATGAGGCAGCTGCTCGGCTATATTGGCCAGCACAAGATTGCCGTGTTTGCCGCCGTCGCCTTTGCCGTGTGCTCGGTCATCTTTAACATTGTGGGGCCCAAGGTGCTCGGCCAGGTTACGACCAAGCTGTTTGAGGGCCTGGTTGCCAAAGTCAACGGTACCGGCGATGTCGACTTTAACTGGATCGCCAAGACGCTCGGCTTTTTGCTCTGCCTGTACCTGGCGAGCTCTATCTGCAGCCTCATCCAGGGTTGGCTCATGACCGGTGTCACGCAAAAGATCTGCTACCGCATGCGCAAGGAGATCGCCGCCAAGATCGCCGTCGTACCGATGAGCTACTTTAACGGTCACAGCAAGGGCGATGTACTCAGCCGCATCACCAACGACGTCGATACGCTGGGCCAGTCGCTCAACCAGAGCGTGACGCAGCTTATTACGTCCGTCACGCAGATTATCGGCGTGCTCGTCATGATGCTTTCGATCAGCCTGCCGCTTACCGGCGTCACCGTGCTCACGCTGCCGGCCGCCGCGATTATCTTGACCGTAATGATTCACTTCTCGCAGCCGTACTTCCGCGAGCAACAGCAGGTTCTGGGCGCCGTCAACGGTATTATCGAGGAGGACTTTGCCGGCCAGAACGTCATCCAGGTGTTCGACCGCGCCGAGGCCTCAATCGAGGAGTTCGACAGGGAGAACGACCGCCTCTTTATTAGCGGCTGGCGCTCGCAGTTCCTGTCGGGCCTGATGATGCCGCTTATGAGCCTGGTGGGCAACATGGGCTACGTGGGCGTCGTCGTGGTGGGCGCGCAGCTCGCGCTGTCCGGCAACGCTACGCCCGGCGATATCCAGAGCTTTATCCAGTACGTGCGAAACTTTACGCAGCCTGTGCAGCAGCTGGGTAACGTAAGCAACACGATGCAGTCGATGGCCGCTGCCACCGAGCGCGTCTTTGAGTTCCTGGCCGCGCCCGAGGAGGAGCAGAAGGCCGACGCGCAGATTCCCGAGAAGCGCCCCGGCCACGTGGAGTTTGACCATGTCAAGTTTGGCTACACGTCCGACAAGACCATCATCCACGACTTTAGCTGCGAGGCGCAGCCCGGCCAAACCATCGCCATCGTCGGCCCCACCGGCGCCGGCAAGACCACGCTCATCAAGCTGCTGCAGCGCTTCTACGACGTGGACGGCGGTTCGCTGCGTGTCGAGGGCGTCGACGTGCGCGACTGGGACCGCGCGGCACTGCGCGGCGAGTTTGCCATGGTGCTGCAGGATACCTGGCTGTTTAACGGCACCATCCGCGAGAACATCCGCTACGGACGTCCCGATGCGAGCGATGCCGAGGTCGAGGCCGCCGCACGCGCTGCACGCTGTGACCACTTTATCCATACGCTCGCCGGCGGCTACGACTTTATGATCAATGAGGAGGGTACCAACCTCTCGCAGGGCCAGCGCCAGCTCGTGACCATCGCCCGCGCCATTTTGGCCGACCGTCCGGCGCTCATTCTGGACGAGGCAACCTCCAACGTGGACACCCGCACCGAGGAGCTCATCCAGCGCGCCATGGATGCGCTGATGCAGGGCCGTACCAGCTTTGTCATCGCGCACCGCCTGTCCACGATCCGCAACGCCGACGTGATTCTGGTAATCCGCGACGGTGACATCGTCGAGAAGGGCACGCACGACGAGCTGCTCGCCCTGGGCGGCTTCTACGCCGATCTGTACAATTCGCAGTTCGACGAAGCGGCGTAAATTCGACCGCAGGGAATGGATAGTTCCCGAGAGCGGGGGCGCAGGACAACCTGCGCTCCCGCCTTTTTTGCTCTGCGGCCCTCGAACCACCTCCCCTGGGACCTAATTGGCAGCCCCTTCGAGGCCCCGTGGGCAAAAAAGGGCAAATATGAGTACTGTTACCTTTTTAGTAACAGCCAAAACAGCCCCAAATACCGTTTTCACGGCTTACACGCGTCCCTAAATTGATCAAACAGCCCTATAGCGGACTTATATGTGTTTGCGTTAATGAACATATTTTGCTGTTATGTCTATTATTTTGCGAAGGCAATATGATACTAGGTTAGCAACCGTACTCATATTTGGCATTTTTTGCCCACAGGGTGTTTCCTGGGGAAGCAACAACAGCCTTAGGCTCCCGCGCGACGCCACTCCCTCCCGGCATTCACCGACGTTTCCCCAGATAAAACCTGCCAAAATAAACCTGTCCCTTTTTGGTAGGTTTCGGGGTGACAAGGGCTTGCACTTTAGCGTGCGACAGCGGATAATGCCGTGCATTCGACAATTCACGCTTTGACTTATTTGATTGAGGAGGCCCCGCATGGCCATGGATTTCAAACGCAGGCTGCCGATCCCCATGGAGATCCGCGAGGAAATGCCGCTTTCTGCCGAGCTTACCGCCAAAAAGCAGGCATTTGACGCCGAGGTCGCCAAAGTCTTTACCGGCGAGGACGCACGCAAGGTGCTCATCATCGGCCCGTGCTCTGCCGACCGCGAGGACTCGGTCCTCGAGTACATGAACCGACTGGCCAAGACCGCCGAAGAGGTCAAGGACAAACTCATCATCATTCCGCGCGTCTACACCAATAAGCCGCGCACCAAGGGCACCGGTTACAAGGGCCTGCTGCACAACCCCAACCCCGAGGCTCCCGACGATCTGCTCGAGGGCGTCAAGGCCATCCGCCACATGCACCTGCGCGTTATTGAGGAAACGGGCTTCTTTACCGCCGATGAGATGCTCTATCCGTCCAACTACCAATACCTCGTTGACCTGCTGAGCTACGTTGCCGTGGGTGCGCGCTCGGTCGAAAACCAGGAGCATCGCCTGGTATCGAGCGGCATTTCGGTGCCCGTGGGCATGAAGAACCCCACTGCCGGTTCAACCACCGTCATGCTCAACTCCATCTACGCCGCCCAGGCACATCAGAGCTTTATCTTCCGCAATTGGGAGGTCGAGTGCGACGGCAACCCGCTCGCACACGCCGTCATGCGTGGCTACATCGGTCTCGATGGCCGCACCTACCCCAATTACCACTACGAGCACCTGGAGCGCCTGGCCGAGCGCTATACCGAGCATGCCGGCTACGCCAATCCGGCGGCGGTCATCGACTGCAACCACGACAACTCGGGCAAGCGCCCGCTGGAGCAGTACCGCATTTGCAAGGAGGTACTCGACAGCTGCCGCCGCAACGAGTCCATCTCCAAGCTGGTCAAGGGCTTTATGATCGAATCGTACCTTGAGGACGGCAACCAGCCGGTCGATGGCGGGGTCTTTGGTAAGTCAATCACCGACCCGTGTCTGGGCTGGGAAAAGACCGACTACCTCATCCACGAGATCGCGGAGCGGGTTTAGCTGCGCGGGCCGCCCTCTACCTGCGGCGTTGTCTTGCTCCGGATACGGCAGTTAGGGACGTTCCTTTTCTGCCGGCAGTCTGGGACATTCCTTGGGGTGGTCGTTGGGAACGCTCTTGTTTGACTAGTCGTTTAAGAACGTCCCCAATGACCACCGCAAAAAAGCGCCGCCGCGGACGCTCATGCGTCCGCGGCGGTCTGTGCTAAATCGCGATGACAGCTGGCAACCAAGCGTTCTGCCGAGCAAATCGTCCGTTGTTCACCTCAATCGACCGATTATCCCTCGTATACGATACGGCCATCGGAGACAGTGAACAGAACCTTGGTATCGGAGATCTTCTTGGGATCGCAATTAAGGATGTCTTGGTCGAGCACCGTGAGGTCGGCGAGCTTGCCCACCTCGAGCGTACCGACTTTATCCTCCATGTAGTTCTCGAAGGCAACGTTTTTGGTATATGCCTCGAGCGCCTGATATGCCGTGATGGCCTGCTCGGGCCAACGGTACATATCAGTGTCCTCCTCCTCGGGAAACGGGCTGTTGCGCGTAACGGCCACCTCGATCTCCTCGAGCGGCGCATAGCCGGTGACCGGGCCATCGCTCGCACCGGAGATAAAGCAGCCGGCCTCGAGCATGTTCTTGACGGGGTAGAACTTCATGGCGCGATCCTCGCCCACCATGGCGATCTCGAGGTCGCACAAAGAATCGTGATACATCCACAGGAACTGCAGCGCGCACACGATGTCGAGATCGGCGACGCGCTTAATGTCCTCGTCGGTGATTGCGCACACATGCGTCATGGTGTTGCGGCGATCATCGCGCTCACCGTTCTCCTTGACGCAGCGCTCGTAGGCATCGAGTGTATTGTGGACGGCGCCATCGCCGATCGCGTGAACATGAATCTGAACACCCTCTTTGTCGAGGGCGGCCACCATGTCGCTGAACTCCTGCTGATCCCAGACGGACTCGCCGTGCCAGTTATCACCCTTACCGGCGGCGGAGGTATATGGCTCGAGCATCACGGCGCTGCCGCCCTCGGTAACGCCATCGGAGTAGATCTTGACCGTACCGGTAGAGATCATGTTGCTATCGAACTTCTTGAGGTCCTTCACGGTTTTAAGAGCCTTTTTAGCCGTCATGCCGGGCACGATGGTAGGAAGTACTCGCATGCGCAGGTTAAGCTTGCCCTCTTTCTCAAGGTCAGTATAGAACTGGCAATCCTGTGCCGTAGACTCTCCCACGACGCTTATGTTGGTAATGCCGGTGATGCCGTATTTCGTAGCCACCTGCTGGTACTTGTCGATAGCGTTCTCAAGCTCCTTGTCCGTATGCTTGACGGAGACAACCTCCCTCACCATAGTGGCAGCAGAATCGATCAAGTAGCCAGTCGCCTCGCCGTTTGCATCGCGGGTGATGATGCCGCCCGTGGGATTGGGGGTATCGTTATCGATGCCCGCAAGCTCGAGCGCACGGCTGTTGACCCACACCGAATGATACGAAACATCGGTCAGCATGATGGGCTTATCGGAGCAGATCTCGTCGAGGATGGACTTGTTGGGGCCGGGATTGGTGCCATCCTCTTGCTCGAAGGCGTTGATCATGAACGAGCCGCCAACGTAAGCCTCATCGTCGGGATGCTTGGTTACAAAATCACTGATCACCTTCTTATACTCATCGATTGTGGTGCTCTTGGTAAGATCGATCTCGTACAGCGCGGTCACCCAGTTGCCCGGAGCGTGGATATGGCCGTCCATAAAGCCGGGGGTCACCATACCGCCATCAAGATCGATGACGCGCGTGTTGTCATCGATGTACTCGTCAACACCGGAGTCTTCGCCTACATATACGATCTTGTTGCCCGAGACAGCCAGGGCGGCCGCAGTGTCGCCCTCTTTGACCATCGTCTGAATCGTGCCGTTACGAAAGACGATGGATGCCTTATCGGAACTCGCGCCGCCGGTGCTTCCGGCATTTGAAGAATTGTTGGCGCAACCGGCGGCACCCACCGCAACAGCCGCGGCGCCCAACGTGCTCAGGCCGAGAAAACTTCTACGGGAAACGGAGGGGATAGAGGTCTTCATATAACCCACCTTTCTGTTGACATCGCCGCGCTTTCGCGACGCTTGCTATCACCTGAATAGCACCCCCGGGTATAAACTTGCCTGCACAAACGGGGTTATTGCCGTAAGCGGAGGCTTATATCCCCTATAACCCTGCCTTTAACCTGCCCAAAAGCTCTGAAGAAGCTCGGATCGCGATGAGACACCGCATTTACGGAATATCGCGTGAACATGCGATTTGACCGTACCGACAGAGATAAATAAATCATTCGCTATGGCGCGGTTATCCTGACCATCGAGCAGAAGGTCGAGCACTTCGCGTTCACGCGCGGAGATATCGTGCTGGTCGCAGAATACCGAGAAGCGGACCTCCGCAATCTGCTTGGCAGAGGTGCCAGACGTTGTGGGCGGAGCAGAAAAGCGCAACGACAAGATCCGCGACGCCGCACGAATGGTATATATCGCGGCCACCACGCTCATGATGTTCTCTGGGATGTTTCTGCCGTAGGCAAAATACAGGTAATCGATGACTTCGATCCGCCCAATATTCAGCCCGAGAACGCGTACATCCTCGATCAGAACAAACGCCGTCAACACAGCCATCACAATAAGAAACCTGCCGTAGCGTGCATAGAAGCTCTTTCGCGCCAACGGCTTGCTTTTGCGGTAGCAGACGAAAATCATGCCAAACGCCACGAACATGAACAAGGAGCGTAACGCATAAAAGGCGAGTTGTTTGATTGAATCGGGCTGCAACACAAGCGACATGGCCTCGAAAGCAGAAAAGGCGATGCAGGGCACGAGCATGCAAAGCCGGCTCGTCTTGTTTACGATCGCCAATGCAAATGCCCACATACTCGCCATGATTCCAATCGATAGGACGAGTTTCGTTATGGGGTGAGTCATGGGAAATTGGCTGCTGAGGACATCTGCTATCATCTTACGGCCCTGATACTCATCGAGGAATACGATGGCGCTTTCGAGCATATCGAAGAAAAAGAAGGCCGAGACCGTCAAGTAGCTTGTTCGATGTGAGACGAGGTACGTGCATACCGATACGCACACCGCCACCATGCAAACCAAGACGAACGTGATTCCGTAGAAGAAGTAGAACGCGCTCACTACCGGGCCTTTCGCTTATTGATATGTGCTGCGGATAAACTTTACGCCAAAGACATGCAGGTCGCTGCCTTCAGTGCAAAATCCAACCAAAGAAAGGAGGGTGGAAGACGCATATCCCCCACCCCAGCGCATGGGCGAAACTAGCCAGAATGAGAGTGGATAATCTCCCGTTTTTGGCCTATACCAGCACTAAAAGTGGAAGATTATCCACTCTCATCGAGCAAGTGTCCGAAAATCCACCCTCATTCCTTCTTAGGGCCCTCCGTCCCCGAGGGATCGAGGCTCGTCTGCCGAATGGTCGATGCGGCCGCCCTGCGTCCATGTCACACTCATAGATGGCCTGACCCAACTTGGAAGGAGCCTCCATGAGCCTTGACAGCGTAACCCTGCGCGCCGCCACGCTTGATGACCTGACCGGCATCGCCGCCATCTACAACCAGCTATGGTGCAACACGCTGCGCAACCGCGGTGACGTCGAAGCCGCCGATTTCTGCGCGCGCTTTAACATCGCCATGCAGCTGCAGCGCTCCCCCATCGCACTCGTCGCCGAAGCCGAGGGCCGCATTATCGCTGCCTGCTGCATCGGCATCTTCGAGGACGGCAAGCCGCGCACCAATCCCGCATGGGTGCCTTGCTACGACGAGATGTTCGTCCAGGCAACCGAGATGGCAAAGACCGCCGATGCCAAGCTCGAGGGTTCGCTCTTCGGCGACAGCCGCGAAAAGGCCACGGCCGACCGATTCGCCGCCACGGGCAACGAGTATGCCCAGGGCCAGCTCAACCTGATCATCATTGTTCCCGAGTGGCAGGGCAAGGGACTCGGCCGCGCACTCATCAACCTTTCGCGCGACGAGCTCGCCAAGGCAGGCTGCACCAAGTTCTTCCTGATGAGCGACTGCAACTCCGACTGGCAGTTCTACGAGCACCTCAACATGAAGCGCATCTTGGAGGACCACAGCCAAGACACCGGCGACGGCTTTATCGTCTACATGTACGGAGGCGACACGCAGGGCTAACCCGCGCATCGCTTCCTGGGCTTTCTCCAAGATAGCCCAGAGCAATCAACCAAAACGAGATAACAAAGCGCGCTCTCCTCGGCAGTAGGGGCATTCGTGCTGCGAAGCGTGGTATAGATGAGCAGCACGCGGGCACACAACCGTCTCGGATAGATACCGGTCGAGCAGGCGCGCCCATGTGCGTGCGTCAAGGCGCTCCTCCGCCCTGCCATACAACGATCGACGGAAAGCCTCGCCCATAAGGCCGCCAAAATCATCGAGCTCGAGAGCGTACTCCGGGATAACATATCCGACCAAAGTCCTTATAAACGGGCTGCGCCCATTGCACGCGCAGCTGTTCAGAGACGGTGCAGGCGGAATGTCGTCGTCATCCAGGTCAAAAATATCCAAGTCCAGCTCGCCAGAAGCGTATGGGTGTATTCCGCGATTGAGCATCTTAAAGATGTGGACCGCAAGTCCAAAGTCATCCGTCTGAGGTGTGAATACCGGGGCATTCGTGGCGGCTGCCAGGCTCTCGAAATCGCTGACGCCAGTTATCTCCATGAGCTTGAGTACCTCCGGTGCGATATATCCCGGTGCCGCACAGGTGGTTTGGTAGCTCACATCTGAAAGTGTGAAAGCATACGAATCGGTGTCGAGAAGCATGAGGCTGCCCTTCTCGCCCACAAGGATGTTGCGGGGATTGCAGTCACCCAAGGTAATACCGATATCATGGAGGCCCGCGATGAGTCTGCACAGCTCAATGAGCAACTCGATTTTTTGACGCTCGGTCATAGTGGGCGCCGCGGGGCTCCGCGGAAATTGCGACACAACGTCAATCGAGACGCATCCCTCGGCACCAAACATGTAATAGCCCTTGAATCCGACACCGTCGGGGCGTTCGTAGAGTCCCCCGAACGGCCAGGCAAGCTCAAGAAGCAGCTGCTTTTTGCGCTCAAAGAGCACCGAAAGTATCGACGCCATCGACTCGATCTTGCGAGCAATCTGAGGCGTGGGATTGTGGTAGATTTTGGCGACGAACGGCTCCCCCACGATGCGATAAACGGAGCCCTCGCGCCCACACCCGATTTCGTCTCCGAGCTCAAAGGCTCTACCGTTGCTGTCGTAAAGCATCTGGGGGACTCCCTTCGTTATTCGCAGGTCGGATCGGTGTTAATGAGCACGTCGCGCGGGCCGCCAGCTGCACCCTCGTCATGCTTTTTGACAAATGCTTGGCACGCCTTGAGCAATTCGTCATATTCGAAGCAAATGCCGAGCATGTTCTCTAGCATCGCGATTGGCTCAAGCGCAGGCACATCGGTGCCGCCCTCGGCCGGAAGCACCACGGTGGCCTCGAGATTCGGCGCATCGGGATCAAGCGAGATATTGATGCTCGAAGCAGCCTCCGGTCCTGCCGGCTTGGGATCAAGCTCGGCCTGAGGAACAGACTCCGCAGCATGCTCCACAACAGGTTCGGCTTCGGGCTCAGTCGCAGGCTCCACTTTGGGCTCCGGCACGGGTTCGGGCTCCGTCACAGGAACAGGCTCGGGCACAGGTTCTGTCACAGGCACGGGTTCCGCAGCGGGCTCGGGCATGGGCGCAGACTCCTCCTTCAAAACAGCAGCGGACTCCACGTGGTCCCAATCGAGCGCAACAACAACGGTCGCGTCATCGTACGTGTAACGGTTTCCTTGGATGCGATGGAGAACGTTCTCGACGCGCTTTTCCAATGCGGCATCAATATCCGATGCGTCCACAGACTTGTACCCGGCACCCATAAAGAGATGCACGCCCTTCTCTTTGAGCTTCTCGTTGTTAAACTCGGGCACCAGAAGCTCCAGGATGCCATCGGTAGCGAGTAGAAACCCCTGCACATGCCCACAACAAGTCCCGATCTCCCACCTCTCCTTGTCATAGAGCGGATACGTCCCAGCACTTCCCACGCGGCTCGGGCGCGTAAGGAGCTCGAACCCGGCATCGGTCTTTGCGATAACACCCGAGTCGCCCGCGGAGCCATAGAACAGCTGGTCACCATCGTAAACGGCAATTGCGAGCGTCGCATCGAACTCGTTGGCAGGCAGCTCCATTGATGCAGCCTTCTTGACCACAGCGTTATTTGCCTTGATCATGGCCTGCTCCAAAAAACGAGGCATCGAGATCGCCAGGGCACTGTCGCCCGTTGCACACCAGGTGCCAATCAGCTCGCACATCGTCGACACGGCGGTGTTGACGGCGGCATGGGCGCCGATATCGCTGTGAGCCTCGGAGCCCAAGCCATCCGCCACGGCCGCGACAACGTACTCCTTGCCCGGCAGGAGTCGATCCCTCTTGCCACCATCCTTCCAGATCGCCACTTGCTTGACGCGGCGGATCATATGCGCATCCTGGCAGCGCGTACCGTAGCAGCGATGAGCAACACCGCGCTTTGTCACCCCGGCAACGCCGATGGTGCGAGGCTCCTTACCAAAAGACATTGCTGACCTCCTATTGATTGCCACGGACAAACTCGTCGAGCGTGCAGACCTGAACCTGAACATCCGGACGCGTATTCAGGCACTCCTCAAAGAGCTGGCGCTCCGAACCCGCGGCACCAGGCTCGGACATGACGCGCATGCTGGCGCCGATGAGCTTAAAGGCCTCGGCGATAGCCTTGCCCTTGTCGTCCGAAAGCTTGAACCACATGCCGTCGACGCGGCAGAGCTCGGCAAACTCGTCCTCGGAATAGTCGCCGTAGCCAAATGGCAGGAACAGCACTTTGCCGGACTCCACCAGCTTGCTGATGCAATCGGCAGCCGCAGACACGTCACCCCCCGGCTCATCGTGTCCGTCGGTCAGCAGGACCACAACCGTCTTGTAGGGAGCCTTGCGCGTTTTCTTCTTAACGCGATGTGCGTACTTGCCTTCGAGTTCGCAGGCAGTCAGAAGTGCCTGGTTAAGGCTGGTAAGACCGCCGGCCTTAAGTTCAAGATCGCCGGTTACCTTGCTTGCCGGGACAAAGATGTCATCGATGTCGCGCTCGTAGTCGGCGCTCTCCACGCTACCGCCATTGCGAAGGTTATGAACCGTGACATCGGTGCCAAAGGACACAAGGGCCACATCGACGATTCCTGCCGAAAGCGGGTCGTCGGCGATGTCCTTGCAAAGGTTGTGCAGACCCGCATTGATGGCCTTCATGACCCTATTGACGGACCAGGAGCGGTCGGCAACGATAATGACGCCGCGGCGCGTCTCGGACAGACCACCGCCGCCAAACGCATCCAGAAGATCGGCCTCGTAGGCGTCGCGGGCATTCGGGGGAAGAACTTCTGTCTGGATGAAATCGTCCAAGTCGTTGACACTATAATTGCTGGTCATAGGAGGTTTCCTTTCTCTCTTGAGGCTTCTTTTGGCCTCCTGTTGGCATTGCATTATGGGTTGGCGGACGCCGCTTTCTGGGACAACCGTTCAGCTGAATCGCAGGCTGTTGGCTGCCAAGGCGCGCCACGCTTACGAGCGATAAGACGCCATGAGTGCGGCGCGCGCTTCATAGGCATCCGAATACCGGGCGGCAGGCTTTTGCGCCATTGCACGGCGCAGGAAATCGGCAAAGGGAATATTTCGCGGCAGAGCACGGACGTCGCGCGTACCAAACATGAACTTGGCGATCACCTTGGCCGTGCTATATACATCGCTCGCCGGTGAGGCAATGCCGAGATTACGCAGCTCAGGAGCCTCGTATCCACGCGAAATAACGCGCTCGCCCACCAGCGGACCGGCACACTCCGCTACCGAGGCACACAGGCCAAAATCGATGAGCACCACATGACCATCGGGCGTAACGATCCAGTTGCCGGAGTGCGGGTCGCGATGCACGTAGCCGGCGCGACATACCACGGCCATAGCATCGAACATGCCCAGCACGAGCGAAAAGAGCTCGCGAGACGAAAGCGGCCAGCCTTCGCTGGCACGACGCTCAACATGGGCGAGAACGTCCTCGCCCTCGACAAAGCGCTCGCGCAGGCAAAGGTGCTTACCGCCAATACGGCGATCTTCCACATAGGCCATGCCGTCTACCTGCGGAAACATTTCGTAGCCTTTAAACGGTCCACCTAGGAGCGCATATTCGTTACGGAGCCTGTCCTCGGCGTCGGGCGTGAGCGCAACCTTGCAGACGTTTCCGTCCGCACGATAGACAAGCGTCTGCTTTGTCTTTCCGCCGTCATAGATGAGCTCCACCGGCTCGCTCAATGCCGGCTTTGGCGGCGTTGGGTTCAGATTCAGCAGCTCGCCGATCATCTCGCGCGCACCGGACAGGTGATCTAGCACACCGGGAGCGCCCGGCTGCTCAAAGGCATTTGCACGGTCGCGGCGATAGCGCACCAGCACGGGATTGACCTCGGTCATCGTGGATTCTCCTTTCTCATTGGATATCGACGCGACCAACATAAGGAGTTCCCAGCACGGAGCACCGCACACCGCTCAGCTGAACGAAAGGGGCTGGGCGGAAACTGCTCTATTTGGGCTATCCTAGGGAGAAACTCGTACCGCACGAAAACCGCAGCGACACAGGGGGATGAGCCGACATGGCAAAGGCAACCGCAGCCCAACAGAATGATTTCGATGCCATGTTTTATGCGCTTGACGACACCTGCACCATGCCTTTCGCCAGCTGGTGCGCCCATACCGGAGGCTTCGATCGCATCCGCCTGAGCGTTGCCCCCGTCTGGCCTGAAGGCGAGGCGGCCACACGGGCAATCTGCCCCACGTCCAAATCTACTGATGGGCTCACGGCAGCTCAATATCGCTTTTTCTACGCACTGTTCAGCAGCAACTGGAAAGAAAAGGACCAGAGCATTACCCTCAAACGCACACTTTTGCCCGCTCAGAATTCCAACTCGAGCACCATGGCAAAACGAGCGCTCTCAAACGCGCGCGGTGCCAGCCTGCTTCTGCTCGACCATGGCGATGTCTCGATCGAAACCGAGACCGTAGCAACAAGCGACGATCTCTACGCGCACGTTCGGCATGAGCTTCAGCAGCTCTACCTGCAGTACGCTATCCTCGAGTCCGAGCGCGACCTGGTGCTCGACATCTGCCGCGACATGCAGGCGCACGTAAAGGAGCGTCTGGGCAAGACCATTCTCGACCACCCCGAAGTCGAGCTTTTTACCGATAAAAAGTACTGGTATCAGTTTCTTCCCCTTGAGAAGAGCCGTAGTTTCGATCGCACCTGTAACCGAATTGCGCAGGCAATAGGCGTGCAGGGCATGGCCGAGGCCGATTCCGAGCTTCCGCTCGTGGCGCCGCGAACGGCGCCTTCCAACGCTGTAAAACCGCCCGTGCCCACACTGCCCAAAAAGGCCGACAGCCTTTCCTCGCGCTCAAAGCACCCGGAAAGCGAGGCGATCAAATACAACGCCAAGCGCTTGATCATGGAGAACCTTCAGGATGCGGCAACCCTTTTGATGGATGTCCGCACGGTGGGTGAACAAGCGCTCGGTTTTAACGTTAAAGACACGACGAGCATGTCGGGTACCTGGCTTTGGGGCTTTACCCAGGGAAACACCTCCGATGATGCCCGCCGCACCTTGCTTGCGCCCGATGCGCGAGACAAATGGGTTGCAGCAGGGCTGCTCCTTGCAGACTGGCTGCTCGATTGTGCCAAAGGATCGGACGATAAGGAACGCCTAGCACGCATCCAGAGCGTCACTGGCGCCATCGTCGAGCGTCTTGATGGAAATTTGAGCGATACGCTCGCCACCGGAGAACTCGCGGCCCTCCACGTTGCATGCGCGCCGACGCTCGAGTCGCGCGAGACCCTCGGATCCCTTATGGCCGGCATTCTCTATGCCCTTGTCTATGGCACCCACCTTGAGCAGGCAGGACTCGGCGCATCCTCGCTCCAGGCCGACATCAGCACCGTCTGGGCCGCCGGTGACACTCCCAGCGTGGATCGGCCCGGTACACGCCGCGAGCCCAAAGCCATCGCCGTCACCATTGCAAGCTGTCCGGCAAGCGCCGGCGGCACCTACAGCCCCCAAACCTGCAACACCCACGATACGATCCATATTTCCAAAATAGTCACATGGCTGTTTGGCCGAAGTCCTCGATCCCCACAGATGCAAGACGCCAATGTCAACACCACCGTACTCGACGACCCCGCGATTTCGCGACAAGCCGTCAAGCTGTATTGGGACGATGCGCATGCTGCCTGGCAGCTGGAAGTGTTCAACAGAAACGGTGCAAACTGCGACGGCGAGCTTATCGAAAGTGGCGAAACTTTCGATGTCGCACCGGGAACGCGCATCTGCCTGCGCGGGTCCGAGCGCAATTATTTTCTGCTGCTCTCGGGAGCATAAAGGCGGGGCGGAACTATCTTCCATCCCGCCTCCCACGGTTACCTAAAGAAAAGTCGGATGCGACGACCGTCAACATGTTCACGTACCGCGACGCGCTGCCAGTAATACATCAGCACGAGGATGAGCGGGGCAAAGACCTCGATAACCATTCGTATTTCGATGTCGCGTTGCAACCAAAACGCAAGCGCCACAAACCCTAAAAACGCGACCAAACCCGGTGCCGTCTGATCGACCGGAACCACCGACAGCCCAACGAGCACGACAACCGTGCAGGCAAGCCATGCTATCCCCATCGTGTCACGCACGACAAATCCCAAGACGACGCCGACCACCACTGCCAGCAGCGTGCGAACGTGCAAGGCAAGGGTAAAGCGGCCCAGCGACACATAAACCCCCGCCAGAACACAAACAAGCCCCAGCACCCACGTCGTCTCACTCACTCCCAGCAGCATATCCGCTAGCATCAATGCCAGAAGAGCTCCGCACGCCCACGTTACACGACGCAGCTCGCGGTTGAGCTCGTGCGCCTCGCCACGCAGCGTCTCGTCTCCCAGATCGCAGAGCTCCAAGGGAAGCCCCTCGGCAACGGGAGCCAAGACCGCCACGGCAACGCGCAGCAAGAGCGCAACCAGCTCAAAGCCCAGCAAAGCCGCCAGACCATAGCAGGCAACAACAATCAGCATTGCCCTCAACAGCACCGTAGGCCGCTTGGCGTGGGGAATCGCCTGGCGCACGTCGCGAACCAGGAGGGCATCGACCATGGCCTGGACAACCATAAGACCGGCGCTAAACATGTAGAGCGGGTCACCGGGCTCGAACAGCACAAGCGGCATGGCCAGCACTAAACCCGTCAGGGCAAAGTGTCGAGCACTGCCCTCGCGGCTAAAACGCAGCGGATCTCCCTCCACATCAATCGCAGGCGTCAGGTCGCGAACATAATAGAACCCCACAAAGCACAGACCGATAAAGACAATAAAGCCCCACCCATAAAAATCGAGATCAGTTGGAGGGTTATTGAGCCAGCTACTTCCCAAAAAGAGCGAAGCGTGGGCAATATCCAGGGCGAATAGCACAACGCTCAACGCATAGAACCACCCCGCCGCCAGAATGCGGCCGGCGGATACCTGAGGCCGCACGGGATTAACCGAGTAATTCATCAAGTCCACCGCCCTTGCCGTCATCCGCCTCGGACGACGAATCATCGAGGAAAATAGCAGCGTGTTCGGGGTGAAGAATTTCCTCTGGAAGCGCATCGTCATCCACGAACTCATAAGGACCCTCAAAAGGATCCAAAAGCTCATCCATCTCCTCGAGGACCTCGCCGAGAGACTGCACGACAAGCCCCACAGCGCGGACCAAGTCCGCCTCGTCGAATACGCCGTCACACTGGGCCTTCAGCTCAAAAAAGTCATCCAGGGCAAAATCGACGCGAACGTTGACCCCCTCACGTGCAAATGTCATGCCACGCGACGCAATGGCCTTTTCGCAGGCGGACCTCTTGTCCGCATCGGGCAGGCAGTCGATGCACACGCTTACGCTCTCGCCATCCCCTGTTTCTACGAGACCAATACGAAGCGTTGCCAGGTAGTCGAGATAATCGACCTCGGCGGTAAACTCAGTCGAAGCGATGCCCAAAAGCACATCGATGTCATCCTGGGCTCCCGCCTCACCACGGCGCGAGGGCACACTGTCCTGGTCGAGCACGGCAACCAGATTTGCTATCCAGCCGGCAGCCATAGCTTCCTCCTTACGGTTGGGAATATTGAGGCAATCCTATCGGCGCGGCAGCCCTCTCCCCTGCGCGCTGTTCAGCTGAACAGCAGCTATTGAAGGCGTTGTGGTGCGTCCGTTTTTTGCGCGCCCGCTATACTTAAATGGCCAGAAAGCACCTCGATTGGTGCAGAGCACCAAGCGAGGGGGCGGACATGGAAAACATCTTTTGCGCGGAAGCGCTCAATGGAATAATCCAGGTCAATCCGCTCGCCGAGCTGCCCGCCTCCCAAGCGGGCATCGCGATGCGGCCAAGCGGTGAGCCCTCGGGCGCGAGCGCCGATCTTTGGTTTATCGACACCGCTTCTGAGTCAAACGTCAGCTGTGCCACGGGCACGCCCGCCCACGGCACCAAGCTTGCCGTCAAGGTCATGCGCCATGGCTGTGCCACCTCCCATAACGAGGCGCTCGAATCCAACGAGGCCTATAAATCCGACTGGTACAAGCTGCGCCAGGAGTACGAGACACTTCGCAGCATGAACGGAGCCCAAGGACACGCGCCCATCGCCTATGCCCTGGGCTGGCGCATTAAAAAGACACCTCGCGGCGAGGTGCGCTACCCCGCCCTTGCCATGGAATATGTCGAGGGCGTTGACATCGTCGAGCTGCGCGAGATTATGAGCAATGTACACGGCGAGGTCACCGCCGCCGATATCCTCGGCATAGCACGCGCCATCGTCACGGCCCTGCTTTGCTGCACGGTCGTTTCGCGCGAGGACGCTCGCTACCTCACCACGGTCTCGCACCGCGACCTTTCGTCCCATAATCTGCGCTTTATGCTGGACAAGGATGGCCAGCGCATCGAGCGCGTCGTGCTCATCGACTTTGGGCAGAGCGCCCAAAACGACGACCCCGACGTGACGGCAGCCGACGGCAGCGAGCGCTTGAGCACGCCTTTTATCGGCGCGCCCGAGATATTCGACCAGCGCCAAAGCGAGGCACGCCAATGGCGCAACACGAGCCACGCCGACTGCTACTCCATCGGCTGCCTTTTGTATTACCTTCGCTGCGGAGTGTGGCCGCACGAGGCCCAGATTCGAACTATCTGCGCGCAGAACTCGGGCGGCCTAAACGCCGCCGAGCTGCAGGAGCTCTTTGAACTTAAAAATAAGGGAGCCATCCATCTCGACGGCACCCATTGTGTCGATGACGATGACCGCACCCTCGACGAACTCATTGCCCGCTGCACCGAGCCGGGCATCGGCAAAATCGGAGGCCGCTTCGACGTCATTCGCCTGGCAGAGCGCCTGGGGATCGACGAGAACGGCAGGTTGCTGACGAACGGCGCGCCGGCGGCCCCCTCGCCTGACAAGGAAAGCGCTCCCCAGCCTAAGAGCCCCTTCCACAAGAAACGCTTGGCCGCCATCGCCTCCTGCCTCTGCGCAGCTGCGGTGGTGGTGGCCATCGCCGTGGCCATTGCATTTGCAACGGGCGCTCTCGGTGCGTCGCATAAAAACGGCCAGCTCGCCCTCTATCCCACCACGGCGCTCTCCGCAGGCCAGTTGCGCGAAAGCGTCGAGCTGGTCCAGGCGCGCCTGGATGCTGCCGGTCTGGGCAAAGCCTCGACCATCGAAAGCATGGACGGCATCTGCGTCGATTTTTCCGCCGGCGCCTTCGATGTTCCCGACGAGCTTGACGGGGGCGATGGCGACAGCGATTCGTCTCAGGCATCCTCATCGTCCGGATCAAACGACACGGCGAGCATGTATCGCGACGACGTGACGGAATTGCTATCCCGCCCACTCGAGCTCTACCTTGCCCGCATCGATACGGAGGGCAACGGTCTAGCATCCTACGAACACATCTATCGAACGGAAATCAAAGACATCGCAGTCAAGATGGGCAAGGTCGACGGCCTGGAGCCCGATGCCTGCGCCGACCCCAATCGCTATGCCTATCTTGATCTCACCCTGACCGACGGCGCGAAAAAGCGGCTCAAGGAGAGCTGCGGCGATTGGCTCGACCAAGGCGTGCTTGCCTTCGACATCGGCGGATATTCGTGGAACACGGTCTCGACCGTACCGCTCGGCAAGGGCCGTTACGCCTTTACGGCCAATAGTCTCGCACCATCCCAGAACCTCTGTGAGGTGCTTGCCGAAGCACTGCGCTCCGAAAGCTATCGCACGAGCTTCCGCGACAGCTTGGTCCCGCAGGCAACGTGGATCGACGACGATGTAACGGGCGACAACCAGGTCAAGCAAAGTGCCCTCGAAGACGACGGCACCCTTGTTTCCTTTGCGAGTTACGGCACGCCTTCTCGCGGAGAGCGCGTCGATGCCCTTGAGACCCTCGCGGCACGTCTGGATACCCTTGGCGTCCCCTATGCACTCGGCGACTCCGACGACGGCAAAGGCATTGTCGCCCAAATTCAGGGGCTCGACCTGGGCGAGGCGGCAGCAGACCTTATCTGCGCCAATTCCTATATCGAAGTCTTCTGCGGCTTACAGAAACGCGTGCTTGGATCGCCCACCGTCAAAGCCGTCAGCACCTCGACGGGCACAAAGGCAGTGCAGGTAAGCGACGGCAGCACGAACGGCGACGCAAATATGAAGGCAGTGGCACAGGCCGCTGCCGATGCAGGGGGCGCCTGGGTCTACCTCAGCGTGGGAGGCACCCCGATCATGCGAACGTGGGTGGACGCCGCCTCGGAGCAGCTCGCCTTTGATATTTCGTGCGCCACGGGTAAAGCGATCGACACCTCAAACGAATATCTGGCAGACCTAGTAGCCGCTGTCGCCGCTACTGACCTGCCTTTTACGCATCTCGGCTATTGCGGTCGTATGGACCTTGCTCTTTCGGGCGCCCCAGGGGCGCTCGACGCCGAAGTCGATGAGGCACGCGACGCCATCAAGGCCACGTTCCCTTCGGCCACGGTTGGCACGAACCCCAATGACGATACGGAACTCTTGGTATCGCTCGACCTTACCGTCGACGATGCCTTTGCGCAGGAGGCCATCGATACCGTCGAGGCACTCTACAACGCCATGGATTTTGACAGAACGCCGTTTGACCAGATAACGTTCTATCTTGCCGACGAGCGCGGGGACGAACGAGCCCGCATTTGGTTCTTGCGCTGCGATGGAGCAGACGAGCAGAGCGGCCACGTCGCGGTAAATGGGTCAATTCGCGAAGGCCGCTTCGAAGAGCAACGCCAGCGCGTGATCGACGCCGCCGGGGCAAATACTTTCTTCCAGGAGCATATGGACGATCTGTCCTCTTGGCTGCTCTAGCCCCTAGCCGGCTGCGCCCCATGTTCGACGAGCCCTTAGCGCATCAATCCGAATCACACGACGCGAACGGTCAATGCAACACTCGACACCACAGGCAAACGTCGACGTCAGACGATCGCACACGGCCGAGTGTGCCCCATCGAAGCTCTTCTCATCTGGAAACATGGGGAGCTGGATCTCGATTCCTCGCCGGGAAAATCCCGCACTGCGCGCAATGGGAACGGCGTCGTCAACGGTTGCCACAAATCGCCCCGTGAGTCCATAAAAACCCAGGTCACGCGGGGCAACCGGAACCCATTGCCCCGATGAGCGCTCGGTAGCGTAGTCGTATGCCGCCTCGCTCATGCCAAAAGCGCTGTGCATGGGCAGCATTCCGTCCCGTCCATCGCGTGTGGGGTCGATGATGTACCATGCCGGGCGGCCGCGCTCTCCCAGGTTCACGACGCACCAGGCATGCCCTGTTGGATCACCGGCACGGCGGCGACCCCAGGCATAAACACAGTCGATACCAGCACGATCCAGCAGATACTTAAAGCCTTTCGCCCACCCCTCGCACACGGCACGGCGCTTAAGCAGCGGGCCATCCGCCGAATGCGAGTACGGCCGGCCGTTCTGGAATCGATATCGTGCAAGATAGGCATCGTGGATTGCCAAGACCCGGTCGAAGACCGATGCTCCCACCGGCGCTGTCTGGAGAATTGACTCAGCAGCACGCTCCATCTTGGCAAGATTTGTATAGAGCCTGGTGACCGACTGTTTGTATCCCTTGGCATAATTTGGCACCAGCAGGACTTTGTCACCATGACGGTAGTAGTGCACACCGCCTAGGAGGTGGATGAGTTCGGGGCAGTCACAACGTAGGAGCTCCACGAGCGCCTTGATGGTATCCATGCCCGCACGCGCCGAAACCTCGCAGCCCTTCTGCCCGTTGAGTACGCACTCGAGTAGCGTATCGTATGCGCGCTGGGCTTCGGGGGCCAGGTGTGCCCTGTTAAACATGCCCCCGGGTCGCACGTTTCCCTTCGAGTCGATCATACAAGCCCCCAATCTGTTTGGTTTTCCCAGATTGTGAGCCCGCACACCCAAGCCGCACGGCCCGCCGTTCAGCTGAAACCACCACACAAAAAGTCCGCCGACCATTGAAGTCGGCGGACTTTCGTGTGCGGACAATCAAGCCCTGTTCACCATGGAACTACTATTTACAGCGCGCCTTGGGCTGCTGCTGGGTGATGCAGTGAATGTTGCCGCCGCCGAAAATAACCTCGCGGGTCATGATACCGATGACTTCGCGGTCCGGATAAGCAGCCTGGATATCCTTGAGCGCCTGGGCGTCGTTAGGGTCACCGAACTGCGGCACAAGCACCGCTCCGTTGATGGGCAGGAAATTGAGATAGCTCGGCTCGAAGGCGTCCTCGGGGGTACGCGGCAGCACGCCCTCGACGGGATCAATCGTGCTGGCCTCCTCTTCGGTCATATATACCGAGGTCGCAGGCATGATTACCTTGTGGACCTTGAGTTTGCGGCCACGGGCATCCGTCGTCTCGGAAAGCGTCTTATACGCCTCCTGGCACTCCTTGTAGAACTTATGGTTGGGATCATCGGTCCACATGCAGCAGACTTCGCCGGGTGCACTAAAGCATGCGACGTCGTCCACATGACCGTTCGTTTCGTACGGATCGATACCGTCCTTGATCCAGACAACTTTCTCGATACCGAGGTACTCAGAGAGCTTCTCCTCAATCTGCTCCTTGGTGTACTGCGGGTTGCGGTCCTCGTTAAGCAGACACATCTCAGTGGTCACGACGGTGCCTTGACCATCACAGTTGAACGAGCCGCCCTCGAGGATGTAATCCTCGGGACGATAACGGTTAACCTGCTCAAGCTGTGCCACCTGCAGGCCAATGGAAGCGTCCTTGTCCCACGGGAAGTACAGGCCGTCAATGAAACCGCCGTAAGCATTAAAGTGGAAGTGCGAAAGGGCAACCTCACCATTGTCATTAACGAGGAACGCCGGGCCAGGGTCGCGAATCCAGCTGTCGTTGTACTCCATGTGGATAACGCGCACGTTCTCAACGCCGTCGAAAATCTCGCACACCGCGGGGAAGTCTTCGGTGTTGACGCCCACCGTGATGGGTTGAAAGCGTGCAACGGTCTTGATGATCTCGGTGAAGACCTTCTGCGCCGGCTTGGCGCCGCAGCGCCACACGTCGGAGCGGTGCGGCCACAGAATCCAGGTGCGCTCCTGCTCCTCATACTCGCCGGGCATATAGAACCCGTCCTTCTTAGGCGTGGACTCACTCTCGTAGATAGTCTTCATTTCAAGCTCCTTGATCTCGGTGCTTTTGCTTGACGAGACCATAATGCAGCCGCACCGAGATGTCCTCAATGGTCCCTCGAGCCCCTTTCAGCGACCGCCGGTATACCATTCGCTGACCTAAAGTTCTATTCAGGCCGAGAACATGACATACTGGGTTCCACAATGGAAAGGACGCCCTATGCCCCCATGCAATAAACAGCAGACTATTGAGCTGGACAGTACGACCTGGACCGCCCTCAACGAGCTCGCGCTCGCGATCCACGCATCACGCGGTGTCGACATGCTGCAAAAGGAGACCCTCGAGGGAACGACAGGACTCGTGCCCCATCGGATCGCCATGTTCGACCTGATCGAGGCGGCGGGCAGCGATGCCCCACGCTACGTCCACCCCGCAAGCAGCGGAATGGACGACCGCGCACTGAGCGACTACTACAACCGCTACGCCGCGATGGACTATACAACATGGTCCTTTGACCTACATAAGGTCGGCGTCTACCGCGACCTCGACCTCGTCGACGTCGAGCGACGCGATGCCACGCCCATCTATCGCAAATGGATGGAACCCCAGGGCGTCTACTTTGGCTGTACGGCCACGCTCGCGCACAACGACAGCCCGCTGGGAAGCATCACCCTGTTTCGCGAACGCACGGCCGGAGACTTCACCGACACCGAGCTCGCAATCCTGCTCGAAGTCGCTCGGCACGCGAGCCTCGCGCTCGCCAACCTCTATCCTCGGGGTATTAAACTCACCCAGACCGAAGACACAAACCAGCTGAATGTTTTCATTGCAGAACACAATATCCAACCGCGCGAAGCCGAAGTCATGCGGCTCATGCTCGACGGCAAAACAAACAAACAGATGGCAAACGCGCTATTCATAAGCGAGTCAACCGTCAAGAAGCACGTCAACGCCATCTATCGCAAGCTCGGCGTCAGCAACCGCCTGGGCCTCATGACTGCCATGCAAAACATCCCGCGATAAAAAAGGGCGCCCTCCATGCGGAGAACGCCCTTTGATTTCGCCGTTGAATGAGAAGCGGCCCTACGCTATGCAATGAGCCCATTCAGGCGCTTTTGTTCCTTTGCAGCAAGTGCAATGGAAACCAGGCCGGTAATGGCATCGGCTGCAACCAAGGCAATCCAAACACCCTGCGCGCCCATCATGCTGCCAAGCAAGTACATGAGCGGTACGGAACAGATCACGTAGCGGAGCAGGCCGCAGAACGTGGCGATACCCACCTTCTCGTTCGCCTGGAAGTACATCGACATGGTCATGGCAAGATAGCCCAGGGCAACAGCCAGGATGACGGTACGCGTGGCGTTGGCGGCAACCTCAACGAGCGCGGGATCGCTGCCGGCAAAGAAGGCACACACCGGCGTGGCGGCAAGCCAGAGTACAACGGTGACCAGCGCCAGCGTCACAACCTGGTACTTAAGCGTGCAGGAGAGCGTCTCCTTAAGACGCGCCCATGCCTTGGCACCGGCATTGAAGGCAGCGATGGGCTGCAAACCATAGGAGAAGCACTGGGCGACCATCATGGTGATGTAGAGAATGTAGCCGTTGATTACGCCGAATGCAGCGATGTAGAGCGAACCCATGTCACCGCCAAGCGTGCCGAGCAGCGAGTTGGCAACGGTATTGAAGACGAATGTCGCACCCTGGACCAGGAAGAACGGGAAGCCAATCTTAACGATCTGCCCGCAGATACCCATGTCGAGTTTGAGGTCGACCAAGTTAATCTTGAGCTGAGACTTCTTGCCGCCAACATACCAGAAGATGCCGATGGCCCAGATGCCAATGGACAGGCCATAGTACACGCCAGCACCCATGACGCCAAGCTTGAGCACGAAGGTCGAGAGCGCGAGCCAGCAGATGGCAACGATGGCAGATACGGTCATGAGATTTGCCTGGACCTGGACCTTCTCATCGACGCGCATAACAGCGGTAACCATCTGGCCGATGACCGTGAGCGGCAATAGAACGGCGAACGTGCGCACGCCGGCGACCGTGTCAGCCATGATATCGGGCGTTGCACCAAAGAATGCACAGATGGGCTCGGTGAAGACTGCCATCACGACGGCGAGCAGGACCGAAACAATCGCCGTGAGCCAGAAACCCTGGCTAAATGCCTTACTCGCCCCCTTGATGTCGCCGGCGCCGAGCAGATTGCCCACGACGGCCGGCACGCCCGTACCGAAGAGATTGCCGAAGGCCAGATTGATGTACTCGACAGACATGATGATCGAGACGCAAGCAAGACCGTGAGCGCCCAGGCCCCAGCCCATCACGAGACCCTCGAGCACGACCATAATGATCTGCGCGAGCATGCCCTGACCGGTCACAATTGTGTAGCGGCGCACGAGTTCTGGAATCGGCTTTGAGGCGAGCTCATGCTCCTCCCCAACGACAGCGGTTGTTTCTTCTGCCATTGTTCTCCCCTTTCCTTGAGAGATTGAAAGACTGTGGGGCTATTTCTCGTAGACGACCTTACCGGCGATCACCGTAAGCTCAGCCGTGGCGCCGAGAACCTCTGCCGGCTCGCAGGTAAAGAGATTGCGGTCGAGTACGCAGATGTCGGCTTGCTTGCCGCAGGCGAGTGTGCCGATGCGGCCCTCAGCATGCATAGCGTAGGCAGCGCCGTAGGTGTATGCGCGCAGGGCCTCGGCCATGGTGATTCGCTCCTCGGGGAACCAACCCTCAGGATTAGATCCGTCCTCGAGCATGCGATAAACCGCGCCATAGACCTCCTCCATAGGCTCAAGCCCCACAACCGGGAAGTCGGAGCCCAAATGCACGCAGGCACCGCTCGCAAGCAGGCTATGAATTGGCCACGAGAGCGCCGCGCGCTCGGGGCCAACGGCGTCGTCCTTTGCCAAGTCGGCCATATCAAGTAGCATATGCCACGGCTGCATGGCCGGACAGACGCCGAGTTCCGCATAACGCGGCAAATCCTCAGGTTGAACAGTCTCGTTGTGCTCCATGGAGTGACGACAGCCCATAAGACCGTAACGCTTCTCACCCTCCTCGAAGCAGTCCAGGATAAAGCGTACGGAACGATCGCCTATGGCATGGATGCGCGTGTCGACACCCCACTCAAGCGCTTTAAGGATGGCATTGCGCACATGCTCTGGTTCCTCAGCCGGCTCGCCACAGGTCTCGGGAGCATTGGCATAGGGCTCGAGCATCCAAGCAGTATGATCGGAACACACGCCGTCGATGAACTGCTTAAAGCCATGCCACTCGACCTGCGTGCCCGGAAAGTCGTATTTAGCTCGAATTTCCTCGAGTGTCATGGTCTCGTTCTCAAAAAGGTCTGTGTACATGAACACGCGTAACGGCAGTTCACCCTTACCGTTGAGCTCTGCAAGCACCTTGTAGGGGTTGTCCATGCTCACGAAGGTCGGATTAACCATGCCGACGGTCGTAATACCGAGAGCGTTGGCGCGATGCGCAGTCTTGGCAAAGGAAGCACTAGCCACCTCGGGGGCAGGATTGTATACCTCATCCATGAAAAGGGCTCCCGCGTTGTTCGAGAAGACCCCAGTGGGGTTGCCAGCTTCATCCTTAAGAATCTTGCCGCCTGATGGGTCTGGCGTTTCAGCAGTAACGCCGATTTTCTCGATTGCACAGGTGTTGGCACTAAACGTGTGCATGTCAACCTGCTGCAAAAAGACCGGACGGTCCGAAATGTACTCATCGATCATTGTCGCCGTAGGCATCTCGGGCACGTCCCACTGGAACTGGATAACCTGACAGCCCACGATCCACTCGTTGTTCGGGTGGTCTTTGGCAAACGCCTGCACGCGTTCCATACACTGCTCGAAGCTTGTGCAATCGATGAGATTGACGGCGAAATCGGGATCGGTCAAAAAGGCGCCCTGGGCATAGTGAGTGTGTGAATCGATAATGCCAGGCATGACGAGCTTATCGCCATAGTCGCGCACCTCGGTATCGGACCCGATAAAAGCGTCGAGGTACTTATCTTCGCCGCACGCAACAATTCTGTCACCCGCGATGGCAACGCCGCCCTTGAACGGTGCCAGCCCGTCACCAGTGAACACAGCATTACTTTTGATGACTAAATCCGCTTTGTCCATATAAGCCTCCTCAGACGTTACAGGACAATGGATAAGCGCCACGATACGGCGCGCCCAATCGGTGAGGGAGCATTTGCCGCCCCCTCGTGACACGTGCCTACAGGCAATTGGGCGTCTGTCCAGCGCCCTACGCCCCGCGTCAACACCCATTGACGCACCTCCAGCACAAGCTGTCAAGATGGAACCGAGCGAACGGACGGATTAAGCAGGTTTACACGTCTGAACAGGTATTTTATTGTCTAAGTTTATTGTCGCTTCTTTACGCCGAGCGGTCTGCGATACACCGTCAGCCGGACCACTCCAGCCTCACGAGCGCCAGAATGCCTCAATCAAGTCGTCACGCGCCTTGACTTCGCTCTTTACATAGATGCGATGCAGGTGAGCCTTGACGGTACCCGGACTAATCACAAGTTCATTGGCAATATTTTGGACATCGAGTCCACGCAATACGAGTGTAAGCACTTCCTGTTCACGCTTTGAAAGCCCATGCTCGTCCGAGAAAATCACAACACGCGAGACAAGGTCCTCCCGTGCATCACGGCGCTCTGTCGCTACCTCTTCATCGGCACGAGGGTGACGCGAGAACACACGTAAGATATGGCTGAACTGTTTAAATAGCTGAACGGCTGCAGCCACAAACAATAAATTCTCTGAGATATTCCGCTCGCCCAGATACCATAAAAAGGCGCTCACTATCACGTTGTCAACGTCAGGCGTGCAGAATAGGATCATATAGGTATCCTCGATAACCACCATCACGGTAAGCACGCAGGCTATGCGAAAGAACGTCCGAGAGCGCTCAAGATCGAGCCGCTCAGCCCTATTCTCCGTCTTGCGATAGCGGGCGTAAGCATATACCAAGCAGAATGCCATTCCCAAATCGCGCGCAAGCCAAAAAAGATATTGCTGAATCTGGCTCGCAAAGCCAGTACGAGGTACCAGAGCAAGCTGAAGCACGGCGATCGGTACGACATATGCGGCAACACGCTTAACGGTTACCTCATCGTGTAAGCGAAACGTTACCCAAAGCCATACGCACGCAAGAATCGCCACGCCCAGCGCGCAGCGCAGTAACGGATGTTGAAGCGGCTCATTAAACGTCACCACATAGTCATATTTGAGCCGGTTGTACTCATCAAAGAAGATCACCGACATATCGAAGACATAGAGAAGGAAGCCCGCGGCCGCCACCAAACAATCGCGTCGACGAGTCATGAGCCATATTACGAGTGCAGTTGATGCCGTTACCAATCCAATGCCCATGACAAGAATCGTGTAGATAAAGGATGCGAAGCTCATACTACCCTCATTCCGCGCACAACCAGCTTGATTCCGCATTACGGTTATGGTAGAAACATCGACGAATACCAAGATCGAAAGGAGATGCCATGGCGCCGATTGCACCGCTCAAGATTATTGTCGCGCCTGCCGCCAAGGCCATCGCCAAAATCGGTTCGACCATGACCTACGATGACGTTCCTTGCATCGTTGATGAGCGCAACGACAGCTGCCCTTACCTGGGACACGTCCCCTTCTTTGCGCCTAAGCTTTCCTCTTCACTCGACCAGCGCAACTGTTAGCATAACCTCCACGATTGCCGCAGTAATCCTCGCAGCAATTTATTAACTTGGAAGCAACCCCGGTTTTAGCCCCGTGCCGGTGGGCCAAGCCCCTCACGGTCAGCGTTTTCTATACACGCCAACGCCGGGATTGTCGACGCTGCGGCCGCGGCGCGATATGAGGCGCGAAACCTCGCCCAGCAACACGGCGATCACCACACCCATGAGAATGGGCAACTTTGCCATTTCGGCGGGCGAGCTATTGAGCGGCACAATCGTAGCGACAATCGAAAGCACAAGCTCCACCACGGGAATCGCAAGTGCCACCGCAAGCACCTTGCCCTCGAAGGGCGCGCGGAACACGCGCGGGCGATCGTCGTATTTGCGCAGGCGCCAAAACGCTGGGAACATCGGGATATAGCTCATGAGCAGAAAGACGACGTTCATCGAGAAGAAAACCCAAAAGACGTCGGAGCCCTCGCCCAGCGGAATCTGAAGCAGTAGTACCAGGCTGGCAAAACAACCGTTAATGATTGCCGAGCCATTGGGCATGCCGGTCTTCTTGGACACCAGCGCAAAGGGACGCGGCATATTGCCATGACGCGCGGCATAGCTCGCCACGTTGTTAACGCCAAAGCTCCAGCAAATCATGTTGGCGAACAGCGTCACCAAAAAGGCCACGCCCACGACCATCGTCAACGGATGGCTGCGCCCCAACATGGCGGCGACCGCGTCCACAATGCCCGAATCGAGCGAAAGCTGCTCGGTGGGAACCGCGGCTCCAATGCCGACGCCGCAGATAATGTAGATCGCCGCAATGGCAACGCCACCAGCGATAACCGCCTTGGGGATATCGCGCGATGGGTTTTTCATCGTGCTGGCAAAGGTCGCGACCACTTCGAAGCCCATAAAGTTGAACAGGATGATCGATAGGTACGTCAACGAATTGGTGTCGCCCAAATCTGGAATGAAGGTCTTAAACGACATGTCGTTGGCAAAGCCGTTATTGCAGGCAAACCAGATGCCGACGATTCCCACCACGGCGGTAATGAGCACCTTGATGACGGCACCGCCGTCCATGACCCAATCGGCCTCGGCCACCGGGTGCATCGCCATGACCGTGACGCCCCACACAAAGGCAAGCTCGATGGCAATTCGAACCCCGAGCGAAAACTCGATGCCCCATACCGCATTGATGACACTGGGGAACATACAGGCGATACTTGCCACCCACAGTGGAAAGTTGACCCAGTAGCACCAGGAGCAACGGGCGCCCCAACGGTCGCCCAAGCCCAGGCGAACCCAATCGTACAGGCCGCCCTCAGAATCGAACGCCGTACCGAGCTCGGCCACCACCAGGCCATAGGGAAGCAAAAACGTAATGATGAGGAAGATCCACCAGAAGAACTGCACGTTACCCATGGCAGACGCCGGAGCAGCCGCCTCGATGGTAAAGACAACGCAGATAACCGAGAGGATGACCTCGAACAGGGAGAACTTTTTACCTACCATGGCACGCTCCCCCTACAGCAAAAAGAATGGCATCTGTACCGAAGGCGCAGCCCAAGGTAGGGTTGCAGGCCGCGTCACCGGTGCAGGTGCCATCCCAAAGAGAAGAGAGGATGCAATTGTTGGACCAACGCTCGCGGAACAGGCGCGTGTAGATAACGATACGCTGGTACATAGATACTCCGATCAAAACGGTCGCGCTCGCAACCGGAAACTATCAGCAATTGAATACGCGTCTGACCTGGGAAATTCAAGCGAACAATTGGCCTAACCCGCAATAAATCCCAGGCCAGACGCGTATTCAATCAAAGAAAAAGGGCACTCCGATGTGGAGGCAACGGAGTGCCCGAAGAAAAGCCAGACGTTTACTCGGCGTGCTCAGGCGCGCCAGATTGGCGCGAACGAGGAGCGTAGCGTACTGACGCTACGTAAGCGACGAGTGAACGCCAAGGTGGCGTGCCTGAGTTACGCCGAGGGCTCCTGCTGCGTGATGCAGTGGATGTTGCCGCCGCCGTAGACGACCTGGTCGGACTGGACGCCGACGCACTTGTAGACGCCCTCGCCCCAGACCTCGTCGTAGATCTTCTGGAGCGTGTCGACGGCCAGCTTGTCGTTCTCGTCGCCGTACTGCGGGACGATGACGCCGTGGTTGGTGACCAGGTAGTTCATGTAGGAGGCGATCAGCGGCTCGTCGGGGACGCGCGGCTCGGCGTTCTCGTCGGCGTCGATGGTGTCGCAGGAGGCCTGGTCCATGTACAGCGGGTTCACGGGCATGCAGAGCTTGTAGACCTTCAGCTTGCGGCCCTTGGCGTCGACGGCGTTGGAGAGGGTCTCGTAGGCGGCGTGGCACTGATCGTAGAACGGGTACTCGGGGTCGTCGGTCCAGATGCAGGCCATGACGCCCGGGGCGATGAAGGTGGCGACGTCGTCGATGTGGCCGTTGGTCTCCTCGGGGTCGATGCCCTCCTTGACCCAGATGACCTTCTCGACGCCCAGGTAGTCCTTGAGGTGCTCGTCCATGTAGGCGCGGAGCTCCTCGCTCCAGGGCTCGAACTTCTTGCGGTACTTGGGCCAGATGGACTCGGGGTCCTCTTCCTCCTCGAGCACCGCGGAGCAGGTGCGGCCCGGGGACAGCAGGCACTGGTCGGTCACGACGAGGGTGCCCTCGCCGTCGACGGTGATGGAGCCGCCCTCGAGGATCATGTCGTCGGGGCGGTAGCGGCGGCAGCCGGAGAGCTCGGCCATCTTGAGGGCGATCTGCTCGTCCTTGTCCCACGGGAAGTACAGGCCGTCGACGAGGCCGCCGTAGGCGTTGAAGTGCCAGTGGTTGGCGCGCTTCCCGCCCTTGCCGTCGATGACGTAGGTGGCGGCGGTGTCGCGGAACCAGGCGTCGTCGGTGGTCATCTCGATGACGGTGACGTTCTCGTCGTTCTCGAAGACGGCCTTGCAGTTGGCGTAGTCGACCTGGTTGGCGCACATGTAGACCGGGGTGAACTCGGCGATGGCGCGGGCGATGGCGGCATACTGCCTCTGGGCGGGCTTGGCGCCGTGGGCCCAGGTGTCGGTGCGGTGGGGCCAGCCCATCCACACGCGGTCCTGCGGGGCGAACTCGGCGGGCATGAAGAAGCCGTCGGCCCTGGGGGTGGACTCGGACTCGGTGATCGTACGCATAAGATATCCTCCAAATCGAACGATCGTTTGCCGCGGGCGGGTTACCCGCAGCCTAAAACCAAGAGATGGTAGGCGCCCGTTCCCCGGCAAAGGTCGGGGCGCCCGGCGCCGGTTTTCACGGAGTCGCACCGGCGAGCGACGACGTAACCCGGTGCGCGGAGACAAAACGCACGAAGGATACGGAAGAAAGGTCGGGGTGGGCGGTGGTTACCGGAGCTATCGCTCGCACCCACCCCAGGGAATGGTTGAGTGACGAGGAGGGTCGGGGCCCCGAACCCGGGTGCCCTAGTTCTCCTCGGCCTCGGCTGCCTCCTCAGCGAGACGCTGGGCTGCGAGCTCGGGGGTCAGGCCCTTGTACTCTTCCTTGCGGCCCCTGGCGCTGACGACGCGGACGACCTCGCCGATGAGCACGAGCACGATGAAGATGACGATCATCGGGACCTTGTCGCCGATTTCGGCGGCGGAGAACGGCACCAGCGTCGCGACGATGGCCAGGACCAGCTCGATGCAGGGGATGGCCAGCATGACCTTCATCATCGCGCCCTTGAACGGGAACGTGAAGATGCGCTCGCGGTTCGGGTCGTTCTTGCGAAGGTTGAGGAACGCCGGGAACATCGGGATGTAGGTGAGCAGCAGGAAGACGACGGAGGTGCCGAAGAGCATCCAGAAGACGCCGTTGGAGATGGCGTCGATGGGAACGAGCTGCAGGCACAGCACCAGGGAGGCGACGACGGCGTTGACCAGGTTGGCGCCGTTGGGCATGTCGTCCTCGGAGATCATCGAGGCGAAGACCTTGGGCATGTTGCCGTGCTCGGCGGCGTAGCGGGCGACGGAGTTGACGCCGAAGGACCAGGCGGCCATGTTGGCGAACAGGGTGATCAGGAAGGCGATGCAGATGACCTTGAAGAGCATGGAGTCGCCCACCATGGTCTGGACCGCGACGATCATGCCGTAGTCGGGGTCGATGGAGTCGGCCGGCACAGCGGCGCCGATGCCGAAGCCGGCGAACAGGTAGATGACGGCAATAGCCACGCCACCGACAATGATAGCCTTGGGGATATCGCGAGCGGGATCGGCCATGTCGTCGGTCATGGTGCAGATGACCTCGAAGCCCATGAAGTTGAAGATGATGATCGACAGATAGCCAAGAGCGTTGGTGTTGGTGAGCTCGGGCAGGAAGGTGGCGGCGGACATGTCGTTCGCAAAACCGTTCTCCATGGCAAACCAGATGCCCAGGGCGCCGACGATAACGGCTACGGCGACCTTGATGATGGCGCCGCCGTTGAGGACCCACTCGGAGTCGGCCGCCTTGGAGCGGCCCATGAGGTAGACGATCCACACGAAGGCAAGTTCGATAACCATCTTGGCGATCAGGTTGAACTCGACGCCGAAGACCATGCCCAGGATGTCGGGGAACATGGTTGCCAGCGAGGCGATCCACAGGGGGTAGTTGACCCAGTAGTAGTACGAGATGCGGGCGCCCCACTTGTCGCCCAGGCCATCGCGCACCCAGTCGTAAATGCCGCCCTCGCCGTCATAGGTGGTGCCGAGCTCGGCGACGACCATGCCGTAAGGGAGCAGGAAGGTCAGGATCAGGAAGATCCACCAGAAGAACTGCTGGTTGCCGATGGCGGCAGCAGGAGCGGCGGCCTCGCAAACGAAGACGACGCAGATGATGGTCGAAATGACCGTCAGGAAGGAAAGCTTTTTCTTTCCGTCACTCATGATGAGCTCCTTCGCTCAGTCTTGGACAGATCCGAGGCCCTAAGGTATTAGGGCAATTGCTTGGGCCTCGGTGAGCGGGCGACAGGAGACGAGCATCCGCCGCCCGCAAACGTGCTTTTAGAAGCCTTGAGGCTTAGAGCTGCTCGAGAGCCTCGAGAGCGGCGTGAAGCTCAGCCTTGGCGGAGTACTCGACACCCTCGTCGTTGAGCGGGGTGCGCTTGCCCAGGGCGGCAAGGAGAGCACGGATGGAGTGCTTGCGGTTCTCGGCCTCGACCCAGCACAGGGAGCGCTCGGGATCGTCCATGACCTCGTCGACGACTTCCTCGTTGCGGGTGGCCGGCAGGCAGTGCATGAACTTGGAGTTGGGGCCGGCGAAGTTCATCATGTCCATGGTGACCTGATACTTGGGATAGAACACGTCCATGTAGTTCTCGCCCGAGACCTCCTCGTCGTACAGGCCATACCACACGTCGGTGTAGATGAAGTCGGCGCCCTTGATGCACTCGATGTCGTCGGAGATGACAACCGAGCCGCCGGAGACCTTGCAGTTCTCCTCGGCGATGGCCATCATCTGCTTGCCGAACTCGGCGCGCTCCTCGACGGTGCCAACGTGCAGGCCGCCGTCGGGGATCTGGTGGCCCTTAGGTCCAAACTGGACAAACTTCATGCCGACCTTGGAGGCGATGAACATGAGGGAGACGCAGACCTGGGTGGCGTCGCCGATGAAGGCCAGGGTGCAGTCCTCGATCTTCTTGCCCTCGGGGAGGTTCTCGAGCATGGTCATGAGGTCGCCCATCTCCTGCGTGGGATGGTTGAACTCGGACATGCCGTTGATGACGGGCACAGCAGAGCCCTCGGCGAGGCCGACGACGTCCTTGTGACGGTCAACGCGAGCCATCATGATGTCGAGCAGCGAGCCCATAACGCGAGCGGTGTCGCCCAGGGACTCGTGACCGCCGAGCTGGATGGTGCCAGGGCCATAGAACTGAGCATGGCCGCCGAGGTCGGTCATAGCGGTCTCGAAGGAAAGACGAGTGCGGGTGGAGACCTGCTGGAAGATCATGCCAAGGCTTTTGTTGCGGAGCAGGTGCGGATAATAACCGTCAACCTTGATGGCCTTCTTCATTGCCAGGCCAAGATCCTCGATAGCCAGGATCTGCTCTTTGGTGAAGTCGTTGGTGTCGATGAAATCCTTAGGCAGTGCCATGTCGATTTCCTTTCCGCCGGTCTTGCCGACTATTACTATGAGGCGCTCGAACATCACGCCTCGTGTTGACAAGACCATCATTCACCCGTATGCAATTTTTACCTAGTTTATTCGGGATTAAAGACCGTTCATGGAGTTACACCCTCTCTAATTCAATATAAACCCGCAGGTCAAGAGTTTACAGGGGGTTTACCGTCTGGAACCGCGAACGGTATACGGCTATGATGTATCTTGGTGGCTAATCCGCAATGGAACGACCGGCTGAGACATATATACCCCGGGAGATATAGCGGGGTCCATAAGAGATCAAATGAGACAGGACGGTGACAGATGGACACGCTCGTGTTCTTCTATACCCAAGCGATACTCGTAATCTGTATTGTGACGCCAGTGCTTTCGCTTGCCGCCTATGCCTCGTCCCGTCGACGCTTCTTTATCTATGGCAGTGGCGTTTTTATTTGCTACGCCATCGAGATGACCGAGATCTTCTTTTTTGAATACACGTTGCAAAACGAGAGTTTTCCGGCCAGCGACTATTACTCAATTACCATGCCTGTGTTGCGGACCCTTGTGGCGACTGCTTCACAGGCTTGTATTTGGCTGATTGCCATGGACTTGCTCGATAAGCATTCTAAGAAGCTGTTCGCCATCCCTGTCTTAACGTTTTTGCTGTGCGAGTCGCTGACTATCGTCGCAGTCCCCTCCGGCCCCATGCGTCAGTGGATCTACTACACGATGCGTCAGGTATTCCTTGTCTTTGTGGGACTGTATATCTTCTGGACGGCTCATAAGAGTACAGAGGTTGAGCTGAAGGCACGCGTTAACAACCAGCGAAAGCACCTGATTATCGGCGCTATTCTGGTCGGTTGCATCGTTGCCGAGGATTTCTACAACATCCTTGTCATCCCCATGAGTCTGGCACCCTCTTGGCTGCAGCTTTATCTATCCGAGCGCAACTTCAGCGAGAACGTCTTTGCGTGCTACTTTGCGATTCTGCTGATCATCTACGCCTACCACGTGCTTTCAATCCGCATGCAGGAGGCGCCCGAGGAAAAGAACGTCAGCGATCTTGATCGGCACATAGAAGAGCAGATGCCCTTCTATCGCAATGCCCATAGGCTCTCCAACCGCGAGGCCGAGGTTTTGCGTCTGGTTGTGTTGGGCAAGTCGAACCAAGAGATTGCTGACGAGCTATTCCTTGCTGTGGGCACCGTCAAGACCCACATCCACAACATCCTGGTCAAAACCGAGCAGCAAAACCGTACCACGCTCATCCTCCACTTTTGGAAAGGATGAAGTTACGCGGTTTACCAAACCGCGTAACGGCTCGACGCTGCAAACGCCCCTAAGCGGCAACCTGACGTTCAATCGTCGGTCGCGTACCGAAGTACGCTTCCCTCCTCTTTAACGTCACCTTGCTCGCCTAGGGGCGCTTTCGCTGACTTATGCTCAACCTACGATAATTCCGAGCTGAACGAGTTACTCGCTGTAGCGGGTGGCTATGGCGGCTCGCACCATGCCGGTGCTCATGAGGTAGGTCACCAGGAAGTAGCCACCGTATGCTGCCAGGAAAATCGCACAGGTGAGGCCCACGGTGCCGCCGATGCTCATATTTCCGAAAATGCTCACCAGCTCGATGATCACCTTGAGTGCCACAAAGGAGTGCGCCAGGCCCACTGCCAGCGGGAACAGGAAGAATACCGCCTGCTGTGCCATCACCGAATGGCGAATCTGGCGGTCGTCGCAGCCAATCTGTGCCAGCACACGATAGCTGCGGCTGCCGTCGGCCACGTTGGAGAGTTGCTGAATCGACAGAATCGCCGCGCATGCAACGACCAATACAAAGCCGATGTAGATGGCTAGGTAGCTAATAAGACCGTTCATTTGCGCTGCTTGCGCGTACATCTCGGAGCGTGTGATGAAGGTTCCCCACGACCCCGGCTCCTTGCCGTCAACGAGCAGATTGTCGAGCACAGTGTATTTAATACTCTCGTCTGCCTCGGTCGTATCCATCCCCTGTTTGTAGTTAACGAGCAGACTACTGGAATACGGCTGCAGATTAAGTTGGGACAACAGCTCGTCGGCAACGACGACGGTACCCCCATTACTGCCCATCGCCGAGTTGGCGATGGCCGCCGTATCTTCGTCCGACTTATCGGTTGCGGGCTTGAGCGTATGCCCGCCCAAGGTAAGGGTATGGCCGCCAGCCATATACTTGGTGTACAGGTCGACCAGCTCGCCGCCCATATCACACGTGAGCAGATACTGGTCGTGACCGATGTGCACCGGCTCCTTGCCCATCATCTGGCGCAGTTTGTTGTACTGACTTGCCGGCGTCACAGACAGGCCTGTCATGTCGGCATTGCTACCCCCGAACGCCTTGGGAAGCTTTTCGCCCATGGTCTTGCACATCTCACTTGGGGTCACCGAAGGATTCGAGCCGCCAAACGGGTAACTCAGATACGAATCGATCTGCACATGCTCACCGGCAACATCGGCGATATTGACCTTCTTGCCGGTCTCGTCGTTGTTGTCCGCCGACTTGCCCTTAATACCGTCTGCAACGTTATCGTGATCGATACGATCGCCGTGCCATGCGGAGTACAAATCGACCGTACTATCGGCCAGCACCATTCGATCGGCCTCAGACGGATTGACGTACTCTTTGTAGTAGTCGAACGTATCGGGCGTGTAATAGACATACGTCTGAGACACGTCTACAGGGTTATAGCGCTCCAGGTTTTCGTTCATCACGTTGGCAATCGACATACCGCACGTCACCGAGGTGATGGCCAAAAACAGGAGCATCGCGATGACGCCCATCGAAAAGCACACCGTATTAACCTTGGCCGCAAGCTGGCGCACGGTAAACATATTGAGGCCGCGCCAATACACGCTGCGCAGGCTCTGCAGCAGCTTGATAAGTATGCCCGAGAGTTCCCAGAACAGCGCAAAGGTACCCACGATAACCATAGCGGTTGTAATGCCAAACTGGCTCATGGCCTCTTGCAGCTTGCTGTCCGTCGCGGTTAGCGGGAACCCATCACGTAGCAGACGGTAATAGGCCACGCCCACAAGCACCACGCCCACGGCAAAGATGGCAATCGCGATCCAGGGGTTGCGTGTCTTGATGCTCTCGTTGCGACGCTCGGCACCCATAAGCTCGATGAGTTTGGTACGACGCACGGCGCGAAGGTTCAGCAGTAGCGTGAGCACAAACATTACGAGCATGCAGGCAAGGGTCAGATTGAACGCATGCGCCGAGAAAAAGAAGTGGAAATTGGCGATCTGTGTCTTAAAGAGCGAGGCCGTAAAGAACGTCATGAGCTGGGAGAGTCCCACACCCAGCACAATGCCGGCGACAAAGGCCACGACCGAGACAATCACCGTCTCAAGCGCCATGATCGTGGCGACGCGTCCGCGCCCCATGCCGAGCACCTGATACAGGCCAAACTCCTTCTTGCGGCGTTTCATGATGAAGTTATTGGCATACACCATCAAAAAGGCCATGACACCGGCCAAAAAGTACGTCAGGTCGCCGAGCATGCTGCCCATAACCTGCGCCAAGCCCTTTTCATCGATTCCGGCGATGTCGACCTGCATCGAGATGGTGTTAAAGGCATAGAAGACCGTGACGCCCAGGGTGAGCGTCAAAAGGTAGACGAGGTAGTCGCGGCCGGCGCGGCGGACGTTACCCCAAGCGAGTTTACAGAGCATCGGAGCCCTCACCGCCCATCATGGCAACGACCTCCATAATGCGGTCGAAGAACTCTCGGCGGTCGGTGTCGCCACGGCGCAGCTCGGTGAAGATCTTGCCGTCGCGGATAAACAACACGCGGCTCGTGTAGCTGGCAGCAAAGCTGTCATGCGTGACCATGAGCACGGTGGCGCGTAGGCGGCGATTGAGGGCCTCCAGGCTCTCGAGCAGCAGGCGGGCGCTCTTGGAATCGAGGGCGCCGGTGGGCTCGTCGGCCATGATCATAGTGGGGTCGGTGACGAGCGCGCGAGCCGCGGCAACGCGCTGCTGCTGACCGCCGGACATCTGATAGGGATACTTGTCGAGCACCTGACTGATGGACAGGCGCGCTGCCACATCCTGCACGCGGGTCGAGATCTCTGCCGAGTTTGTGCGGGCGATGGTGAGCGGCAGGGCGATGTTCTCGCGCGCCGTGAGCGTATCGAGCAGGTTGGAGTCCTGGAAGATAAAGCCGAGCTCCTCGCGGCGGAACTGCGAAAGCTTAGCCTGCTTCATGCGCGTCACGTCCTGGCCGTTAATGCGGATCGTGCCGCTCGTGGCGCTATCGATGGTCGAGACGCAATTGAGCAACGTCGACTTGCCCGAGCCCGAAGCGCCCATGATGCCAACAAATTCGCCGCGGTTGACGGTAAAGCTGACGTCGTTGAGCGCGCGGGTCACGTTGCCTAGCGCTCCATATACCTTTTCGAGATGCGCGACCTCCAGTACCGGGGTCGCCATGTGCGTGGTTTGCATACCGAGTCCTTTCTTGCAATTAGTCTACGGCATCTATAGTCGCAAGAAGACGAGTCGGCTACCATCGATATGGCTTACGCTTGCCTTACCGTTGTGTAAGGTAGGGCAGCCAGCCTGCCACGTGTTGATATTGAGAGAGGACTCCTGTTGAAGACTGTTCATGTTGCCGCTGGGATCATTCGCAAGGAAGGATCTGACGAGCTGCTTGCCGTGCAGCGCGGCTACGGTGACATGCAGGGACTTTGGGAGTTTCCCGGTGGCAAGCTCATGCGCGGCGAGACGCCCGAGGACGCCGTACGCCGCGAGCTCATGGAAGAGTTGCAGGTCAAAGTCACCAACCTGCGCGATTTCTATACCGTTGAGTATGACTACCCCGATTTTCATCTCTCCATGGAATGCTACTACTGCTCGCTGGCTAAAGAGTCCGACGAGCCCCAGAAGCACGACCGCCAGCTCGATATCCGCTGGATTCCGCGCACCTCGCTTGCCACGGTTGAGTGGATGCCCGCCGACAAGGGACTTATCGATGCGCTGATTGAGTTGAAGGAAGACCGGCTCGAGGCCAACGGCACTGCCAACAACGCCGAGGCCACCGCGACCGACGAGCCCGCCACCAAGGCCAAGCGCGCACCTAAGCGCCGCAGCAAGAAGCGTCCCAAGCCCGGCCTGCTCGACGGCATCGATACCTCGGACCTCTCCGCTGACGAGCGCGAGCTCGTGCGCCGTCGCGCCGCCATCAAAAAGTCCATGAAGGGCAACAAGCGTGCGAACACCAAACCCGAGCTGCTCGTTCGCCAGCGCCTGCGGGCAGCGGGCCTTACGGGTTATCGCTTGGAATGGAAGGTTCCCGGTAAGCCCGACATCGCCTTTCCCGGGCGCAAGATCGCCATCTTCGTCAACGGCTGCTTTTGGCACCGCTGCCCCAAGTGCAACCCTAGCCAGCCCAAGCGCAATGTTGAATTTTGGGAGGCAAAGTTTCGACGCAACGTCGAGCGCGACCGCGCTGCCGTGGCAGCACTCACTCAAATGGGCTGGACGCCCATAACCATCTGGGAATGCGAACTCAAAAAAGACCGCATCGACGCCACCATGGAAAAGGTCATAGAGCAGGTGCGGGCCGCAGAGCCGCAGCGCTAGGAACGAGCCGTCCACACGCCCCACACAGGCGAGCCACATTCGCGCCACAAACCTTAGAAAGCCCTTAAGCCCCCAACTGTTATGCAATGGCTTTGACCTGCGGTTTCATGGTTACATCAAACCCGATTAAGCCTTTCTTTAGCGCTTTCTTATCTGCACTCGCGGCATAATACTGCCAGCGCACGGGACCTAGCAGCACACCCCGAGCGCAATCTTTTGGTGGACATCGAGGAGGCCGCATAAGCATGCATTCTTCCAATAACGCAGCACAGCAGCCATCCCTAACACATGCAAACCTTTTCTCCTTCCCCCCGACACAGAGAGACGGCCTCCTCGACTCCCCCACCACAAAACCCAAACGCTCAACCAACCAGAGCCACAACTTGCGAGCATCCTTCGAAAAGCTCCAAGCATCCCTAAACAAATCATTCCCCAACCAAGCCCGGGCATACTAACTCCTCATCAACAAAGCGCCCCTCGCGCACCACAATTCCGCCCCAACGCCACAAGGGCGATCGAGCAGGACAGCTTGGGCGGGTCCCCGTACTTAGTTTCCAAAATCATTCCGCAGCGCGAAGGCCCCCGTTGCCAACGCTTCGTAGAAGCGAGGCAACGGGGGCCTTCATGCGCGAGGACGTTTTGGAAACTAAGTACGGGGACCCGCCCAAGCCGTCCGGTGGGATCAGAGTACCCTTGCTGTTACTCTGCTTTGCCCACAGAGTTGAGGTTGGTCATGCGGATCTTAACCAGCTCGGTGATCTCACGCATACCCTCCTTAGCCGGCTTCTTGGGATCGAAGCAGGCGGGGTTCTCGGCCATGTAGGCCATGAAGCCCTTGGTGTAGGCCTGACGCAGCTCGGTGGCGTAGTTAACCTTGCAGATGCCGTTCTTCACGGCCTCGGCAACCTGCTCATCGGGCACACCGGAAGTGCCGTGCAGAACCAGCGGCACGTCGACGGCGTCGCGGATGGCCTTGACCACGGACTGCTCGATGTGCGGATCGCTCGTGTACACACCGTGGCTGGTGCCAACGCCAATAGCGAGGGAGGTGCAGCCGGTGCGCTCGACGAACTCCTTGGCCTCGGCCGGATCGGTGTAGGGGCTCTCGCCCTCAACTGCGGGACCGTCGTCCTCCTTGCCGCCAACCTTACCGAGCTCGGCCTCGACAGGCACGCCCATGGCGCGGCCAGCGTCGGCGACGGACTTGGTCAGGGCGATATTGTCCTCGAAGGACTCGTGCGAGCCGTCGATCATGACAGAGGTGTAGCCCGTGCGGAAAGCCTGCATGCAGCGGTCATAGCCATCGCCGTGATCGAGGTGCAGAGCGACGGGCACGGAAGCGCGCTCGGCGGCAGCCTTGACCATGCCATAGAAGTAGTCCAGACCAGCGGTCTTGATGGTGCCCGGGGTGGTCTGCATGATGACGGGGGACTTGGTCTCCTCGGCAGCGGCCAGAACGGCCATAACAAACTCGAGGTTCTCGACGTTGAAAGCGCCAACAGCGTAGTGGCCGGCCTGAGCGTCCTTGAGCATCTTTTCGGTGGTAACAAGTGCCATGAGCGTTTGCTCCTCTCCCTCGCCCGCATCTGGACATCGGGCGTAGTTGTTCACAAGGCGTTTTACCTTGCGTTTTACTGCGCTCATTGTATGAAATTCAGCGGCTTTGCACGTGCGAGATATTGAGCCCATGCAGGTCAATACCGTCGTTTTTGAAAAGCAAACGGAAGGAATTTGAGCCGAGCTGACATGTTCGATATTGAATTTTGGGCGTTCAGCGTCTTTCTTTTATAGAAAAGATAAGTAATCGAAAGGTGTTTTCTTACTCAAAAAGAAAATGAACGAAAATAGAGTCAACACAATTTCTGCAAATTTTGCCGAGAATGGAGCAGCTATGGCCCACGCAACAACCCGAGCCTTCGCCGATGAGCGTCGTGCCGCCATCATGGAAATGCTCGAGCATAATGCCTCGGTGCAGGTAGCAGAAATCGCCCAGACCTTTGGCGTGTCCTCCGTCACCGCCCGCGCCGACCTGGACGCGCTCGCCGAAGCAGGCAAGCTGCGCCGCACGCACGGCGGTGCCGTCTCGCTCCACAAACGCCTGACCGTCTCCACGCAGGATCGCCGCATCAATGTCAACGTCGCCGCCAAGCAGGCCATCGCGCAAAGCGCCATCGAGCTCGTCAATGACGGCGACACGCTGCTCGTCGACTCGGGCACCACGGCGCTCGAGTTCGTCCGGCTCCTCGACCAGCGCGACGGCATCACCGTCATCACGGCAGACATTACCATTGCCGATTACATCGACGAGAGCATGCCCTCGGTCGATGTCGTCATGCTGGGCGGGGCGCTGCGCAAAGGCCATCGTTATTTGTACGGACCGCTCACTATGCAGGCGCTTCAAATGGTCCATGCCGATCTGGCCGTCATGTGCCCCGGCGCCTTTGTCTCCAGCTGCGGCTTTACGACCGACTTTCCGCAGATGGCCGAGACCAAAGCGGCTATGATCGCCGCGGCCCATCAAAGCGTCGCCCTCATGGACGCCAGTAAGGTCAACGGACGTGGCATGTACCGTTTTGCCGAGCTGACCGATGTCGACGCCATCGTGATGGACCGTGACCCCGATCATGCCGTCGCCACCTCAATCGCCAAGGCCACCGACAGCGCACGTCCAGCCCTCATCATCGCCGGCGCTTAAACAAAAACCACCACAAAGGTGCCTGCCCCCTTTGTGGTGGTTGTGATAGTTGAGCGCCAAAAGTGAACGTGTCGCTACTTGGAGAGCTCGTCGGCGAGGGCCTCGATCTGGGCGCGCGAGGCGTCGTTGAGCGAGCCCAGCACAGTCACCTTGTTCTGCGTCAGGGTGATGTCCTTCATGCCCTCGAGCTCCTTGGTCATAACCTTGGCAGCTGCGGGCGCCCAGGAACCGGACTCGACAAGCGCCACGGTGCGGTTCTGGTAGGCATGCTCGGCGAGCGTGTGGATAAAGGTGCTCATGCATGGGAAGATCTCGCCCTGATAGGTAATGGAGGCGAGCACCAGACGGTCGTAGCGGAACGCATCCTCAACGGCCTCGGCCATGTCGTCGCGAGCCAGGTCAAAGACGGAGACCTTCTGGCCGCGAGCCTCAAGCGCAGATGCGAGCTCCTCGACGGCAGCCTTCAGATGCCCGTACACGCTCGCATAGGCAATCGTGATACCCTCGTCCTCGGGCTGATAGCTCGACCAGGTGTTATAGGTATCGAGGTAATAGCCCAGATTCTCGGTCAGTACGGGGCCGTGGAGCGGGCAGATGATCTGGATGTCCAGGTCGGCGGCCTTCTTGAGCACGGCCTGCACGAACTTGCCGAACTTACCGACGATGCCAAAGTAGTAGCGGCGAGCCTCGCAAGCCCAGCCCTCGGGATCCTCGATGTCGTTGGCGCCAAACTTGCCAAAGCCGTCGGCACTAAAGAGCACCTTGTCGGTGGACTCGTAGGAGAAGATCACCTCAGGCCAGTGAACGTTGGGGGCGCCGATAAAGGTCAGGCTGTGGCCACCCAGGTCGAGCACGTCGCCCTCTTTGACGACCATCTTGCGCTCGGGGTAGTCGGTGCCAAAGTAGTTGACCATCATGCGGAAGGCGCCCATGCTAGCCACAATCTGGGCCTGGGGGTAGCGCTCCATAAAGGCGGCGATGCCGGCGGAGTGATCGGGCTCCATGTGATGGACGACCAGGTAGTCGGGCGTACGGCCGTCAAGCGCGGCCTCGAGGTTGCCGAGCCATTCGTCGACAAAGCCGGCGTCGACCGAATCGGCGACAGCGATTTTATCGCCCAAGATAACGTAGCTGTTGTATGCCATGCCGTTCTCGGACACGTCGTACTGGCCCTCGAACAAGTCAATGTCGTGATCGTCGACACCGATGTAGCGGATATCCTTGGTGATCTCCATCAGGCAAAGCCTCCTAGATAGACAAAAGAACCCGTCTATCATAACACTCGCCTTCATAGCCACGGCTATCCGTCAGCATCCTTACCGATTGTTATTGAGGCGGAATATACCGCCGTTGACCTGCACAAACTATGCGCGCGGTATCGCTGTGCTATGTCGAATAATGAGCTGGCCGGGAATACGAATGGCAACGGTTTTGCCCGCCGTACCCGCCTCGGGAACCGCATGCTCGAATACCTCGCGTCCACGCTGATGTAAATCGAATCGCACGGTCGTGAGCTCGTTGTGTGCCACAAAATCATCGAGCGAATCGTCGACGCCCACCACGCTCACGTCCTCGGGCACGCGCAGGCCGCTATCACGCAGCGCGGCAATCGCGCCATTTGCCATCTGATCGTTTGCCGCATAAATCGCCGTCATGGTGCGGTCGTGTTCGGCCAGATACCTACCGGCCTCGTAACCGCTGTTGGCAGACCAGTCTCCCTCGAGCGGCTCTGCCGGCTCGATGTGTTTACGCTCGAGTGCATCCTGCCAACCGGCGCGACGAAATTGTTCGTCAACCGAGAACGACGGGCCGCCAATATAGCGAATTTGCTCGTGCCCCAGCTCAAAAAGGTGATCCATAAGCAATAGCGAGCAGCCGTAATGGTCGGAATCGACCGTGGTCACCCGCGGATGCGCGTACATGGTAACAATGACCGTGCCAATGCCTGGCAGTGGATCAAACGTCTCAAAATCGGGCGCCATGCGACTCATGCCGATGATGATGCCGTCCACCGGCAGTGCGGCCATACGACGCGTGGCCTCGGCAAGCGAAAACTCCTCGGTCTTGGACATCTCAACCAGCGTGATGGCGCAATTATGCTCGCGAGCAGCGCTGGCGATGCCGTCGATCATTGAGAGGTTGCCAAACTTGGTGACATCGTTGATGCATAGGCCGACCGAATGGTAACGGCCGTCGCGCAGCGAGCGACCGGCATAACTCGGACGAAAGCCGAGCTCTTGCATCGCGGCCTGCACGCGCTGGCGCGTCTGTTCGTTAACGTTGGGCAAGCCGTTGGCGACGCGCGAAACCGTCTGCTGCGAAACGCCAGCAGCGCGGGCGACGTCGGCCATGGAGACCGGACGCGTACCTGTATCGTTGGACGGGCGCCTTGCCACAGGATCACCTTCACCCTTGCGAGATCTGAATAGCGTGAATGCCGGCCCGGGCAGAAATACATCCCGCGCCGAGGCCCGCTATCGTCGGACGCATGTTAACGTACTCTACTTTTTCTATCTGCATCTCTTCTGCTTTATAAGTCCATACGGCAGTACCGTTCACGGCTGTATTTCTACCGATTACCAGATTCTCAAAAAGTGACAAGCGATGTGTTATGAGTACGTTAACATAGCCCATAACGTGCGGTATCGTGAATACTTGGTTCATGCCGCTTTAAGTTGTTAACGTACTCATAACGACGCAAAACCCACCCGGGCGCGCCAAGGAAAGGACTCCCATGACCACCCCCGACGAAAAGACATTCGCCACGCTCACCAAGCTGTTCGAGGAGGAGTTTGGCCCCATCGGCGACCGCCAGGTGCTCTATGTGCACGCGCCCGGCCGCTCCGAGATCAGCGGCAACCACACCGACCACGAGGGCGGCCACGTTATCGCCGGCTCGCTCGATGTCGCTGTCGACGGCATCGCCGTGGCAACCGACTCCAACAAGGTCCGCGTCGCCGACGAGGGCTATCCCACGTTTGAGATCACGCTCGACACGCTTGACGTTCAAGAGTCCGAGAAGGGCACGTCCGCGAGCCTCGTACGCGGCATGGCCCACGAAATCGCTGCCCTGGGTGTTGAGCCCCACGGCTTCGACTTTGCCTTTACCTGCTCCGTCCCCTCGGGCGGCGGTCTTTCCAGCTCTGCCGCCGTCGAGGCCGCGTACGGTCGCGCCATGGAAACCCTCTGGGGCGCACCCGCCATCGAGCCCGTCGCGCTCGCGCAGATGAGCCAGCGCACCGAGAACAACTATTACGGCAAGCCCTGCGGTCTGATGGACCAGGCCGCCGTGTGCCTGGGCGGCCTTGCCTACATGGACTTTGAGGACCAGGCTCAGCCTAAAACCCAGAAGCTCGAGCTCAACTTTGAGGATCACGGCTATGCGCTCGTGCTCGTTAAGGTCGGTGCCGACCACGTGGCCGCCACCGACGACTACGCCGCCGTTCCGCGCGAGATGCAGGACGTTGCCGCCGAGTTTGGCAAGGCACGCCTGTGCGAGGTCGACGTTGCCGATTTTGACGCCAAGCTCCCCGAGCTGCGCGCCAAGCTGGGCGACCGCGCCTGCCTGCGCGCCGTTCACTACTGGTACGAGAACGGCCTGGTCGACAAGCGCTGGGCAGCGCTCAACGCCGGCGACATCGATCAGTTCCTGGTCCTGACGCGCGAGTCCGGCGCCAGCTCTGCCATGTACCTACAGAATGTCGTTGCCAAGCTGGGCTCCGAGCAGCCCTCGATGTATGCCCTGGCACTGGCCGAGCACGTGCTCGACGGCCGTGGCGCCGTCCGTATCCACGGTGGCGGCTTTGGTGGCACCATCCAGGCCTTCGTGCCGCTCGACCTGGTCGACACCTTTATCACCAAGATGAACGGCTGGCTAGGCGAGGGCTCTGCCCGCCACTACGCAATTTCTGACAAGGGGGCTTACGCGGCATGGCTGTAATGACTGACGTGCGCGAGGCCGCGCAGAACCTGATCGAGTACGCTATCCACCGATCGATGATCGGCCAGGACGATCGCATCTGGGCGTATAACACCATTCTCGAGTGCATCGGTGCTACGGGCCCGGCGCTCGACATGGCCTGGGCGCTCCAGGTCGAGAAACTCTCGCTCTTGCACCCCGACACCCTGCCCAACTTTGACCTTGAAGGCACACTTGCCGCGCTTTCCGAGGCCGCCGTTGCCAACGGTGCTGCCGAGGATACGGCATCGGGCCGCGATCGCATCGCCATGCGCATCATGGGTGTGCTGATGCCGAGGCCTTCGGTTGTAAACGAGGAATTCAACGGCCGTATGGGCGTCAACGAGCCCCGCGCCGCGACCGACTGGTTCTACGGTCTGTGCTGCGACGCCGGCTACGTGCGTCGTGCCGCCATCGCGCGCAATATCAAATGGAGCACCCCCACCAACTGGGGCGACCTGGAGATCACAATCAACCTGTCAAAGCCCGAAAAGGATCCGCGCGACATTGCCGCGGCCGGCGCCGCAAAGAACACGGGCGAGAAGTATCCCGCCTGTCAGCTCTGCATTGAAAACGAGGGCTACCCCGGACGCTCCGCCGCAGCCGACGGTGGCGCTCACCCCGCCCGCCAGAATCTGCGCGTTATCCCCATTAAGCTCGACGGCGAGCGCTGGGGCTTCCAATACAGCCCGTACGCGTACTTTAACGAGCACTGCATTGCCATGAGCTCCGAGCATCGTCCGATGCACGTCGACCGCAAGGGGCTGACCTGCCTGCTCGACTTTGTCGACCTGTTCCCGCACTACTTTATTGGCTCCAACGCCGACCTGCCCATCGTGGGCGGCTCGATTCTGTCGCACGACCACTTCCAGGGCGGCGCGCACGAGTTCCCCATGATGCACGCCGCCGAGGTCTCGCAGTTTAGCATGCCCGGCTTTGACCAGGTCAGCGGTACCGTGTTGCAGTGGCCGCTTTCGGTGCTGCGACTGCGCTCGCACGACCGCGCCCAGCTGCTCGACGCCACCGAGAAGATTATCCTCGCCTGGCGCGAGTGGACCGATGAGTCGGTGGGCGTCATCGCGCACACAGCCGACGGCGTGGCCCACAACACCGTGACGCCCGTCATTCGCCGCGTGGACTCCCGCGGCAACGCCGGCGGCGAGATTTACGAGGCCTACCTGGCGCTTCGCTGCAATATCACGACCGACGAGCACCCGCTAGGCGTTTTCCACCCACATGCCGAGTACCACCACATTAAGAAGGAGAACATCGGCCTGATCGAAGTCATGGGCCTTGCCATTCTGCCGCCGCGCCTGGTTCCCGAGCTTGGCGCTGTCCGTGAGCATCTGCTGGCAGCCAAGGTCGATGCCAGCTACGACCTTGCCGGTGCGCTCGAGGGCGATGATCTTTGCCGCAGCCACGCCGCATGGGCTGAGGACGTCTTTGCCCGCCGCGCCGACGAGCTTACGGCCGACAACGCCATCGATATCCTGCACGAGGAGGTCGGCGTGGTGTTTGGCCACGTGCTCGACAACGCCGGCGTCTTTAAGTGGGACGAGGCAGGACGTGCCGCCCAGCAGCGCTTTATCGACTCGCTGTAGAGCACAGACCCGGACGCTCAACGGCAGCCCCCACGACATAGCCACCTACACGACCGCGGCGCCCGCCGGCAACATCGCCGGCGGGCGCCGTTTTCTGATGCAAGGGTAACTAATTTGCACCAAAACAAGGAGCGTCCCAAACTGCCGGCAGAAAAAGAACGTCCCCAGATGCCGACCTAAACCAACACATTATTCGATGGAAAAACGTGGTTGCCTCCCACATTATTCGATGGAAAAACGTGGTTCATTCCCACATTTTTCGATGGAAAGACCAAGACGGTCTTATACTAACCATGATCGTTAGGAGGCAGTATGCAGCGACAGCTAATGGACGAACTCATTGCTTGGAAATCTAGGGCAAACCGCAAGCCCCTCCTGCTTAAGGGGGCCCGCCAGACGGGAAAAACCTGGCTTCTCAACGAATTCGCAGGCCAGCAGTATCAAAACGTCATCCGTTTTGACTTTATGCTCGAACCGGGCGCACGTTCGCTGTTCGACGGAAGCCTTGACCCCAAACGCATCATCTCCCAGATAGAGCTCCTGCGCGGCCAGACCATAACGCCGACAGACACGCTCATCATCTTCGACGAAATCCAAGAGGCACCGCGTGGCATCACCTCGCTCAAATACTTCAACGAGCTGGCGCCGGAATACCATATCATGGCAGCCGGCTCCTATATGGGGCTCGCGCTCCGACGCGAAAACGAGTCGTTCCCCGTCGGCAAGATCGACCAGCTCACCATGCGCCCCATGGGGTTTGTCGAGTTCGTTCGTGCCGTCGATGGCGATCCGCTCGCAGATGCCATCCTTGCCGCAGACATGGACCTGCTGACAAACGTTTCCGAAAAGCTCGAGCGCCTGCTCAAGGAATACCTCGTTGTCGGTGGCATGCCAGAAGCTGTCTCCGCTTTCGCCGCCTCCCACGATTTCATCGAAGCCCGCAGGCTTCAGCAGCAAATCATCGAAGCTTATGAATCCGATTTTGGCAAGCATGCGCCAGCCCGCATCGTCGAGCGCATGAGGCTGGTTTGGAAATCCCTTCCCGGCCAGCTCGCAAAGGAAAACAAGAAGTTCGTCTACGGCGCGCTTCGTCCCGGGGCGCGCGCACGCGATTTTGAAGAAAGCCTCCAGTGGCTCATGGACTATGGAATCGTTCATAAGATACCACGTGTTTCCGCCCTAAGAGCACCGCTCACAAGCTACGAGGATCTCTCGGGCTTCAAGCTGTTCTGCATCGACACCGGCATCCTCGGAGCACTCTCCGGCCTCACGCCAGCCATTGTTCTGAACGGGCCCGCTGTTTTTACGGAGTTCAAAGGCTCGCTGACCGAGCAATACGTCGCACAGGAGCTTTTGCTCCAAGGCAAAACTCCCGCGTATTGGTCATCCTCCTCCGGCAATGCAGAGACTGACTTTGCCATCGACCATGCGGGGACCGTGCTTCCGCTCGAGGTCAAGGCGGCAGAGAATCTCAAAGCAAAGAGTCTGAGGATTGCCTGCGAGAAGTTCAAGCTCGAGCGCTGCGTGAGAACATCGTTAGCGGCATATAGAGACGAAGGCATGCTCGTCAACATTCCGCTCTGGGAGATTGGGCAAATCGACAAGCTGGCATAGGCGCTGTGGAGGGGGTGCCCCGTAAGGAGTGTCCCAAACTGCCGGCAGAGACGATATGAGCAGGACATAAAAACATTGAGAGCCCCTGCTGCA
>URLR01000006.1 GCA_900548815.1 uncultured Collinsella sp.
TCCATCCTCGCAGTATCCGGTTCTCAAGGTGCACGCCCCGCGGCTGATCCGGTTCGACCGGGCCGCGCGGCAAGGAGATATATTGCCAGACCGCGAAGCGATGTGGGACGTCAATTCCACTCTTCACAAGTCCTACACAACCTATCGCTTCCTATATAAGTAATAGAAAGGCTGGTGCAGAAATACTGCGCGTATCAGATGATGACCCTTCGATTAAGAGATATATAAAGATCGGTCACCTGTAAGTGTCTATCTACCCGCGCTTTTGCTATATAAACCAGTGCTCTAGATAAAAAGAGGGAGTGCCGCGCACAGTGCGACACTCCCCTAGCGATTCAACAGAATCTATTAGGCCTCGAGAGCCTTTTTGGCAATGGCAGCCAGCTCGTTGAAGGACTCGATGTCCTCGTAAGCCATCTGAGCCAGGACCTTGCGGTCGAGCTCGATGCCGGCAACCTTCAGGCCGTGCATGAACTGAGAGTAAGAGATGTCGTTCAGGCGAGCGGCAGCGTTGATGCGGGTGATCCAGAGAGAGCGGATCTCGCGCTTCTTGTTGCGGCGATCACGATACTGATACTGCAGGGAGTGCTGGACCTGCTCTTTAGCATGCTTGTAAGTACGCGAAGCGGCACCGTAGTAACCCTTCGCACGGTGCATAACGGTACGGCGCTTCTTCTTGGCGGCAACAGCGCGCTTAATACGTGCCATGTTCTATCAACTCCTAGACGGTAAAACGAAAAACGGGAACGCGAACTTAGGCGAGACGCGACTTGATGACCTTGCGGTCGGCAGCGGCGATCTCGGTCTCCTGACGGAAGCCACGCTTACGCTTGGTGGACTTCTTGCTCAGGATGTGGCTCTTGAAAGCCTTGGCGCGCATAAGCTTGCCGGTACCAGTCTTGCGGAAACGCTTCTTGGTGCCGCTGTGGGACTTCATCTTAGGCATGAAATACTCCTTAATCGGTTACAGAACACTAGTTACTTGGTATCGCTTGCCGCTTTATCCTCATCGAAGGCGCCCTTAATCGGGGCGAGCAGCATAAGCATGTTACGGCCTTCCATCTTAGGCTTGGACTCGACCGTAGCGTAAGGCTTGAGATCCTCGGCGAGACGCTCGAGAACGTTAAGACCCTGCTCCGGGTGAGCCATCTCGCGGCCGCGGAACATGATGGTGATCTTAACGCGTGCGCCCTTCTTGAGGAAACGCAGAACGTGGCCCTTCTTGGTCTCGTAGTCGCCAACGTCGATCTTGGGTCGGAACTTCATTTCCTTGACCTCGACCTTGGACTGGTTCTTACGAGCGGCCTTAGCCTTCATGGCCTGCTGGTACTTGAACTTACCGTAGTCCATGACCTTGCAGACCGGCGGCTCCGCGTTGGGAGCGATCTCGACCAGGTCGAGACCCTGATCGTCAGCAACGCGCTGGGCATCGCGGATGGCGAACAGGCCGAGCTGAGAGCCATCGACGCCAATCAAACGGCACGAAGATGCGGTGATCTCGTCGTTGATGCGGGTGTCATCAGACTTAGCTATTTTCCCTACCTCCATTCATAAAAAAATAACCCGGCGCTTTTCAGCAACCAGGTCGTACACATAGACATCCTCGGTATGAGGAAGGGAATCTAGGTTGTATGACCAGTCAGCTGCTCATTGGCGCCAAAAGGTGGGAACCCTCGGGTTCCTCTTTAGGGCATTGCGGAAACAACGCCTTGCGAATAATAACACGTACAGCGCGCTATCACATTACGTACACGAAAAAGGGGCCTTGACCCCTTGAAGCGCAGGTGCATGTATGGTGCCCGAGGCGAGACTCGAAGGGACTTCGCTTCGCGAAGCCCCGGGCTTCGGGCGCATGGCGCCCTCGCCACGCTCCGCTACAAACAGGCCGCTGGCCTGTTTGTTTAACGCTCCGCGCGCTCACGCGAGTTCGGCACGAAAAAGGGGGCCTTGACCCCCTTGAACGCTCACTTGCATGTATGGTGCCCGAGGCGAGACTCGAACTCGCACGTTGTTGCCAACGGTGGATTTTGAGTCCACTGCGTCTGCCAATTCCGCCACTCGGGCACGTAATGCGTGAGTTAGTTTATCACAGCTTTCTGTTGATTAGTCCGAAAATGGAACTTCGAGCATTTCGATAAGCTCAACCTTGCGCAACATCTCCCGCTTACGACATCCACGTCCATCAACCGAGGCCTCGCCCATCTGGTTGTCATAGGGATCCTCGCGCATACCATCGAAAGCAGGCACAAATTCAGCTTGGAATCGGTTGTTGGCCACCATACGCCACGGGTCGAGATTGCCAAAGTAGTGACGACGACGCCACTCCTCCCCCATCCTGCGTGCCGAGGAACCAAACGATACGTCGGCGTTAAGCCAACCGGTCTGTGGCGTATAGAACTCAGCCCAATCGTGCGGCCCCACCGAATCGGGCGCAACATACAGGCCGCTCTGCCAACGAGCAGGCACGCCCGCGATGCGGCACATGGTGATAAACGTGAGCGCCATAACGCCGCAATCGCCGCGGAGCGAGTGTGCGCAGTCGTCGGCAATAGATCCCAAAAGCAGGTACGGTGGCTGATAGCGATAGTCGATATGCTGCGTCAGGTAATCATAGATAGCACGAGCGCGATCGAGCGGATCCTCGAGCCCGTCAATAACACGCTCCGTCAACTGTCGCAGATACGGCGTAAACGCAATGTGCGGACGGTCCTCAGAAGTGTCCTCGGGCAGCGGCGTGTCCATGCACGTATGCGATGGGAGCGCGCCACCATAGATATCGCAATAGGCGGCATCGATGTGATAGCGATAGGTCACCGAGAATGAATGTTCAGTCGAAGATGTCCAAGAGGCAGTGCGAGCCGAAACGTTTTCAGAGGCAACGGTACCCTCCGACGTCATATCGAGAACCTCGATATGAGACTGTTGACGACAGGCGGCGGCAACGGGTAGCCAGGCGCGAACAAACTCTCCCTCCAGAGCCCCGGGGACAGACACGGATGCCTTGAGCGTGATGACGCGAGTCAACCCGTTTTGCGACTCCATCTCCCTGAGCATCTGGTTACGCAGCGCGATGCCGTCCGTAGAATCGAGACGCAGGCCCGGAACCTCCTTGGGGTACACGCGAAGCGAATCAAGGAAGTTATCGAGAACAAACAGCTCGCCATCGATAAAGCGCCAATCGATACGCTTTCGATTAATCAGGTCATCAAACTGCTCTTCGGTAAACTCAGGCCACTCCCCGCGAATCATCGCAATAGCCTGATCGCGCGACACCGAAAAATGAAGCGGCGTCTCGAGCATGCGATACCGCTCGGCACGAACACAAGCAGCCAGCGAAGGCTCAGGATTCTGCTCCAAAAGGCGATCGCAGGCAGCAACAGCCTGCGTCAAATACCCGGCATCCTTAAGACGAAGAATCTCAGGCGGCAGACCAATATCGAGATGACGAAAGTCATCACAGCAAACATCAACAGAGCAACCAACAGGACCCTCGTCAATAACCTTCCCATCCGAAGGCAGCACATCAATAACAGCCATACCAAAACTCCAAGTCACCAGAACGCTTGAAACCCATTGTAGCGAGATAAAAAGAAAGCCCCAACAAAGGAACCCTCAACACCGATAAACGGTACCTATAAAAATGAATTCAGCCCAGTAACCCTGTAGCGAGTTAACAAAGGAGGCCCCGTTCACCCGGAGCTTTTCCCATTGCGCGACTTCTGGCAAAGCCAGGTGAGCGCAAGGGAAAAGCGTAGGGTGAACGGGGCCTCCGACGGGAAAGTTAAACCGCTACTTACGCCTTGTTGACGGAGCCAAACTCCTCCATGAGCTCCTTGGTGCGGGCAACGATGTTGTCGCGACCAGGCTTGAGGAGCTTGCGGGGGTCAAAGCCCTTGCCCTGCTGATCCTTGCCAGCCTCGATGTACTCGCGGACACCCTTGGCGAAGACGAGCTGCAGGTCGGTGTTGACGTTGATCTTGGAGATGCCCAGGGAGATGGCCTTCTTGATCTGATCCTCGGGGATGCCGGTGCCACCGTGCAGGACGAGGGGCAGGTCGCCGGTCTGAGCCTTGATCTCGCCCAGACGCTCGAAGGAAAGGCCAGCCCAGTCGGCGGGATACACGCCGTGGATGTTGCCGATGCCGCAGGCGAGGAAGTCGACGCCCAGGTCGGCAATCTGCTTGCACTCAGCGGGGTCAGCGAGCTCGCCGTTGGAAGTCACGCCGTCCTCGGTGCCGCCGATGCCGCCGACCTCGGCCTCGATGGACATGCCCTTGGAGTGGGCAAGCTCAACGAGCTCCTTGGTGCGGTCGAGATTAAGCTGGAAGGTCTCCTCGTGAGAGCCGTCATACATGATGGACGTGAAGCCGGCCTCGATGCACTTGAAGCAGTCCTCGTAAGAACCGTGATCGAGGTGAAGGGCGACGGGAACGGTAACACCCGTGGCCTCGACGGCAGCCTTGACCATGTCGGCGCAGACCTTGAAACCGCCCATCCACTTAGCGGCACCAGCGGTGCACTGAAGGATCAGCGGAGACTTGGCCTCCTCGGCGGCCTGGAGAATAGCCAGGGTCCACTCGAGGTTGTTGGTGTTGAAGGCACCGAGAGCGTACTTGCCGGCCTCGGCCTTCTTGAGCATGTCTGCTGCGTTGACGAGCATAAAAGAAACCTCCTGTAAGGTTGCTCCGATAACGCCTGTGATTTTACCACGGCGCACCCGAGCATAAACGTTCGTTTGTTCACGAATATCGTCCAAACAGACTTTTTTGACCGTTTGCCCTACGAAATTGACCCGTTGGGGAAAAATAGCTTGACGTTTGGACGCTTCTCGTGCTTTAGAAGCTGACTATAAAGCTACACCTGCATGAAAGGGTTCTGCATGAGCTCGCGTGCCATGGTGGTCGAATCACCATGGCCGGTTAGGCAAACGGTATCGGGCGGGAGAAGCCGGGCGAGCTTGGAAAGCGAGTGCAGAATCGCCGCCTCGTCTCCTCCAGAAAGATCGGTGCGGCCGTGCCCACCCGGAAACAGGGTGTCGCCCACAAAGGCGATGTTCCCCTGCTTGGTGGCAGCAAACAAGACGATCCCGCCCGGCGTATGCCCTGGTGTCTCGATCACCTGCAGGCAGATATCGCCCACCTCGATAGCATCGCCCTCGGCGAGCAGGCGCGTCGGCTCCCCGGGGTCGGGCGTCTCAATGCCCCACATAGCTCGCTGTTCCTCGATATTCGCATGCGGCACCGCCGCATCCTTGGCACACAGCTCATACTGGCAGCTCTCGCCAACGGTGGTTCGCACGCCGGCAACACCACCAACATGATCGGCATGGCCATGAGTGCATACGGCGCCAAGCACGCGTACACCGGCATGCTCGGCTCGAATATGCCTCACCAAACGCTCGCCTTCCCATGCGGGGTCGATAATCACGCACTCATTGTCCGAGATAACAGCATAGCTATTGGTCTGAATGGGACCGTTTACGAGCGTCTCAATCTCGACCGATCCCTTAGGAGTTACATCCAAGGACACAGCACTCATGTCCCTCTCCTCTCTATAGGACTCGAGGCATCAAACGATGCCTCGAGTGTAGCGAATATCGATAATGTGGCACGTTCGTCGCGACTAAACGCGGCGCTTAAGCTGGGCTCCACCCTCGCCGGGCATCAGGCGGCGCGCGTCGTAGACCGAGTCGACGCTGCTGATAGAGGCCAGCAGCGGATCCAGACCACTCGCGTCCGAGATCTCGACCATAAAGCGCAGGGTTGCAATACCCTCGCGGTTGGTCGACGTGGCGGCAGAAAGGATATTGCCGCCCGCATCGCCAATGGCAATAGTGACATCCTTGAGCAGGCCCATGCGGTCCAGGCACTCGACCACGATCTCGACCTGGAAGAGGGCGTCGGCAGCGCCGTCCCACTCCACTTCGATCATGCGCTCGGGATGCTCCATAAGACCCTTGACGTTGGGGCAGTTGGCGCGATGCACCGAAACGCCACGACCGCGCGTGATGAAGCCGACGATATCGTCGCCCGTCACGGGGTTGCAGCAATGCGCCAGACGGACCAGCAGACCGCTGTTGCTCTCGCCCTTGACGATAATGCCGTTGCTGGCGCTCTTGCCGCGCTTTTGCGGCTTGCGGTTGGAGCCACGGGCAGGCTGCTTCACGACCTCGGCGATAGCCTCGGCCTTGGTGAGCTGTTCCTCGGGCTTGGGGTCCAAGATTTGCTCGACCTTGTTACCCACAGCGCGCGGGGCAACCTTGCCGGTGCCCACGGCGGCAAACAGGTCCTCGAGCTGCTTGAAGTTCAGCTGCTCCGCCACGGCGTTGAGCGCACGCGTGGATCGCGGCGTAGAGATGCCATACCCGCGCTTGCGCAGGTCCTTGGCCAGTATATCGCGGCCGGCAGCAGCGTCATCGTCTTTGGTCGCGGCGGCGAAGTAACGGCGGATCTTTGACTTGGCGGAAGGCGTCTTAACGATCTTGAGCCAATCACGCGACGGCTTGGAGCTCTTGTTGGTCAGGATCTCGACACGATCGCCCGTCTTGATCTCGTGCGTGAGCGGGGCCACCGCACCGTTGATCTTGGCACCGACGCAGTGGTTGCCCACCTCGGTGTGAACGGCATAGGCAAAGTCGAGCGGCGTGGAGCCGGCACGAAGCGCCATGACCTCACCCTTGGGTGTAAAGACAAAGATCTCCTGGTCGAACAGATCGACCTTCAGCGAGTGCAGGTATTCCTTGGCGTCCGTAATCTCGTCAGACGCTGCCCAATCGAGCGAATGTTTGAGCCAGTTAATCTGGTCGTCCAAACGTTGAGCATCATTGGTCTTGGAAGCAGACGATCCGCCCGATTTCTTATACAGCCAGTGGGCGGCAATGCCGTACTCGGCCTGCTCATGCATCTCGTAGGTTCGAATCTGAATCTCGAGCGGACGAGCTGTGGGGCCGATAACCGTCGTGTGGAGCGACTGGTAGTTATTGACCTTGGGCATGGCGATATAGTCTTTAAAGCGACCGGGCATGGGGTGCCACAGCGTATGCACTGCACCAAGCGTGGAATAGCAATCGCGCACCGAATGCGTGATGACGCGCAGCGCCACCAGGTCGTAAATCTCGGAGAACTCCTTGCCCTTGCGCTTCATCTTTTGGTAGATGGACCAATAGTGCTTGGAGCGGCCATTAATTTGGAAGCCCTCCAGGCCAATGCGGTTGAGCTCGTCGGTGAGCGTCTTGATGGTCTCGGCCAGATAGCGCTCGCGAACCTCGCGCGACTCAGCCACCATGCGCGCGATGCGCTGGTAGGCGTCGGGCTCAAGGTAGAAGAAGGACAGGTCCTCGAGCTCCCACTTAATAGAGCTCATGCCTAGACGGTCGGCCAGGGGCGCATACACGTCCATGGTCTCGCGAGCCTTAAACAGGCGACGATCCTCGCGAAGGGCCGCCAGCGTACGCATGTTGTGCAGACGGTCGGCAAGCTTAACGATAATGACGCGGATGTCCTTGGACATGGCGAGGAACATCTTGCGCAGCGTAAGCGCCTGCTTCTCGTCCATGCTATCGACTTCGATGTTGGTGAGCTTGGTCACGCCATCGACGAGCTCGGCCACCGTATCGCCAAACAGGCCGGAAACATCGGCGAGCGAGGTCTCGGTGTCCTCGACGGTATCGTGCAGCAGCGCGGCGCACACCACATCGCAGTCCATCTTGAGGTCGGCCAAAATGATGGCAACCTCGACGGGATGGTTGATGTACATCTCACCCGAGCGGCGCTTTTGGTTGCAGTGCTTCTCGGCAGCAAAGCAATAGGCCTGCTCCACCTTAGAAAAGTCGTCCTCATTCATATATTTGAGGCACAGGCGCTCCAGCTTGTCGTAGCTGTCCGCCATAATCTCGGGCGGCAGCTCATCGGCATGCTTATAGTGCTCCATCTCCGAAAACGGCTGGAGGGTGGAATCATGGGCGGTACGGGCTGCGGCATCCATCGAGGTCCCCTTCCCCTAGGCCCGCGGTACGATCGGGCGGTTAACTTTGGCTAGCATATCAGAAGCGCACGAATCGAGTGCCCAGCTCCGGAAAGCCGAGAACTCCATGCGCGAGCGCAAGCCCTCCAAATAGCGAATTGACCTGCTCAATTGCACGCGGCCGGGGTTTTCGGCCATCGCGATGCGACGGGTGTCGTCAAACCCCGAAACGCGACAGAAACCAAGCTCTTCGAAGATTCCCAGTCCGCTTTCCACCGAGCGCTCGTCGACCGGCGTGCGAGCATCGATGGCGAGGCACATCTGCGCGATGTCGATATCGCTCGCACTAAACGAGTCGTCCCCGGTCTTGCCGCGGTTGGAGCGCCACATAGTCTGCAGCGCTCGATAGAGCGTGACGAGCTCATCGCGCTCGGGCGCGTAGCAGTCGAGCAGGCGCTCGTTAATGCGAGCGTCACGCGACGAATAGAGCAGGTGAATCACGGCAGGCTGTCCATCGCGACCGGCGCGTCCGCTCATCTGGTTAAACTCAATGGCGCCAAACGGCATGTGGTAGAGCACGACATGGCGAATATCGGGAAGGTTCACGCCCTCACCAAAGGCAGAGGTCGAAACGATGCAGCTGAGGCTTCCGTCACGAAACGCTTCCTCGACACGGCGACGATCGGAGCGCGCAAGCCCCGCGTTATAGAACGCGATGCGGGTCGCGCAATCGGGCACCCGCTTGCGCAGCGTCTTAGCAAGCGCCACAGACTGGTCGCGCGAGTTGACGTAGATGACGGTCTTCTCCCCCGTCGCCACGATTGACACCAGGCGGTTCTCGCGGCTCGCAAGATCTCGGTCATCCTCGAGCTGCAAGTTCTCGCGCACCGTCTCGTCGACCACCGTGCGGGTAATCGGTAGCACGCGGGCGAGCTCGGCCACAACCGGAGCCGTTGCGGTGGCAGTCGTGGCCAGAACGACCGGGTCGCCCAGGGCCTTGAGGATATCGGGCATGTCGAGATAGGCGCTGCGGTCGCCGCCCTTGGCAAGACCGGCATGATGCGCCTCATCGATAACGACAAAACCGATGCGGCCCGAACGCGCAAAGCGGTCGCGGTGAATGGACAGGAACTCGGGCGTCGTGAGCACGATGCCGGTGCGGCCCGAAGCCAAGCCAGCAAACACGTCATCGCGCGCCGCCTCCACGGTCTCGCCGGTCAGCACGCCGACGCCAATGCCGAGCGCGGCCATCGTCGACGAGAGGTGATAGGCCTGGTCGGCAACGAGCGCGCGCAGCGGATAGACAAAGATGCTCGCACGCCCGCGAAGGACCGCCTCGCGCGCGGCATGCACATGGAAGATAAGAGACTTGCCGCGCCCCGTTCCCATAACGGCCAGAACACTTTGGTGATCGGCCAGGGCATCGAGCGCCTCGACCTGCGCACGGTGCGGCTGGTTCGAGCCGATAAAGCTATGGATAAGCGAGCGCGTCAGCTCGGTATAGGAAAGCTGGGCGAGCGTTTGGCGCTTTCGGGACTCCAGACGAAGACCGGCGTCCGCAGGCTCCACGCCGCGGCGAAGCTCACATGCCGGATCGTCAACGCTGGGCGCTGTGGTATCGCGGACCAAGACATCCTTGATCATGAGCTTTGGCTTTACGCGACCTTGCCAATGCTCGGCCACGGCCTCGAACACCAAATCGACGGCGCTATCGCAATTGATGAGCTTATCGATCTGCGGCACGCGGAACATAATGGCCGGCACACTCGCGGCACCATCGGTCGCCACGAAGCGCATGTGCTCGCCGGTTTTGCCCACCACGGCGCGGTCGCACATCGTCACACCCTCGGCCGCCAACAGCGGCACCTTGTTGCCCTGGCCAAACGGCTCAAGACGGGAGATCTGCTCGATGGTCTCAATATTCAGCTCGGAGAGGTCGACGGTGGCGGCAACCTCGTCGGTGTCCTCAAAATCCTCGGTAGGAAGCTCGGACAGCACGGCGGAAAGGCGACGACGGAACTCGTCGAGCTTGGACGCCTCGATGGTCACGCCCACCGCACCCGCATGCCCGCCGCGACGAATCAGCAGATCGGAGCAGCGCTCTACGGCGTCGAACAGGTTGACCTTGCCCACCGAGCGGCCCGAACCGCGAGCGATACCGTCTTCGATCGAGAACAGCAGCGCCGGCACGTGATAACGGTTGGTCAGGCGGCTCGCTACGATGCCCTTGACGCCCTCGTGCCAGCCCTCACCGCCCACGACGATTGCGCGACCGCCATCATAGGTCTCCTCGACCTTTGCCATGGCATCGCGCGTAAGCTCCGCCTCAATCTCGCGACGCTGACGGTTGATCTCCTCGAGCTCGGCCGCCAGCGCGCTTGCCTCGATAGGATCGCGGGCAAGCAGCAGGTCGAGCGCCAGCTTGGGATCGGCCATGCGGCCGGCGGCGTTTAAGCGGGGAATGAGCGAAAACGACAGGCCATCGGCCGTAATACTAGAGAGGTCGGCCTTGGCGAGCGCGGCCAGCGCGATATAGCCGGGGCGGGCGGTCACGCGCATCTGCTGGATGCCCTCGGCGACCAGTGCACGATTCTCGGGCGTGAGCGGCATCATGTCGGACACGGTGCCAAGCGCCGCAACCTCGATCAGCGAACGCCAATACGACGGCTTGCCCAGACGCTCGCCCAGAACCTGCACCAGTTTGAGCGCCACGCCGGCACCGGCAAGCTCGCGCGAGGGGCCCTCGTCCTCGAGCTTGGGGTCGGTCAGGGGCACGCCCTGCGGCACCTGGTCGGAGGGCTCGTGATGGTCCGTGACCACCAAATCGATCCCCAGGCTCTCCAGATAGGAGACCTCTTCCTTGGCGGCAATGCCGTTATCGACGGTCACGATCAGCTGGGGGCGAGCGAGCTCGTTAACGCGGTCGAGCGCCGCGCGCGAAAGACCGTAGCCCTCGTCAAAGCGATGCGGAATAAACGGTGTGACATTGGCGCCAAACATGCGCAGCGCCTCGGTCAACAGGCAGGTCGACGTAATACCGTCAACGTCAAAATCGCCAAAGACCGCGATGCGCTCGTGGTTGCGAATAGCACGCTCGACACGGTCGGCAACGGCCGACATGCCCGGGATAATGAGTGGGTCGGCCCAGTCGCGATCGAGCGAAGGCGTCAAAAACAGCTGGCCTTCCTCGATGGATGTAATGCCGTGCGCAACCATAATGCGCGCCACCAACCCGGGTATGCCCAGGCCAGCCGAAAGCTCCTTTTCGAGCTCGGGGTTTTGCTGAGCGACCGCCCAGCGATGCGTCGTCTTAAGCGATGACATAGGCGCCCACCCCCGATAGGGGCAGGTCGCCGCGATACCTCTCACGGTTCATAGCGATGAGTCCTCTGTGTATGCCCGCTTCGGCAGGCAGATCTGTTGAACGGATTTATTATACCGTGCGGCACGGACGCAGAACCTCGCAGCACGCCGTGGTTTCGGTAAACGATGCCGGTAATAGCCTCGAAATAATCGAGCGTTTCTGACGCGCGGACGCATGCGAGCGTCTAGCATATCCATTCAAACCGGATTCACGAGCAAAGGGAGTCACAAGAGCATATGAAGCAATGGGTTGGACTGGGTAAATTTCTCGCGGGGCACATGCAGGTCATCGTTCCGATTTGCGTGACGCTCGGCGTGCTCTTTCCCCAGCAGATTGGCGTACTCAAGCCCATCGTTCCCACCTTGTTTGCCTTCATGACGTTTCAGGGTGCGCTCAGCAACACCTTTCACCAGGTGGCTGAGGTGTTCCGCCGTCCCCTGCATCTAATTTTGGCGCTGCTCGTCTCCGCGGTGCTCATTCCCATAGCAGCCTATGCCATGGGGTCGCTGTTCTTTGGCTCCAACCCCAACCTTGTCTGCGGCATCGTACTCGAGTACAGCGTACCCGTGGCGGTCACTGCCTTTATGTGGATTAGCATGTTCGGCGGCAACGGCCCGCTCGCGCTCACCATTATCCTGACGTCCTCGGTTATCTCGCCTGTGACGATTCCTCTTACGCTCAAGCTCCTGCTGGGCGCCACCGTCTCGATCGATGTGCCGAGCATGATGCAAGACATGGCCTTCATGATCGCCATACCCGCCGTGCTCGGTATCGTCATTAACGAACTCACGCGCGGCTGGGGTCATGAGAAACTCTCCCCCACGCTCTCGCCTGCCTGCAAGTTCATGATGATGGGTGTCATCGCGTCCAACTCCACCGCCATGAGCGACTACGTGCTGCACATGAACACGGCGCGCCTGGAAGTCGCCCTCTTTATTTTGGCCTTCGCCATCAGCGGCTTTGTCGTCGGTTTTCTGGTCGCTCGCGCGCTGCATCTGCCATATAGCGAGACGACTACCATGTGCTTTACCTGCGGCATGCGCAACATCTCTTCGGGCGCCGTCATCGCCACGCAGTACTTTCCGGGCGAAGTCGTGTTCCCCGTCATGTGCGGAACGCTGTTTCAGCAGGTACTGGCCTCGATTATCGGGCACCTCTTTGAGCGCCTAACCGGCGAGGAGCGCGCCAAACAGCGCAAGCGGGTCAAGGCCGGACGCGACGCGATGGCACGCTAGGCAGCACGCTCTTCGCAGGCACTCGCCTTGCTACGTGAGCGTTTCCAGATGCGCATGCAGACGCTCCGCGTCGATATCGAGCGTGGTCTCGGCATTAACCTGGGCCAGACGATAGCCCACGAAGTAGGGCGATACCACCCAACGTGGCAACGCCTTGGCAATGGTCCGGCCGTCCATGTGGTAGAAGAACAAGTTGTACGACTCCGCGCGACCGCCGTGGTGTTCGTGCAGGATATAGCGCAGGGCCACCTGAATCGCATCGGCAAACAGGTCCGTTTCAGCTTGGTCGCGGGCGTCGTCGCTGGCGGCGATTCCCTGTGGAGCCGAGACGTTGACCTCAAAGAATCCCATGATCGGCTCGGTTGAGATGTTGACCGCGACCCTCCCGTGTCGCCAAACATCGATGCCTTCGAAGTTGGCGGGGGCTAGTGCTGCATAACCGTCCTCCCGCTCCAGACCCACAATCTGCATATGCGGATGGACGAGGCTGCCGCCCGAAAGCGGGCCTTTGTTCTTGTACATGAGCACACTGCAGTACTGTTGGGAATCAATCATCTGCTGCCAGCAGCCCAAGGCAAACCGTATCACATGATGCAGCTCATCCGGTTCATAGGTCACCAGGTCGGCGTCGTGATTGGCCGACTCGATCAATACGGTCTGACGGGTGGCCCGCAAGGTCTTGAACTTATTCTCGAGCCAGATGCAGTCACCATCGCGCTGGATGATGTTGGCGAGCCCCTCCGTGTCGCAAAAGGGGCACGCGGTGCCAGGGCGACGATTATCGTCGGGCTTGCCGCTCGCCTGCCGAACGTCAAATACCAGCGCCACGGGTTATACCTCCAGTGGCACGATCTTGGTGCCATGGAGCTCGGAGACGCCGAGCGCCGCCGCGACCGCGTCGCGATTTGCCGTAGTGATGCCGCCGCCGGGAAGGATGGTCAAACGGTCGCCCGCATACTCGATTAAACGAGCCAGGTTTTCGAAGTTGTCCTCGATCGGCGTGCCGGCAGCACCACCGTGCGTCAGGATGCGCGCAACGCCGCAGTCGGCGAGCGTATCAATGGCGTCGAGCTGAGCCTCGGGCGAGAGCTGGTCAAACGCCATGTGGAAGGTGATGTCGATGGGCTCACGCTTGCACTCCTCGGTCGCGCAGCCCGCAGCCATCACGAGAGCGCCCAGCGTAAGATCGTCGAGCGCCCAGCCGCCGGCACAGGGCTTGCAGCAGCCAAAGACCAGGCCGTCAACGCCGGCGCTCACAGCAAGGCCCAGGTCCATCTCCATCATGCGCAGCTCGTCCTGGTTGTAATGAAAGTCGCCACCGCGCGGACGAATCATGCACATCACTCGCGCGTCATGCTCGTGAGCGTAGCTGACTGTAGCGCTGATAACGCCGGCGGAAGGCGTGGTGCCACCGACGGCGAGGTTGTCACACAGCTCAATGCGCCCCGCACCGGCCTCGATGGCCGCCGGCACTCGCTCAAAGTTCTCGGCACAAAACTCGTACAGCATAGATAGGCCCCCAAAGACAGCAGATGTTTTCCGACGGGCATTGTCACACATCCCCATGAAGTTGCGGTGGAATAGGGACTGTTTTGGCGTCTAGAGCCCCCATTTAGTCCCTATTTCACCGCAACTCAGAATGATCTCTTGGGGACGGCACGGCTGCCGAAAAATGTTGCCGATGGTGAATGTTGCGCAACATGATTCGCGAATCTTGGTCAACCATAGCAGTATCGACATTCGTATCCAGAGGAAAGGATTGCCATGTTTAAGAGCATCCAAAAGAGCGGAAGGATCGCAGCAGTCGCCATCGGCCTGATCGCGGCCTTGTCTCCGTTCGCAGCCCCTCCCGCAGCATTAGCCGGCGGCAGCGTACCAACGCCTGAACTTGAGAAGTCGTATAGCTTTAAGGTCAGCAGCGATAACTCGTATGTCAGCACAAGCGACGATTCAAAGTTCGGCTAATTATACGATTGCGATTACGATGAGGATGACGGTTACAACTTAAAGAGCATAACCCTCATCAATTTTAAAGACGGCAGTGCAAGCCCAGTTGCCATCCCGGACAAAAGCCTTGGATCAGCATGCCCCACATCCAGCAATCAGCTCTACTGGCAAGACGGCAATAATTTGGTCGTATTCTCTCCAGAAAATCATTCCCAAACAGCCCATCCCATCACTTCGGCCAAATATGCCTACACCAGTACAACCGTCTCTTACGACGGCAATAGGGCAGCCGTGGAACATTATGACAATGAATCTGAGCTTAAAAAAATCGAGATCTATGACCTTAAGTCTGACGAGTTAATTCAAACATATCAATCGGATAAAGATGACTCTTATTGCTACTACTCAAACGATATGAGCCGTCTCTATTTCTGGCCATACGATACTGAGAAAGGCATTGTTTCTCTTAGGGTTTTCAATTGCGATACAGGGTCAACGGAATTGAAAACAGTTAACGTTAAGAAAGACGATAGGTCTTCGGACATCGACTACATTCTCACCAGCTTGAATTCCGACGATATTTATCTTCAGAGCGACACTACACTAATAAAAGCAGACCGTGACGGAAACATGAGCGTTCTATTTAACGATGACGACCACGCTCCTGAATGGCCTGTTTCATACCCGTCGGCAGAGCTTTATGTCCTCTATACAAAGAAGGGGTCGAACGATCTTTTTGAAGAGGATGACGGGGATTACTATTTAAATGAAGAGGATGCGAATCTTAGTGTTTATGACCTGAAAAGCGACAAGATCATCAGCTCAATTGCATATCCCTTTGGCGATGGATATCTCAGCGATGTATCGCATGACGGCAGCATTCTGCTTGGAAAATACTCAGACGACGACAGGTCCTCAGCATGCCTAGTCGATGCTCAGACCGGAGCAAAGAGCGAGTTTGACTCTCATTGGTGCGACCACCTTTCGTTCATGAACGGCGATCGCAAGATTTTGGCAGCCTATTTCGACAATGATGACTCCTCGATACTTCATGTGAACATCTACAAGTCCAATATTCCCCATTCGCTGCCTGAGGATATTCTCTACTTTGTCCAGACTCACCTGCCGTTTGTTATTGGCGGTGGCGTGGCGATCGTCCTCATCATCGGTGGCGCGATCGTTATTCTTTGCATCCGCAAGAAGCGCGCGAAGGCCGCGAACGGTGCAGTAGCCGCAGCGCCTAAACCTCAGCGTAAGCAGCGTCGTCGTCAGAAGCACGCCCAGCAGAACGCCGTGGCACCCGCGGCACCGACGATGCCGGCAGCTCCAAGCGAGCCTGCCCGCTTCTGCCGTCACTGCGGGACCCCGCTCGTACCCGAAGCCCAGTTCTGCCCCACATGCGGACAAAAGGTAGACTAGCGAACAAAACCCAGTAGACCCCAACCGCCAAGGCCCCGTTCCAGCACATTCCGAAACGGGGCCTTGGCTTGGTGCAGGGGTGCTAATTTGGGAAGGTCACCGTCGCACGCCCCAATGAAGTTGCGGTGGAATAGGGACTGTTTTGGCGTCTAGAATCCCTATTTAGTCCCTATTTCACCGCAACTTAAAAAAGGGGCGCTGACCGGGATAGTCAGCGCCCCTTTTGTTGGATTGGCTAGCCTCCGAGGTAAGCCTTGCGGACGTTATCGTCGTGCAGGAGCTCTTGGCCCGTGCCGGTCATGGTGATCTTGCCGGTCTCGAGCACGTAGCCGCGCGTGGCGATCGAGAGCGCCATCTGCGCGTTCTGCTCGACCAGAAGTACCGTGGTGCCGGCCTTGTGCAGGTCCTCGACAATCTGGAAGATCTGCTCAATCAGAATCGGCGCCAGGCCCATGGAAGGCTCGTCGAGCATGAGCAGCTTGGGGTTGCTCATAAGGGCGCGGCCCATAACGAGCATCTGCTGCTCGCCGCCCGAAAGGGTGCCGGCGACCTGGCGACGGCGCTCCTTCAGGCGCGGAAACTGCTCGTAGACGCGCTCAAGGCCCGGAGCAACCGTGGACTTGGGCTGTGTATAGGCGCCCATCTCCAGGTTCTCCTCGACCGTCATCTGCAAAAAGGCGCGACGGCCCTCGGGGACCTGAGCCAGGCCCTTACCAACCAGCTTATCGGCGGGCGTATGGGTAATGTCCTCGCCCATAAACTTGATGGAGCCGGTCTTGGAGCGCAGCAGGCCCGAGACGGTCTTGAGCGTTGTGGACTTGCCGGCACCGTTCGCACCGATCAGAGCAACGATCTCGCCCTCGTTGACGTTAAAGGAGATGTCCTTGATGGCGTGGATGGCGCCGTACCAGACGTTGATGTTATAGACGGAAAGCATCGGCTCTGCCATTTAGTTCTCCCCCTTATCCTGCTTGCCCAGATACGCCTCGATAACAGCGTCGTTGTTCTGGATTTCCTCGGCCGTGCCCTTGGCGATGACCTTACCAAAGTTAAGCACGCAGATACCCTCGCAAATATTCATGACGAGCGACATGTCGTGCTCGATAAGCATGATGGCGATACCAAAGGTGTCGCGAATCTTAACGATGTTCTCCATGAGCTCCGCGGTCTCGGACGGGTTCATGCCGGCGGCAGGCTCGTCGAGCAGCAGTAGCTTGGGGTTGGTGGCAAGCGCGCGGACGATCTCCAGACGACGCTGAGCGCCGTAAGGCAGCGATCCGGCCTGCTCGTTTGCCAGATGCTCCATATCAAAGATGGACAGCAGCTCCATGGCACGCTCGTGGGCGGCCTTCTCGTGCTTCCAATACGTCGGCAGACGCAGCACGCCCTCAAAGCCGGAGTAGCGCTCCTGGTTATGCAGGCCGACCTTAACGTTATCCTCCACCGTCATGGTGTTGAACAGGCGGATGTTTTGGAAGGTACGGGCAATGCCCATACGGTTGACCTGATAGACCGACTTGCCCGAGGTGTCCTCGCCGTCGAGCAGGATGGTGCCGTGCGTGGGCTGGTACACCTTGGTGAGCAGGTTGAAGACCGTGGTCTTACCGGCACCGTTGGGGCCGATCAGACCGGCGATCTCGGTCTTGCCGATAGTCAAGCTAAAGTCGTCGACTGCCTTAAGGCCACCGAACTCAATGCCCAAGTGGATGCACTCGAGCGCCGGGCGCTCGCCCAGATCGCGGTCGGGAACGATGGCGCCAGAAGGATACGGGACCATCTTGCCCTTGTTGAACTCAAATTTACTGGGCATCGGCTGCCACCTCCTTCTTGGAAGCAAAGCGGTCCTTGACGCGACCGAAGAACGCCTTGAGCTGCGGGTTGTTGGTAAAGATCATGACCAGGATCAGCACGATGGCGTAGATGAGCATGCGGTAGTCCGAGAACTGACGGAGCAGTTCGGGAAGCACCGTGAGCAACGCCGCCGCGATGACGGAGCCGCGCATATTGCCCAGACCGCCCAGAACCACGAACACCAGGATGAGGATGGACGTGTTGAAGTCGAACTTGGTGGCGGAGAGCTGCGAGAAGTTACCGCCGAAGAGAGCTCCGGCAGCACCGGCGAGGGCAGCGGAAACCACGAAGGCGATCATGCGGTACTCGGTGACGGAGATGCCTACGGACTCGGCTGCAATCTTGTTATCGCGCACGGCCATAATGGCACGGCCGGTACGGCTGCGAACCAGGTTGAGCACGATCACGAGTGCGACCATGACCAGGATGGCGCCGGCAAGGAAGGTCGAGTACGTCGACACGCCCGAGGCGCCCTGGGCGCCCTTGATGATGGCGGTGCCGTCCTCGAGCAGGTGCAGGTCGTCGATCGTAGAGTTGCCCGTGATGTTAAAGATCACGTGCAGGCCGCGCGAGTCGACACCCACGATAAGGCAAGTGACGATCTCTTTGATGATCTCGCCAAAGGCCAGCGTCACGATAGCCAGGTAATCGCCGCTCAGGCGCAGGACTGGGATGCCGATCAAGAAGCCCAGGATGGCGGCAGCGATAGCGCCGACCACGATGCTGATGATAAGGCGCACCGGATCGGAGGGAACGGCGCTCTCGAGGGCGACCGCGGTGACGATACCCGTGTAGGCACCGACACTCATAAAGCCCGCATGGCCCAGCGACAGGTCGCCCGCGATGCCGACAACGAGGTTGAGGGAAATGGCCATAACGATATAGGCCGTAATGGGGACCAGCTGACCGGCGATCATGCGCGGGATCATATGGTTGGACTGCATAAAGAACACGATGGCGAAGGCCACGATGCACATGGCATACGTGACAAAGTCGTGACGCGTCTGCTTGTCTTTAAGAAACTTCATAACGCTCACCTACACCTTCTCGGGGACGTACTTGCCCAAGAGGCCGGCAGGCTTGACGAGCAGGACGATGATCAAAACACCAAAGACGATGGAGTTGGCAAGGCTCGTGGAAATGTAAGCCTGCGCCATCGCCTCGATAATGCCGATGAGAATGCCGCCGACAAAGGCGCCAGGGATGGAGCCGATGCCACCGAAGACGGCGGCGTCGAAGGCCTTGATGCCAGGCATGGCACCCGTCGTGGGCTGCAGCACCGGCGAGTAGGAGCACAGGAGCACACCGGCGATGGCGGCAAGGGCAGAGCCGATGGCGAACGTCATCGAGATGGTGCGGTTGACGTTGATGCCCATGAGCTGAGCGGCGGCCTTGTCCTCGGACACGGCGCGCATGGCTTTGCCCATCTTGGTCTTACCTGTAAAGAACATCAGGCCGGCCATGATAACCAGGCAGGCGACGATGGTGACGAGCGAGACGGCGCTTACGTTGAACTTGGCCAAGAACTCCGGCACCTGGAAGGTGACGAGCGAAGTGAAGTTCTTGGGCGTGGCGCCCCACAGAAGCTGCGCGGCGTTCTGCAGGAAGTAAGACACGCCGATAGCCGTGATCAGAACGGCCAGCGGGCCTGCTTGGCGCAGCGGCTTATAGGCCAGACCCTCGATGAGAACACCGAGAACGGTACAGACCACACAAGAGAGAACTACAGATGCCCAGCCCGGGAGGCCGAGATACGACGTGGCGCAGAACGAGACATAGGCACCGACCATGATGACGTCGCCGTGAGCGAAGTTGAGCATCTTGGCGATACCGTAGACCATGGTGTAGCCCAACGCGATGATGGCGTAGACGCTGCCCATGGACAGGCCGTTGACCAGGTATTGGATAAAGACCGTCATGTTCCACATCCCCCTTTCGAATAGGTTTCCAGTTGATGTATGAAACAGGGACGTTACATCGTCCCTAGATACCAAGCAAGCAGGGAAGGCCAAAACCTCCCCTGCTTGGGATCAAAACCGCTCTATGTAAGGCGGCCTATTAGGCCTGTACGTACTTGCCGTCGGTGATGACGTACGCCGTGGGCTCCTTCTGGACCTGGCCCTTATCGTTCCAGGTGAGCTTGCCGGTCAGACCGTCAACGGTAATCTTGAGCATAGCCTTCGACAGTTTCTCGGCGACCTCGGTCGGATCGGCGTCGACACCAAGACCGGCCTCCTTGACGGCCTCGGCCACCGCATGCACGCCGTCGTAGGCGTCGGCGGCAAACTGGTCGGGAGTATCGCCGTACTTATCCTTGTAAGCGTTGACGAAGTCGGCGTTCTTCTCGTCGTCGGCGGAGAACGGGGTCATGAGCAGCAGACCCTCGGCAAGAGAGGTATCGAAGCCCTCAACGCCCAGGATGCCGTCCATGCCGTCGCAGCCCATCATCTTGACGTCGTAGCCCATGTCCTTGGCGTTCTTGAGCAGGACGGACGCCGGCGTGTAGTAGATCGGCGCAAAGATCATGGTGGCGCCGGCCTGCTTGGCCTTGGTCAGCTGGTTGGTAAAGCTCGTGGCGGAGTCGTCCTTAAAGGTCTCCTCGTCGACAATCTCGAGCTTGGACTCAGCGGCCTGGGCCTTAAAGGAATCTGCGACACCCGCAGAATAAGCGTCGCCGGAGTTATAGAACAGCACGAACTTCTCGTCCGCATACTTCTGCGCCAGGAACTTGGCAGCGTTGACACCCTGGTTGGGGTCGGTAAAGCAAACCTGGAAGACGCAATCCTTGCCGTCGGTGACGTCCTCGGAGGACGCGGACGGGGTGATCATGAACGTCTTGGGGTCGTTACCGCACTCTGCGGCAACGGCAACCGACGCACCCGTGGTGGTCGGGCCGACGAGGGCCTGCATGCCCCAGTCGAGCAGGGTATTCAAGGCGTTGACGGCCTTCTCGCCGTCGGCCTGGTCGTCCTCGGCCTTGCTGGCAAGCGGCAGCTCCTTGGTCGAGAAATCCTTGCAGCCGAGCTCGACGCCCTGGGTAACGGACTTGCCGTAGGACGCGTTGGCGCCGGTCAGCGGGCCGATGGTGCCGATCTTAAACGAAGCGTCGCCCGAAGCGGAACCGCTGTCGCCGCCGTTGGAGGAGCAACCAGCTAGAATGGACATCGCCCCCAGACCTGCTGCGCTCGCGATAACGCTCCTGCGATTCATAACAGGGTTCAATGACTTACCGGTGAGGCTCGACATGCGGCTCTCCTCTCAAATCTCGTCGGGTTTCGGTAACCCGACAGGCCATCCTTCGCCGTGTTCGGCGTTCGCAAAATAGTAGACGCTTTAGTTGAGAAAAGTGGCGATTATTTCAACTTTTCTTTTGTTTTGTCCGTTTATCCATATTCATGCGTATTTCTATCGGTTTATGCAGTTTAGCCACTTTATTGTGTGAAAGTATTGTTTCCGTTCTGTTACAAGCGTCCCTGCCCTGATTAAAACAGCCTCACCGCTCGCGTTTTGTGCGCACCTAGGCAGCGATGTACTTGCCGTCCTGAATCACATAGGCTGTAGGTCGTATGTAGCGAGCATGTTTCCAATGTTTCCGCAGCGTTTCGGGGGTGCCGTTTTGTGCGACTCCTGTTGCCTGGCGAGCACACGCCCTCGGTTCACGCTAGAATGCACTCAACCTTTAAGCGGTTAATCCATCCATAAGATGCACGAAGGAGCTATCTATGAGCGAACCCCTGCGCACCGTGAACGTCGGTCTGATCGGTCTGGGAACCGTCGGCGGCGGCGTGGCCCGTCTGATCAAGAGCCACCACGATGAGTACCTTGCAGCCTACGGCATCGACCTTAAGCTGACCCGCGCCTGCGCGCTTGCTTGGGAGCAGGCCGAGGCGGCAGGCATTGAGCGCGAGGCCTTTACGAGTGACTGGCATGACGTCGTCACCGACCCCGCCGTCGATATCGTCGTCGAGCTCATCGGCGGCGAGCATCCCGCGACCGAGATTTTCACCACTGCCTTCGAGAACGGCAAGCACGTCGTCTCTGCCAACAAGGCCCTACTGGGCCGTCATGTCGAGACGCTCGCCGAGAAGGCGCGCGCGTGCGGCGTGCAGATTAAGTGCGAGGCCAGCTGCGGCGGCGGCATCCCCATTGTGAGCACGCTCGAGCACGACCTGGTGGGCAACAGGATCCTGACCATCGCCGGCATTCTCAACGGTACCACCAACTATATCCTGTCGCGCATGGACGCCGAGGGCGCCGACTACGCCGACGTGCTTGCCGACGCGCAGGCCAAGGGCTATGCCGAGGCCGACCCGTCCGCCGACGTCGACGGCTTCGACGCCGCCAGCAAGACGGCCATCCTCGCCTCCATCGGCTTTGGCACCCGCGTGACCACCGACGACGTATACCAGCAGGGTATCCGTACCATCGGCGCCGAGGACATCGCCCAGGCCCGCGAGCTCGGCTACACCATTAAGCTGCTCGGCATCGCCCGCAACACCGACGCCGGCGTCGACGTCCGCGTGCATCCCACGCTGATCCCCGCCGATCACATGCTTGCCAAGGTCAACGGCGCCATGAACGCTGTCTACGTGGTAGGCGACGCCGTGGGCGAGACCATGTTCTACGGTGCCGGCGCAGGCTCCTTCCCCACCGCGAGCGCCGTCGTGGGCGATATCCTGTCGCTCTCCGAGCAGATCAGCCGCGGCGTGGCTCCGCTGCCCGAGATTGAGCCCTATGGTCACAACCTCGCCTTTAAGCCCATGGACAAGCTCCAGACCAAGTACTATGTGCGCCTGAAGGTCGCCGACCGCGTGGGCGCCCTGTCCGAGACGGTCGACATCTTTGCCAAGCACAACATCTCGATCTCGCTCATCAACCAGGTCGAGGACGGCAAGTCGGGCGTCAGCGATGCCTGCTCGGTCATCTTCCTGACGCACCGCGCGCTCGAGAAGGACGTCCAGGCTGCCGCCGCCGAGCTTGCCGGCGTCGACTGCGTGGCCGAGGTCGCCAACGTCCTGCGCATCGAGGACGTCGAGGCCTGGACCGAAGGCGTCATGGCCAACTAGTCCATCAATCGCCTAGCAATACGCGCTTTGAGGGCTCCCGTCCGATGTGGGACGGGAGCCCTTTTGTCTCCTGCCCTAAGCACAACGGCAGAGCACATTTGCGCGAGCCGCTCATCGGTAACGCGGGCTACCGTTCACCGATATGCAAACGCGGCCGATTCCGGCTACCGCTACGCTGTGCTGCGTACGTCCACCCCCGAAGAATGGAGGCACCATGTTGCTCGAGGGCAAGAAAGCAATCGTCACCGGAGGCACGCGTGGTATCGGCTATGCCATCGCCTGCCGTTTTATCGAGGAGGGTGCCGCCGTCACCGTCTTTGGCTCGCGCCAGGAGACTGCCGATGAAGCCGTTGAGAAGCTGACAGCTGTCTATCCCGACGCCAAGGTCTGGGGCCGTTCCTGCGATCTCACCTCGCTCGAGGCCGTGACCGAGGCCTTTACCCAGGCTGCAGCCGACATGGGCGGTCTCGATACGGTCGTCAACAACGCCGGCATCTCCCAGCGCTCGCCCCTTTTGGACTACACGGCCGAGGAGTTCGCAAAGGTCATGAACCTTAACGTCGTCGCTGTCTTTAATGGCCACCAGGCTGCCGCCAAGATCATGACCGAGGCCGGCCACGGCGGCACCATCACTACCACAAGCTCGATGGTCGCCAAGTACGGCCAGCCCTCCGGCGTCGGTTACCCCACGTCCAAGTTTGCCGTCAACGGAATGGTCCAGTCGCTCTCGCGCGAGCTCGCCCCCATGGGTATTCGCGTCAACGCCGTCGCCCCAGGCGTAACCAAGACCGATATGGTCGCCAACCTGCCCGAAGAGGTCATCAAGCCCATCATCGCCACCATTCCGCTCGGCCGCATGGGCGAGCCCGAGGATGTCGCCAACGCCTTTGTCTTCTTGGCAAGCGACATGTCCTCCTATGTCACGGGCGCCATCCTCCCCGTCGACGGAGCCGCCCGCTCCTAAGGGGCCACAAGCCTCAGCTCCCAGCCTCAACATAGTCCAACAAAGAAGGCGCGCCGTCTGCATCAACTGCAGGCAGCGCGCCTTCTTCTGTTTGAAGTGGAAGCCGTGTCCCAGAATTTCGGATCAGAACGGGGCACGGCTTCCCCCAGGACCTCCTTGCGGAAACTGCGTCCCGTTTTGAACGCAGATTCTGGGAAGTGGTTTCCGCAACGGGTCTCTCGCGGAAAGCGCGTCCCACTCTGGACGCCCATTCCGGGACACCGTTTCCCAACGGCCCCTGTTTCGGAAACCACATCCCGTTTCGAGCCTTCAAAGCGTGACGCGACTCCCTTGAGAGACTATCGACTACTTACCGTCGTCGTCCTGGGCTTCATCGCGCGCGTAGAGCTCCAGCATGCGGCGGCGGTATTCGTGCACGGCGAGCTTGGCGCGCTCCAAGCGGCGGCGCTCACGCGGAGTCAGCTTGGACGGGTCGATCTCGTCGCCATAGGTCTTCTCGGCCAGCAAATGAGCGGCGTCCACGATACGGGCATCGATGTGCCCGCTTGCTGCCTCGGTCGAGAGGCGGTCGGCAATGGAATCAAGGGTAGGTATGCCGTCGAGCGAACGCCCATGTCCATGCGAGGTCAGCAGCTCGTGCTCGCGTGCGAGCAGGCTCGCCAAATCGTGATGGGCGCGCAGGATGTCAAGCGCATCGGATGGATGCTCGGCAACCTCTGCCACGGCAGCGACCGGTGCGGCGTCGACCACGCGGTAGAAGAGCTGCGCGAGCAATGGCATCAAGAACACCGTGATGGCACCGGCGGCAACCATGACCGACGCAATATCTTGCGATAGCGCACCCGCGTTGACGGCAACGCTCGTCACGGCAACGATGATCGGAAGCGCCGTGGTGCAGTACAGGGCCACGGTAATGCGACCATACGCCGACACATCGCGCGTCGCAGGACATATGCTCATAGAAATAAGGATGGGCACCGCGCGAATGATCAGCAACGCCACGATAAAGCCCGCGAGCAAGCCCGGACGCGACGCCACGGCCGTCAGGTCGATCTTTGCGCCCGATACGGTAAAGAACACCGGAATCAAAAAGCCGTAGGCCAGGCCGTCGAGCTTGGTCTCGAGCGTATGATTGCCCTCGGGGATGATATAGCGCAGGACAAAGCCGGCGGCAAAAGAACCCAACACGATATCGAGATCAAAGACGGCCGAGAACGCCACGAGCGTGACCAGGATGAGCACCGTCAGGCGCACGAACGTCTGCGACGTGGTATCGGCGCGCTCCTCGACAAACGCAAAGAAGCGGCTGCCGACGCGCTTGGAGCGGCTTGGGACCACGGCCAGCAACACGCAGACCACCGCAAACAAGCCAAGGATTACGAGCGTTTGGATACCGGTGCGGGCAGACAGCAACACCGACATAGCAAGCACGGGCCCAAGTTCGCCCCAGGTGCCATACGCGAGAATCGAGTCGCCCACGCGCGTGCCGGTCAGCGAACGCTCACGCATGATGGGCACGAGCGTGCCGAGCGCCGTCGAAGTGAGGGCAAGCGTCACGGCGATACCGTCAAAATGGCTGACCGAGAACCACGGGGTAAAGCGCACGGCAAGCCAGGCGATACCAAACGTGACGACCCACGTCGCCAAGCCGTAGCGCCCCTCGACGCCCGTGATGCTCTTGGGGTCGATCTCAAAGCCGGCAAGCAGGAACAAAAAGGCCAGACCGAGCTCGGACACAAGCGAGACCTCGGCGTCTACATGGATGACACCGAGCATATGAGGTCCCAACACCGCGCCGAGCACGAGCAAAAAGACCGTCTCGGGAATGGGTTTTCCGGGAATCGCCGAGGCGATGAAGGGGCTTGCAAAGGCCACGAGCGCGATGATGGCGAGCGAAACGAATGCCATGTGATGCCTTTCTCTTGTTTGCGCTTCACTGTAGCACCCTCGCCGTCCTCAACGCGCCGCGAGCTGTCGTATCATAGTGAGGTTTACAAACATGCGGCTCAAGGCGACCCCGCGAGGCTTGCCCCGTAAACCGACCGCTGCCGCATACCGTACCGTACGCCCAACCGATCAGGAAGGCAGGAACCAATGGTCTCTCGTATCTACGTGGAGAAGAAACCCGGGTTCGACGTCGAGGCTCAGCAGCTCAAGGGCGAGCTGACCGAGATTCTCGGCATCAAGGGCATCGAGGCCCTGAGGATCATCAACCGCTACGACGTCGAGGGCATCGACGAGGAGCTTTTCCGCTCCTGCGTGCCGACCGTCTTTAGCGAGCCCCAGGTCGATGTGACCTACGACGAGCTCCCCGCAAGCGATGGCGCCGTCTTTGCCGTCGAATTCCTGCCTGGCCAGTTTGACCAGCGCGCCGACTCCGCCAGCGAGTGCGTGCAGCTCATCAGCCAGGGCGAGCGCCCCGCCGTGCGCTCCGCCAAGGTCTATATAATCTCGGGCGCTCTGGACGAAGCCGCCATTGAGGCCATCAAGCACTACGTGGTGAACCCCGTCGAGGCGCGCATCGCCTCGCTCGACCTGCCCGAGACGCTGTACATGGAGACCCCCGAGCCCCAGCCTGTCGAAGTGCTCGACGGCTTCCGTGAGCTCGACGAGGCCGGCCTTGCCGCCTTTATTTCCGAGCGCGGTCTTGCCATGGACGAGGCAGACATCGCCTTCTGCCAGCAGTACTTCCGCGATGAGGATCGCGACCCCACCATCACCGAGATCCGCGTGATCGACACCTACTGGTCCGATCACTGCCGTCACACCACCTTCGGCACCGTCCTGGACGACGTGACGATCGACGACGCCGTGGTGCAGCAGGCCTTCGACCGCTACATGGAGATGCGCCACGAGCTCGGTCGCGACGCCAAGCCCGTCTGCCTCATGGACATGGGCACCATCGGCGCCAAGTACCTTAAGAAGACCGGCGTCATGACCGATGTCGATGAGTCCGAGGAGATCAACGCCTGCACCGTCAAGGTGAAGGTCGATGTCGACGGCGAGGACCAGGACTGGCTGTTCCTGTTTAAGAACGAGACCCACAACCACCCGACCGAGATCGAGCCCTTCGGCGGTGCCGCCACCTGCGTGGGCGGCGCCATCCGCGACCCGCTCTCGGGCCGCAGCTACGTGTACCAGGCCATGCGTGTCACCGGCGCCGGCGACCCCACCGTCCCCGTGTCTGAGACCCTCGAGGGCAAGCTGCCGCAGCGCAAGCTCGTGACCACCGCTGCCGCCGGCTACTCCAGCTACGGCAACCAGATCGGCCTTGCCACCGGTCAGGTCAACGAGCTCTATCACCCCGGTTACGTGGCCAAGCGCATGGAGGTCGGCGCCGTCGTGGGCGCTACCCCGGCAAACCACGTTCGTCGCGAGTGCCCCGCCCCCACCGACAAGATCATCCTGCTGGGTGGCCGCACCGGCCGTGACGGCATCGGTGGCGCCACCGGCTCCTCCAAGACCCAGAACACCGAGTCCATCGAGACCTCGGGCGCCGAGGTCCAGAAGGGCAACGCTCCGGTCGAGCGCAAGCTGCAGCGCCTCTTCCGCCGCGGCGATGCCTGCCGTCTGATCAAGCGCTGCAACGACTTTGGCGCCGGCGGCGTCTCGGTCGCCGTGGGTGAGCTTGCCGACGGCCTGTATGTCGACCTGGACACCGTGACCAAGAAGTACGACGGCCTGGACGGCACAGAGCTCGCCATCTCCGAGTCCCAGGAGCGTATGGCCTGCGCCGTCGCCGACGGTGACGTCGAGGAGTTCATGGGCTACGCCGCCGAGGAGAACCTGGAGGCGACCGTTATCGCCGAGGTTACCGCCGAGCCGCGCATGCGTATGGCCTGGAACGGTGTCGCCATCGTCGACCTATCCCGCGAGTTCCTCAACTCCAACGGTGCGCCCAAGCACCAGGTCGCCCACGTGTGCGCCCGCAGCGTGTGGCAGCCCAGCTGGGCCGGCACCACGCTTGCCGAGCGCATGACCTCGCTTGTCACCGACCTCAACGTTGCCTCCAACAAGGGCCTTTCCGAGCGCTTCGACTCCACCATCGGTGCCGCAACCGTGCTTATGCCCTTTGGCGGCAAGACGCAGCTCACCCCGAGCTCGGCCATGGTCGCCAAGTTCCCCGTGGACGGCGAGACCACCACGGCAAGCGCCATGGCATGGGGCTTCAACCCCTACCTGATGGAAGCCGACCAGTTTGCTGGCGCCTACCTGTCCGTGGTCGAGTCCATCGCCAAGCTCGTGGCTGCCGGCTTTGAGCACAAGCGCGCCTATCTCTCCTTCCAGGAGTACTTCGAGCGTCTGCGCACCGAGGCCGAGCGCTGGGGCAAGCCCACGGCAGCCGTCCTGGGCGCTCTCATGGCCCAAGTCGACCTGGGTGCCGGCGCCATCGGTGGCAAGGATTCCATGAGCGGCTCGTTTGAGGACGAGGCCGGCGAGCTCAACGTTCCGCCGACTCTGATCAGCTTCGCTGTGGCCGTGGGCCGCGCGGCGCGCGCCGTCTCCCCTGAGTTCAAGGGCCTGACGCACCGCGTCGTCCGCATCGCCCCCACCACCTACGGCGAGGACTACCGCCCCGACGCCCAGCAGCTGCTCGCCGCGTTTGACGCCGTCGAGGCGCTCACTGCTACCGGCAACGCCCTGGCCATCTCCACGCCCGGCTACGGCTGCGGCGCCGAGAGCCTCTTTAAGATGTGCGTCGGTAACCAGATCGGTATCGAGCTTGCCGAGGATGTAGACGTGGAGAGCCTCTTCACCCCGCTCTACGGCAGCTTTATCGTCGAGCTCGCCGAGGATGCCGAGCTGCCCGAGGTCGCCGACGGCGTTGTCGTCGAGCCCCTGGGCACCACCGTCGAGGGCTATGTCATCGACACCGGCTCCGAAGTCATCGAGCTCGCCGAGCTCCAGGAGGCCTGGGAGAGCGGTATCGAGGGCGTCTTTGCCTACCGCAGCGCCGACGAGACCCTCGAGGTCGAGACCATCGACTTCCGCGCCAAGGACATCCACGTGTACGGCGGCGCCAAGATCGCCCGCCCGCGCGTGGTTATCCCCGTGTTCCCCGGCAACAACTGCGAGTACGATAGCGCCCGCGCCTTCCGCGCCGCCGGCGCCGAGGCCGACACCTTCGTGATCAACAACCTCACGCCCGAAGCCGTCGCCGAGAGCACCCACGAGCTTGCCCGCCGCATCCGCGCAAGCCAGATCGTCATGATCCCCGGCGGCTTCTCGGGCGGCGACGAGCCCGACGGCTCCGCCAAGTTCATCACGGCGTTCTTCCGCGCTCCCGAGGTCACCGAGGCAGTCCGCGACCTGCTCAAGGCCCGCGATGGCCTGATGCTGGGTATCTGCAACGGCTTCCAGGCCCTGGTCAAGCTCGGCCTGGTGCCCTACGGCGACATCGTCGACGCCACGCCCGATGCGCCCACGTTGACGTTCAACACCATCGGTCGCCACCAGAGCCGTCTGGTGCGCACCCGCATCTCGTCCAACTTGTCCCCGTGGCTGTCGCAGTGCAGCCTGGACGACCCCTACACCGTCGCCATCAGCCACGGCGAGGGCCGCTTTGTCGCCAATGACGAAGTGCTCGCCCAGCTGATCGCCAGCGGCCAGGTCGCCACGCAGTACGTGGGCGAGGACGGCAAGCCCAGCATGGATCTCTCCGTCAACCCCAACGGCTCCGCACTCGCCATCGAGGGCATCACGAGCCCCGACGGCCGCGTCCTGGGCAAGATGGGCCATGCCGAGCGTCGCGGCGACAACCTGTACCGCAACGTGCCCGAGCATGTCCCCGGCGATAAGTTCATGCCGATCTTTGAGAGCGGCGTGGCCTACTTCGCTTAAACCTTTCCCATCGGTTACAATCCCTTCGGGTAACAACACCCGCCACCGACACATCCGGTGGCGGGTTCTTTTTTGCTTCGCGCATGTAGGAAGGACATCATGGAAAGCCGCAAGCCGTATCTCGCCACCCTGCCCGGACTCATCCTGGGCTGTCTTGTTTGCTGTGCACTCTGGGGATCGGCCTTTCCCTGCATCAAGATCGGCTACGCACTCTTTGGTATCCCAGCGCACGATAGCGCTTCGCAGCTGCTCTTTGCAGGTTTACGCTTTACGCTTGCCGGCGCCCTGGTTATCGTTGGGATGAGCGCGGCCCAACGCCGCCCCCTCATACCGCAAGCGCGCGACATCAAACCCATCTTTGTCTTGTCGCTCTTCCAGACTATCGGGCAGTACTTCTTTTTTTATCTGGGCCTCTCACGCGCCAGCGCCATGTCGAGCTCCATCATCGAGGCCAGCGCCAACTTCCTCGCAATCCTCTTTGCCGCCCTGGCATTTCACACCGAGAAGCTCAGTACGGCCAAGGTGCTTGGCTGTGCGCTGGGCTTTGCCGGCGTCGCGCTCGTCAACCTTTCGGGCGCAGATGGCACCTTTGGCTTCAGGCTCGATGGCGAGGGCTTTATCCTAGCCTCCACTGTCGCGGGTGCTCTTTCGACCTGCCTGATCGGTATCTTCTCGCGCGAGCACGACGGCGTCTTGCTTGCCGGGTGGCAGTTCTTGGTCGGCGGCCTGGTCCTCACCGCCATCGGCTTTTTGATGGGTGGCGCGCTCTCCCCCACAGCGATTGTCCCCGCCATCGCGCTCATCATCTACATGGCGCTTATCTCCGCGGTCGCCTACTCGCTGTGGTCGCGCCTGCTTGCCGTCAACCCCGTCAGCCGCGTCTCTGTCTTTGGATTTATGAACCCCGTCTTTGGTGTGGTGCTGAGCGCGCTGCTGCTCGGCGAGGGCGCTGGCACGAGCCCCGTTACCGTCATCGTTGCCCTGCTGTTGGTCTGCGGCGGCATCATCATCGTCAACAAACCCAAAAAAGCCTAGCGAGCTCACCTTTTTAGGGAGGGCATTCGCATACTTTAGCTTAATGGAGCACACTGGTTCTCGTTGATTTCGTACCGAGTCGCGGCGGCAGACGCCCGTCTTGCCGCACCGCGCCTGGGCATTATGGCCGGTGGCCCCCACAAACGCAAAAGGGGCGCACGACCATCGCAACGGTCGTGTGCCCCTTTTTTCTAGCGTATCTGGATGCCGGCTTTCTTTTTCTCGGCCTTGACGCGGTAGAGCTCCGCATCGGCGGCGCGAAGTAAGTCTTGCCAGGTATCAACACTATCGCCGACCCGCGCGTAACCGATGGACATCCGCAATGCATACGGCACCTCGGCACGAGCGAGCTCGTCGTCAATCGCCGAACACAGGTCTATGACGTCCTGCTCCGCCGCTGCTTTTTGGAGCACCACGAACTCATCGCCACCATAGCGTGCGATAAAGCCACCAGACGCCGAGCAGACTTCTTTGAGCGCAGCGGATATGACCTGAAGAGCATGGTCGCCCTCCACATGTCCATAGCGATCGTTAATCTGCTTAAAGCCATCAGCGTCCATCATAAGCAGATACACATCATCGGCCCGGTCAGTACCCGAGAACAGCGACAACATATAGGTCTCAAAACGGTTGCGGTTGTTGAGTCCAGTCAACGGGTCAGTCGAGATCAGTTGCTCCTGATAGACGATATAGAGCAGCAGGATGCTCAGCGTTATACCGAAGCAAAGGCCCGGTACCGAAAACAAAACCTGGAAGGTACCGCCCACCAGAGCGGGAACCGCAAAAAAGGCGAGGGTGCGATAAATGGCCTTCTTTTGCAAGCTTTCGACTTTTCGAGCCTGAATAAAGGCATGCAAGGACGTATATATGACGTAGCAGTAGCTAACGATAGGCTGAATCATATAAAGCGCTCCGCGACGATATACGCCCTGCGTATCGATATAGAACATAGTGTGCGTCCAGTAGCTGGTAAATGCCAGAACGACCACCAAAGCGGTTGGCAACGTTAAAAGTATCACCCTATAGGGCGTGGTCAGAAGCCGTGAGCCCTGCATCGTCTCGGAATAGAAAAACCAAATGAGGCACGCGATGGCGAACAGCGAAAACGAAACCGCGTTGGAAATCCAGTTGGCCGTGATGCCTACAGGAGTGCTCACGCCGTCCGAGAGCGTCCAGATCATATCGAAGAAAATGTAGGCAGCAGACGTGTAGCCCAGCATGCTAAACAAAAGCTGCTGGGTGCTCGAGAACAGGGAGCGACGGCTTCGTACGGCAAGTCCGATAAGAATAATCATGCACAGCAGGAATATCTCGATCTTGAGTGCCTTAATCACCAGGTGCCATTCCCTCTATATCCAAGTGGCCAGAATCGCCCGAGTCGCGCCCAGGCGCCAAACGCCCCTTTCTCCGCAGGGGTAAGGGGAATAATAGCAGAGCGCCCGAACATCACTGCAAAACAGTTTCCGTTCGGGCGCTCGGACGGCGCGAACTGCACGCCGGAATCAATTATCGGTAACGGCCGTTACTCGCCGTCGATGTCGGTCGCGACGGCCTCCTCAATAGCCTCGACGCCTTCGACCGACAGATCTTCTTCGCCCTGGCAGAACTTCTTGTCGACCCAGCCGGTCAGAATCGGAGCCATGATTGCCGTGATGATAACGGCAGTGGCGATCTGGGCGTACGCGGTGGGTGCAAGCTCGGCGTAGCGCGGCGCGACCTCGGCGAGAGCAACCGGCGTGGTCATAGCCGTGCCGGCGATGGTGGAGCAAGCCACGGCAGCCTTGCCGTTACCACCGCACAGGCGCTCGAACGCAAAGGTGATGGGACCGACGACAAACAGCGTGACAAGGCCCAGCAAGATGCCGGAAATACCACCGGTGATAAAGCTCGACAGGCTCATGGACGCACCGAGCTGAAATCCGATGACGGCAATCGCAGGGTTGGCACCGGGAACTAGCAGGTTCTTAATAAACGGGAACAGGTTGCCCAGAACCATGCCGATAACGAGCGGCAAAATGGAGCCGATGATAGTACCGACAGGAATGTTGGCGAGACCCGAAACACCAAGGATGATCATCGTGACGGCGGGGCCGGCCGTAAAGAACAGGATACCGACAGCGCCCTGCTCGGACTCATCGCCGAACTCGCCCATGATGCCCGTATAGAGCGCCATGTTGCAAAACGTGATGCCGCCGATGATAGACACGGAGCTCAGACCCAGGAAGTTGTCGTTAAAGAAGTATGCCACGCCTAGGCCGAGAGCCGCTGCGACGACCAGCTTGGGGATCAGCACGACGATGCCGGTCTTGATGGCGCCCGGCGTGGACTTAAAGCTGATGCCGGCGCCCACAAACAGCAGGATCGCGGCGACGATGGTATTGGAGCCGCCGCGGCAGGCAGCCGTAAAGAAGCCGCCGATCTCAAAAACCTGCGGGCAGAAGGTGTTGAGCAAAAGACCGACGATCATCGGATAGATCATGATGTCACCCGGGATGCGCGGGACCCTGAATTTCTTTTGCTCGTTGGCGGTCGCTTCCTGTGCCATGAAACCCCCATTTCCGCTGACGGGGTACAAAAGCCCACGTCACGCTTTGCTACAGTAAAGTTTGACCATGGTACCAGAAGAAATTGACCAACTCGGTGAAAAATTCAACAAGTTGGGATGGAACGAGATTCGGCGCCCGCGACGCCACCCCTATATAAGGCTCAAAACGATATAGAACACGATGCCCGAAACGCAGCACCACAACATCGACTTTGTCTTGATTGCCACCGCCACGACGCCGGCGGCCGCAATCCAGGGAACCAAGGCAGGCCAGAGTCCCGCGTCGAACGCGCCGGGGTTCACCAAGTCGTTGGCGACCAGCGCGGCAAAGGCAGCGGGCGGGATATAGCCCAGGGCCTCGGTAATGCGGGGCGACAGGGTCCGCCCGCGCAAGGCGAACGCCGGCGCGATGCGAAAGAACGCGATAGCAGCCCACGACGACAGCCACAGAACCAAGAACTCGTTAACGGGCATCGCGGGCACCTCTTCCGTCAAATACAGCATCGCACGCCAGCGCAATGGCAATGCCGACCACGACGCTTGCCGGCACGGCAATATTCGTGAGGCCCAAGAACTTGCATACGGGGACGGATACCGCACCCGAAACCGCCGCGACAACGTTGCCGCGCGACAGCCGCTGCGAAAAGAGCAGGCAGATAAAGAGTGAGGTGCAGACAAAAGCTGCAATGGCGGTGGGAACATCGACAACGGCGCCGACGATGGCGCCCGTCGTACACGAAACGCCCCATGTTGCGATAAGGATCACGTTGAGCACGAAGGACTCACGCGGGCCCCAATCCTCCCCTTCAACCAACTTGGCAAGCGAGATGCCGTATGCCTCCTCGGTAAGTGTCGCGGTAACAGCCAGCGTCTGACGCTTCGAGACACCCCTCAGATGCGGCGCGATCGATGCCGAGTAAAGCGCAAAACGCGAGGAGATGGCGGCAACGCTCGCGATAATCGAAGGTGCCGGTACGCCCGCCAGCCAAAGATTGCAGATCATAAACTGCCCGCTGCCCGTCACAAACGTGCTGCTCAGAGCAAAGACCATCCAGGGGTCCATTCCCGTCTGCCCCATGATCATTCCGCACGGCGCGCCTATTGCAACATAGGTAAGCATCACCGGCCAGACGGTTCTAACGATTTTGAGCACCATACGCTTCTCATCCTGACAAGGTCTCCGAGCCGCATGTAGCGATACGGCAGAATCATCATCCGACAGCAACCGAGTTCACCTACAATTGCCACCGGATCGAAAGACACAACTTTTTAGGAAGTCATTATGACAGCTATCGATCGAGACCGGGCGCGCGCGGCCTTCAAAAGCTACACCGATGCCTACGACGCCACCAACCCACGCATCGCGCTCAAAATCGAGCATACGTACCACGTGGCCGAGGCATGCGATGACATAGCGCGCGAGCAGGGCTGGTCGTCAGAAGATATTGACCTGGCATGGCTTTGCGGCCTGCTACACGATATGGGCCGCTTTGAGCAGCTGCGACGCTGGGACACCTTTAAGGACGCCGAGAGCATGAGCCATGCGGCGCTGGGCATCGAGGTCCTCTTTGGCGAGAATCCCGCCGATGCGCCCGCTGTAACGAGCATCCGCGACTTTATCGATGACCCGGCAGAAGATGAGCTCATCCGAGCGAGCATTGCCTATCACAGCGATTTCCGTCTACCCGCGCAGTTCGACGTGCGCACGCGAAGCTTCTGCGATATCGTGCGCGATGGTGACAAGATCGACATTATGCGCACCATCGCCGACAGCACCGTCGACACCATCCTCAAGGTGGATGAGGACGCATTTCTCGCCAGCCACTTCTCGTCGCCGACACTTGCCGCCTTTGACGAGCACCGCTGCGTCGCACGCGATGAACGCAACGAGCCCGCAGACTACCTGGTGGGACTCATCTGCTTTATGTTTGAGCTCGTCTATCCAGCAAGCCGCGCGCTGGCGCGCGAACAGGGCGATATCCACCGCCTGCTCGATGCGCCCTTTGGCATTACGCGGCCCTTTACCGATCCCGCCACGCAGGCAACCTGGAGCCGCCTAAAGGACGAGATGCGCGACTGGCTGGCGCGCGCCTAGCGCTCAAGCTGGGCCAGCAGCTCCTCGACGACCTCGACGGCGTCCCCAACAACCTTGTACCGGGCAGCACCGAAAATGGGGGCATCCGGGTCCTCGTTGATGGCGATAATGCACTCCGCCCCACCGATGCCGGCGAGATGCTGGATGGCGCCCGAAACACCGATACTCACGAGAAGCTTGGGCGAAACCGATACGCCGGTCTGGCCAATCTGATGGCGATACTCCAACCAGCCGGCCTCCACGACAGGTCGCGTGCAACCAAGCTCGGCTCCCAGAGCCTCGGTGAGCCTTCGCATCAGGGGCAGATTCTTCTTGGAGCCAATGCCACGGCCCACCACGACCAAGCGCTCGGCACTGGCGATCGAGGGCTGCTGTCCCCACTCCTCGGCGGGAATCGAGATCTCGACACGGGCCTTAACGTCTTCCGCAAGCATCACCTGGGTGATCGTGCCGGAACGGCCGTAGTCAAAGTCGGGCGCCTTAAAGATGCCGGGACGAACCGTTGCCATCTGGGGACGATGATTGGGGCAGACGATGGTGGCCATCAGGTTGCCGCCAAACGCCGGACGCGTCTGTTGCAGCAGCCCCGTCTCCGTATCCATCGAAAGTACGGTGCAGTCAGCCGTAAGGCCCGTCTGCAAACGCACGGCAACGCCGGGTGCCAGTTCGCGGCCAAAAGCGGTCGCGCCGTATAGGATGGCCTCGGGTTTGCGTTCGGCTACCAAATCGCAGATCAAGCGGGCGTAGACCTCCGCATCGTTTTGGCGCAGGCGCTCGTCGCGACAGGCCAGGACTTCGTCGGCGCCCGCGCAAACCAGATGCTCCAGGTCACCGAGAGAACCCTCGGGGCCCATACCGACCAGCGCCACCAGACGGCAGCCACGAGCATCGGCAAGCTCGCGGCCCTTGCCCATGAGCTCATAGGCAACGGGATTCACCGTATCGTGCTCGTCGGTCTGCGCGAATACCCAAATGTCTCGATATGCATCAAGGTCTGCCGCGCCGGCAGCTTCGTCTCGCTCGATCGAGATAGCGTTGACGGGACAGGCATCGACGCACCCGCCGCACAAGATGCAGCCTTCGGTCACGCGGGCGCAGCGATTGGGACGCTCGCCCTCCACCACAATGCCGCCCGAGGCGCAGGCGCGAACGCAGCGACCGCAGCCGATACAGGCTTCGCTATCGATAATCAGTCCGCTCATCTATGCCATCCCCTCGATAATCTTGGCAAGTTCTGCCGCCTGCTCGGACGCCGTCCCCTCAACGTCCTCGCACGTTTGGTCGCGGTCGGGCACAAACGATCGCACGACCTGTGTCGGTGATCCGGCAAGGCCGCAACGCGAGGGATCGGCGTTCACGTCGGCGGCACTGACCACGCGCACGTCCGCCTCCTCCGCCGCGCGAATACCGGCAATGCTCGGCATACGCAGCTGGCCGATCTCCTTGGCGGTCGTCATCGCACACGGCATCTCAAGATAGACCGTCTCCTCGCCGGCATCGCAGCCGTGAACAAGCGCCAGTGAACCACAGGTCGTAAAGCCCGCGCTCTGCACGCAGCTCACGTCGGTCACGCAGGGAATCTCAAAGGCACCGGCAAGTTCGGGACCAATCTGGGCCGTATCGCCGTCCACCGCCATCTTGCCGCAGATGAGCAGGTCGAAGTCCTCGTCGAGCGCCTCGATGCCGCACTTGAGGGCATAGGTGGTTGCCAGGGTATCGGCACCCGCAAAGGCGCGATCGGTTAGCAGCAGTGCGTCATCGGCGCCTCGGGCGATGCAGTCGCGCAGCAGCGATTCAGTCGCGGGGATGCCCATCGACACCACCGTTACGCGCGCGTCCATGCCAAAGCCGATAAAGTCGTCTTTCAGCGCCAGCGCGCATTCCAAAGCGCTCGCATCAAAGGGATTAATGACCGCCTGCTTGCCATCGCGCACGATGGTATTGGTCTTGGGGTCCATCTTGACCTCGGTGCTGCCCGGCACGGCTTTGACGCACACCACCATATGGAAATCGCTCATCTTCACGCGCCCCCTTTCTGGACGAGCTCATCCAAGAGCTTCTCCGAAAACAGGTTGCCGCGACCCAGCTGCCCGTCGGGATCGAGCTGGAGCTTGAGCCGCGCCGACTCGACCATGGCCTCGTGACCGTACATCGTCTCCAAAAAGCCCGCCTTGATCTTGCCGACGCCGTGCTCGGCAGAGACGGCGCCGCCCATAGCCGTTACCTCCGCAGCCCACTGGGCAAACAGCTCGCCACCGCGACGGTAGTCCTGCGCATCGCGCGGCAGGATATTCACATGCAGATGGTTGTTGCCGATATGTCCCCAGGCGGCAGACTCAAGCCCGCTTTCGACCAGCGTGTAGCGATAGAGGGCAACGACATCGGCCAGGCGCGCGTTGGGCACCGACATATCCGAGCCCAGCTTGGTAATGGTGGGGTCGGTGCGGCGACGCTCGTCGATGAGCATGTTGACACTCTCGGGGACGGCATGGCGGAAGAACCGCTGACATTCGCGATCGACCTCGGTGCGCGCAACCCAGGTCGCGTCGTCGCTGCCGCCCGCAAGCTCCAAAACCCATCCCAAGTGGTACAACTCCTCGGTCGCCTGCGCCTCGTCGTCGCAGTCGAGTTCCACATAGACACAGACCTTTGCCTCATCGTCGAGTGCCGGCAGCGAGGCAAACGCGGTCGACTGCTCGCGCTGGCGGCGAAGGATATCCAAGGCGCTGGCATCGAAATACTCGATAGCAGCGGCATGAGACAGCACGGGGCGCACGGAATCGGTAAAGGACACCGCCTTGTCCTCGCTATCGAAAAAGCAGCTCACACCCCAAACGACCGAAGGTGCCGCCTGCAGGGCGATCTCGAGCTCGGTAATGACGCCGAGTGTGCCGCACGCACCGATAAAAAGATCGATGGCGTCCATATCGTCCGAAACGAAATAGCCCGACGCGTTTTTGGTCTTGGGCAAGGTATATCCGGGAAGATCGAGTTCGAGTGCACGGCCCGCTGCCGTCACGAGCGACAGGTGGCGGCCCTGGGCAAAAGCCTCGCCGCGCTGAAGCTCAAGCAAATCGCCATCAGCCAGCGCGACGTGGAGTCCCGTGATATGTGGGCGCATGGGGCCGTAGGCGTAGCTGCGGGCACCAGAGGCGTTACATGCCGCCATGCCGCCCAGACAGGCAGACGTCTCGGTGGGATCGGTGGGAAAGAACTGCTCGGGGGCCTCTTGGAACTCCTCGTAGGCCTCAAGCGATGCCTGGTCCCAACCAGCAGTCGGCAGCACCTTCTTACTCAGCTGCTTGCACAGCTCCGAGAGCACAACGCCCGGCTCCACGCGCAGCAGAAATTGGCCTTGTTCATCGCGGCGAAGGCCCAAGTAGCGATTCATACGGGAAGTATTGAGGATATGCCCGCCGTGGGGCACGGCACCGGCGGCAAGGCCGGTTCGGGCGCCCTGAACCGTTACCGGGACACGCTCGGCATGGAGCTTTTCCAAAATGGCACGGACCTCGTCTTCCGTTGTCGGAAACGAGATGCTCGAGACCTCGCCCGATGCGCGAGACTCGTCGCGACCATACTCTTCGAACTCGTCGGTGAAGGGTTTGATGGTTGCAGACACGCGAACTCCCCCTTTAGCTAACTACAGTGTTTGCAGGGAGATGTTACCGCATCGTTTCGTCGACGTGTTCGAGACCGTCTCCATAATTGGCGATTTTTACGTTCGTGCAATTCGGCGAGCGGCTTGATTTCCTCGGCAGACGATGCTTTTGACACATATGGCCCCGCCGTCGCCGACCGCGCGATTGTCGCTTGAAAAAAGTTGGAGTATTTTTTGCCGCCTTTTACCTGCAGAGACACCAATCCGTCAAGCATTTGGTCAGCAATTGGTCAAGTAGTGGCTGATACCGTCGGCATCGACAGCCAAAACCGACAGAAGTTTTGGCCCCAGAAGCAGGGAGGTTCCCATGGCATATTACTGGCCCCAGTACGGCATCGCCATCGAAGTCGACGACGATCCCCATCTCCTGCCTTTCGACGAAGAGGCATTCCCCGATACGACGGTCTACCACGTTACCACCGATGTGATCTGCGACCCCGAGTCGTTCTCGGCGCTCGCCCACCGCATCGCGCATATCCACGACATCGAGCTCCCTCCCGACTTCGACGAGCTTGTCTACTCACGCCGCCTGATGCTTCACATGCTCTTTGGAGCGAACCCGTCCACCTTTGCGCGCATCTATACCGCCAAGGATGCCGCATGAGCGCGAAGAAGCCACCCCGCTTTGCAGGCCTGGGTCGTCGCAAGAAGCTCATCGTTGCCTGCTTGGCCATCGTCTGTGCCCTTGTCGCCGTCGGACTATACGCTTGGCAGTCGCAGCCCGTACCCGAGGCGGGCGCTTCGGTCACGACGGCCGAGGGCAAAACGCGTCAGGAAATCCAAGATGAGCTCGACGCCATCGTCCGCGACAACATGATGACGATTTCGGTCGCGCCGGTCGCTCAGCTGCAGGAGGACGGCAAGCTGCGCGTCAACGTGCAAAACGTCCAAGACAATAAATTTCCCCAGCGATTCCGCGTCATCCAAAACGACGAGACCATATACGAATCCGATGTGGTCGAGACCGGCAAAACGGTCGAGACATGCCCCGCCGGCGACATCGAGGAAGGTGAGGCGTATATCGAGATCCAGGCGCTTGACGCCAAGACCTATGACAGCCACGGCAACCCGACACGCGTCAAGGTACGGGTTGAGCAAGCCGAGAACTAGCTTTCCGGTCGACGCGGCACCGCACGCGATTCACCAGCATTCGTCCAATCATCGCGGGGACGGCCCGCGGCGAATAGAAAGGAACGACCATGGACATCACCAGGAATATGAACGGAGCCAGAGCGCTCGTCGTGGGTGCAGGGCTCGCGCTCGCGCTCGCAATGGGCGCCGCCCCGACGCCAGCTATGGCAGCCGGGCGCGTTGGAACCACGAAAGTAATGGTCAGGACCGAGATCGACAACGTTGAGTTCAAAGTTCCGACGGTTATTCCCTTCGTCGCCAAGGCCGACGGCACGCTTCAGGGCCCCTCAGAAGACGCGACCACCATCGACAATCATTCGGCCTACGGCATCCATGTCACCAACATGAAGATCGACGCCATGAACACCTGGACCATTGCCGCCGACGCCAAAGCCGGAACCGCACAGAACTCCATCGACTTTAAGGTCGGCCCCGACGGCGCACTCCAGAACGCCAGCGCCGCAATGCAGGGGACGGGCCTCGATCTTTCCAAGAGTGCAGCCTTCGACATGGGCTACCAGGGCATTGCCGGCGGCGCGGACAAAATTAAGCTCAAGACAAGCGGAAACGTCGCCCGCGTCACGCGCGACATCTTCCACGTAACCGGCGAAGGCGATCAGGTTGCAACGATCACCTGGACGGTCGAGCCCGGTGCGCACACGACATAAGGCCGTCGCCCTGGCCGCCGCCGTCAGCATCCTAGCGTTTGGGCCAGCCATGGCCTTTGCCCAGCAAGAACAGGCGCAGGCCGCCACACAAGTGACGGTCGACCTCTCGGAGCTCGACCGCCGCGACCGCGAGGAACCGTTGGCGCAGACAGGCGACAGACGATGGCTCTTGGCAGCAGGCGCCACAGCAGCAGGCGCGGGAACCGCCGGCCTCGGTCTGCACATCAAACGCAGCCAGAAACAAAACACGGACAGGCCGCACTAAATTAGCTAAGGAGACCCCATGGCATCGAAGAACCTTTTGCCCGTCGTCGCACTCTGCGGCGCGCTCGCAACCGGAACGCCTGTCGCCGCTTGGGCGACTCCCGCCATGGCAGACTCCTTACCAGCAGCCCTAAGCTCCGCATCAAATCCGTCGAGCGCCATTGCGTGCAAGCGTTTTTCGATCGCACAGGCTGCAATCTCAACCTCGGGATGCCTTCGTCGTAATACGGACGGTTCGATAGTCGTGGATATCAATCGTTCGAACAAGGCAAACGGCTCCCAGGCGGGGTACGCCGTCTGCACGTGGCGCTCGGTTGTGCTCGACGCAGATGGCGATCCATGCAATTTAGAGCTGCGCATCGACATCGCTTCGATCGATGACTCGGCGAACGGAGCGAAGGTCGCCTTCGACGGTACGTTTTTTGAGAAAGGAGGCGGTATATGTCTGGGCTGCGCCGCCGCGAATGCAGACGACACGCAGCCCACCCTCTCATTCACGGCATCGTTGCGGCTGACCAAAGCCGACACCGATGCCATCGCGGCGGGAGAAGCGTCCCTGCTGTTCTACGCCGTCAGCACCAAAGACACAGACGCTCATTTCGAGAAGCCAGCCGGATCACTCAGCCTTACACGAGGGATAGAGGCAGGCCCTATTGAAATCGATGCCCACGCGCAAAGCAGGCAACGCATTCCTGCCGACCCGGCGCTTCTCGAAATGAAGTGGAACGGATCCGGAGCCATCGGAATTCTCCCCTCCGCGCTTGACGCCAAGACGCTCCCCCCAAACGACGAACCCATCAACGCAACCATACAAGAGGAGAGCGCGGTCAAAGAAGCAGGTGCGGGCGACACGCCGTCGCCGACAAACAGCGTCCCAGCTTCTTTCGAAGCACCGAATGAGCCCGCTGCCGATCCAAACGATCCCGAGCTCGCGGACAGCCTGGGGCTTGCTGATCCTCAAGAGATCGATGAAGGTAACTGCTGCGTGCTTGCCGCGCTCGACCACACAGAGGTCATCGACGCTGCGAACATCGAAGTTGCCGCCGCCAATCAGCCCGTCCGCAAGTCGGCTATCATCGCATTTCCTGAATCCATCGAAGTCGTCTTTTTGCCATCGGGCGAGGTCGTGGCCCCAACACTGCTCACCTTGTTGGGCGCCAAGAATACTCGAAACGAAATTAAAAAGGTCACGGTTGTCGACCCCGCAACCACCGCCAAGCTGCGTCTATACGCCGTTGCTCCAGACGGAGGCAAGACCCTGGAATTCGATGGCGACACACTTCTAGCCTGGCGACGTCTGGACATTATGGAAGACGTCTCGTACCAGATCGAGCTCGAAGGGTTTGATCGTGCCCGCGATGCCAATATCATCGCCGCGGCTATTGAATCCCCACAGCGGCTTATGACACTGCGCTTTGAATACTATCCCTATGTCCCGACAACCACCTGAGGCTTAAATGCTGCGCATCATTCCTAATACCACTTATATAACGTATTAGATGGGTTGCGATGTGCCTCGCATTTCGTTCTGCTACGATTGCCACGTTGGCATCAATACAGGAGGGCTCATGCCGGGCTTGGGAACAATCATCAACGTTGTGCTTTTAGTTGCGGGCGGTCTTTTGGGATTAGCGGGCGGCCGCTTCATTACACCGCGCATCCAAGACACGCTCATGAAAGCATCGGGGCTGTGCGTCCTGTTTATCGGCCTTGGCGGCACCATGCAAAAGATGCTCCTTATCGATGGGAAGGCGCTAGCGACCACCGGTACCACCATGCTCATCGTCTCGTTTGCCCTCGGCTCGCTCATCGGCGAAGCCGTCAATCTGGAGGCGGCAATCGAGAACCTCGGTGAATGGCTCAAGCGAAAAACCGGCAGCGAGGGTGACAACGAGTTCACCAACGCCTTTGTCTCGACATCGCTCACGGTGTGCATCGGTGCCATGGCCATCGTGGGCTCGATTCAGGACGGCCTGCTCGGCGACTGGTCCACGCTCGCTCTCAAGGGCGCACTGGACTGCATCATCGTTTGCACCATGACGGCCTCGCTCGGACGCGGCTGCATCTTCTCGGCCCTGCCCGTCGCCGTGTTCCAGGGAACGATTACGCTGTTTGCCGGCGCGCTCTCCCCCATCATGACCACCGCCGCCCTCGACAGCCTATCGCTCGTGGGCTCTATGCTCATCTTCTGCGTCGGCGTCAATCTCATCCGTCCCCAGACCTTCCGCACGGCCAATATGCTCCCCTCCGTTGTCGTAGCCGTCATCTACGCCCTCCTGTTCTAAATCTATCTACATAGCGGCATCTCGAACACCTGTTTGATGCTGTGCTATGATATGAGGTCACCGAAGCTGCGTTAGGAGAGGAGAAGCGGTGGCCGACCAGGACATCAAGATGCTCATCGAGCGCATTATGGCCGAGGCCCGGACCCATCAGTCCGCCCGTTTCTCAAACGAAGTCTACGCAGACGAGCCGATTCTCAAAACCGGTCGTCAGATGCAGAACTTCCTTCCCGACCAATACCGCAAGATGCGCGAGATATCGCGCTGGCAGGATGACCCCAAAGGCGGCGCGGGTCGCTGGCTTTCGGAAGCCGAGCTTTTCTACCGCCAAGGCCTGCTGATGGCCGACTTTGAGGACGACTGCCCCTACAACGGCACCTTTAAGTCGTACTTTCCCACCTACAATGCCATGAGCGATCGACAGTTGCGCGGCTACTTTACCTGGCGTGCCCAAGTGCGTCGCGGAACCGTCGAGGAAACGTCTACGTCCTTTGCCTTTCTGTATCTCTATGAGCTGATTTGCGGCATTGGCGTAGATAATCCGCTCGATGGTTTTAACAAGATCAAGGCTTTTTGGGATGTCTATCGCGCCTTCGAGCCCAGCATTGATCGGTTTGCACGCGTGTGGTTGCAGGATTACGCCGTATTCCATGGGCTCGACCCCAAGCTGCTTCGCGACTCTAAAACCGTCATGTTCGATAACGCCCTTATCGAGCTGCGGCGCGCGGCACGAGACCTTGTACCAGCACCGGCGCCGTCCGGCCAGACCCCCAAGCGTCGCAAAACCTCCGAGCCCACGCTCCCCCTTCCGCCCGATGAGGTGCGCGAGGAGCGACTCATGGCCGCCATCAACGCCCTCTCCACGTACAACCTAAGTAACTCGCGGCTCGACCGCAGCCACCACCGCGATCTGCGCCACGTGGCATGCGCCGTGTATGTCCGCATGGCGCGCTACTATGACACGCACCGAAAGACCGGCATCGTGGCGAGTTTATTTGGGGAGGAGACGGCCATGCCCTACACCATGTTTGCCTCGGCCGTATTCTTTGCGCCCGAGCGCCACGAGGACTGCGAATACCGCCTGGATCCTATCCATATCTACCGTTGCCAAAACGGCTTTTGGGAATGCATGCGTATCCATGGCAGTAGGCAAAAGAGCAGCAAGCTCGGTGAAATGATGCGCGCCTGCGACCAACGCCTGCGCCTGGCGCTGGACCCCGCCCATCCCCTTAAGGAAGAAAAGGTCCCCAAATATCTGGCTAAGATTATCGATGACGAAATCGTGGCATGGCTTTCATGGGATGCCGCACATCAGCCCGTCAAGATCGATATCGACCTGAGCCAGCTGGGGCATATCCGGAGTGCCGCCGCACAAACACGCGAGGCGCTTTTGATCGATGAGGAGCGCGAGGACGGCGCGCCTGTGGAAGTCGAGGCGACGCTTATCGAGCAACCGAACACCGAGTCTGCGCCCGACATGACTGCCGAACCTGGCGAGATGACCATACAGCAATACGAACCCGACGAGCCGACCGTCTCCACCGAAGAGTTTGGCGTCGTGGCACCGCTCCTCGCGTCTGCGCCCGCACCCGTAACGCCCGCGCCCATCGAAGCTGCGAACAAACTCGCGCCCGCCGCAGACGCCTTCCTTCGCGCACTGCTCGAGCAAAACGCAGCGCAAGCGACATCGGCAGTGGCGCACTCGGGCCAGAGCGAGGACATGCTCGTCGACAGCATCAACGAGGCGCTCTTTGACCTGGTGGGCGACACCGTTATCGAATTCGGCGCGGCAGGACCGCAAATTATCGAGGATTACGAAGCAGACGTGAGAGGATACCTAGACCGTGAGTGATACCGCATCCGCAGCGCCCCGCGTACCCAAACGCGTCGCCGCCGTTATCCTAAACTCGCTCAAGGGCGGCGTGGTCCCGCGCATCGGCCTTCCCTACATCACCGTAGGGCGCGAGGTCGAGATCCGCGCCCTGCTCACCGATCTGAGTCTCATCGCCGACGGTGGCGCGAGCTTCCGCTTTCTGGTCGGTCGTTACGGCGCCGGCAAGAGCTTTTTGCTCCAGACCATCCGCACGCACGCCATGGGCGAGGGATTCGTCGTCGCTGATGCCGACCTGTCGCCCGAGCGCCGCCTGCAAGGCGGTCAGGGGCAGGGCCTTGCCACCTACCGCGAGCTCATCCGCAACATATCGACCAAGACGCGCCCCGAGGGCGGTGCGCTCAACCTTATTCTGGATCGCTGGGTCGCCTCGTGTGCCGACGTCGACGAGTCGGTCGTCAATGCCCAACTGGCCCCGCTCGAGGAAATGGTCCACGGCTTCGACTTCGCCCGTATGCTCCGCCGCTACCGCGCGGCCGTATCCGAGGGCGACGAAGAAGCTATGAGCCGCGTGACCAAATGGATTCGTGGCGAGTACCGCACCAAGAGTGAGGCACGCGCCGAGCTGGGCTCCTCGACCATCATCAGCGATGACGACTGGTACGACTACGTTAAGCTCATTGCGCGCTTTTTGGTCTGCAGCGGCTACAAGGGCATGCTGGTGCTCATCGACGAGCTCGTGAATCTGTATAAGATTCCCAACGCCATCACACGCCAATACAACTACGAGAAAATCCTGACCATGTACAACGACACGCTCCAGGGCAAGGCGCAGTACTTGGGCATGATCATGGGCGGCACGCCAACCTCCATCGAAGACCGCCGCCGTGGCGTGTTCTCCTACGAAGCCCTGCGCAGCCGACTCGCTCAAGGCCGCTTTGCACGCGAGGATCTTAAGGACATGCTCGCGCCCATCATCCGCCTGCAGCCACTCACCTACGAGGAGTTGCTGGTGCTGATCGAAAAACTCATGCAGATCCATGCCGGCTACTTTGGCTGGACGCCCACGCTTACCGAAAACGACTTGGTGGACTTTCTCAAGATTGAGTTCGGCCGCGTGGGAGCCGATACACACCTGACGCCGCGTGAGGTTATCCGTGACTTTATCGAGCTGCTCGATATCCTATGTCAGAACCCCGATGCAAATGTGGCCGAGCTGCTGCAAAGCGTCGGCGGCGACGCGCTGGCGCCGGCAGCCGTAACAGGCGACACCGGCACCGCAGGCGGCGACCGCAACTTCGCCGAATTCACCATCTAACCTGTCAAAAAGGGACAGGTTTATTTTGGCAGGTTTTATCTGCACAAACGTTGAGACAGCAATGCAGCAAACCATTGCCAGCCGCGTTGAGAGATTCGTTTTTGAGAGGAGGCCCCGTGAACGCCTTTGACCGCTACGCCCCGTTTATCCAAGACTTCATCTATTCCCACGATTGGGAGAGCCTGCGCTCTATCCAGGTTGCGGCGGCAGATGCCATCTTTAACACGCAAGATAATGTGCTCTTGACGGCATCCACGGCTTCCGGCAAAACCGAGGCAGCCTTCTTTCCCATCCTGACCGAGTTTTGGGAGAACCCGCCCGCAAGCGTGGGCGCCCTCTACATCGGCCCCCTCAAAGCGCTCATCAATGATCAGTTCGTCCGCCTCAACGACCTATGCGAAGAGGCCGATATCCCTGTCTGGCACTGGCATGGCGATGTCTCGCAGTCGCACAAGGCTAAGCTCATCAAAAAACCAAGCGGCATCTTGCAGATTACGCCTGAGTCACTCGAAGCGCTCTTAATCCATAAGCACATGGCGACCCCGCGCATGTTTTGCGACCTGCGCTATGTGGTCATCGATGAGGTCCACTCGCTCATGCGCGGCGACCGCGGCGGTCAGACGCTGTGCCTTATCGAGCGCCTCTCGCGCATGGCAGGCGTGCAGCCCCGCCGCATCGGCCTTTCTGCCACCATCGGCGACCCCGAGCGCACGGGCGCCTTTCTCTCACAGGGAACGGGGCGCGACTGCGTTATCCCCCGCTTTGAGGAACCGCGCCGCGTGTGGCGTATCTCCATGGAGCACTTCTACAACTCGGGCCCCCAGGCACAGCAGCGGGGATTCGTGGGCACAAGTCCTCAAGAGGCCGAAGTGCTTGCATGCGAGCGCATTGAGACGGCGGCACCCGCGGCACTGCCCGCCGGCGCCCAAGACATGCGTCACAGCGGACAGCTCACACAAGAGGAGCGCCGTCAACGTCGCGAGCAGGCGCGGGGCAAGGCCGCTCCCAAAGACCGTCGCACTTCTTCGGCCCCCGAGGGCGAAGTCGATATCCCCCAGGCCACCGAGCAGGCGCTCCTCAACCCCACCGACACCGCACCCGACAACGCCGACCCCGGCATGGGCTACATCTTCGAACACACCCGCGGCCGCAAGTGCCTGGTCTTTGCCAACTCGCGTGAGGAGGCAGAGGCCGTATGCTCCATGCTGCGCAGCTACTGCGAGAGCCGACACGAGCCCGACCGCTTTCTCATCCATCACGGCAATCTTTCGGCATCGTTGCGCGAGACAGCCGAGGAACTCATGCGTGACGAGGAACAGGCACAAACGACCGTCACCACCTCTACGCTGGAGCTCGGTATCGATATCGGCCGCCTGGAGCGTGCGTTTCAGATCGATGCGCCATTTACCGTCAGCTCCTTTTTGCAGCGAATGGGCCGCACGGGACGCCGCGATCTTCCGCCCGAGATGTGGTTTGTCATGCGCGAGGAAGAGCCCGAGCCGCGCACGATGATGCCCGAGACCATTCCGTGGAAGCTCCTGCAGGGAATCGCGCTCGTACAACTCTATCGCGAGGAAAAGTGGGTCGAGCCGCCCGAGCTCGATCGACTCCCCTACAGCCTGCTCTATCACCAGACTATGTCGACGCTTGCCAGTACCGGCGAACTCACGCCGGCAGAGCTTGCCCAGCGCGTGCTCACACTCAGCTATTTCCATCGCATCTCGGCCGATGACTATCGCGTACTGCTGCGTCACCTCATTAAGATCGACCATATCCAAGTCACCGAGGGCGGTGGGCTCATCGTGGGTCTCGCGGGTGAGCGCATCATTAACAACTTTAAGTTCTACGCCGTATTCCAGGAAAACGAGGAGTTCACCGTTCGCAGCGAGTCGGCCGAGTTGGGCACGATCGTCAATCCGCCACCGCCCGGTGAGCGCATCGCCATCGCCGGACACTGCTGGATTGTCGAGGAAGTGGACTGGAGGCGCCACACCGTCTTTGCCACGCAGGTCAAGGGCCGGGTGCCGGCCTACTTTGGCGACTGCCCCGGCGACATCAATACACACGTACTCGAGCGCATGCGCAAGGCGCTCAACGAGCACGCGGCATATCCGTACCTTATGGGTAACGCACGGGCCCGCTTAGCACAGGCTCGTCATACGGCCGAGATTTCGGGTGCGGGAACCAAGCCGCTCATCAACCTGGGTGGCGACACCTGGGTGCTCTTCCCCTGGCTGGGCAGCTACGCCTTTTTGGCGCTCGAGCGCATGCTCAAGATTAAATGTGCCGCGGAGCTGGGCCTTCGCGGACTCGACCCGTCGCGCCCGTACTTTATGCAGTTTAAGATGAAGGCCAACGAAGAGACGTTCTTTGAGGTGCTCGCCGCCGAGGCCGAGAAGGACTTCAATCCCATCGAGCTCGTCTATCCCGGCGAGGTGCCTTATTTTGATCGCTACGACGAGTACGTTCCCGAGGAGCTCGTGCGCAAAGGCTTCGCCGAAGGCGTGCTCGACATAGAGGGCATGAAGCGGCGTGTCCGCAGCTGGCGCGACCACGCCTGAGACCAGTCTTTTTGGGACGGGGAGACTTACTTGTCGTGAAGGACGGTGCCGAGGAAGTCGGTGTCGAAGGGCACGGCTTCGGCAAAGGCATAGTCACCGTCGCTAGCGATGAGCAGGTAGTTCTCCTCGCCGCCGAACTCTGCATCGCCGCATGGGACCACCCAGGCGTGGGCGAATACCTCGAGTGCCGTGGCAGCGCAGTCGCGAAGGAACGTCACATCGCTCCCCTCGTTTGCGCTCACGATATTGGCCACGTAGATACCCCCGGGGTTCAGGCTGCCCCGCGCCAGACGCAGCGCCTCAACGGTTGCCAGCTCGCGCACGGGCTCGGCACCACCAAAGCAATCGCTCACGATCACGTCGTAGCGACGATGCCCCACGCTCGTCACACCCAGATACGAGCGAGCCTCAGCGGTAATCACCCGCAAGCGGTCGCCCACTGCGCGCTCCAGCTCGTCCAGGCAGAACCAGCGGCGCGCTAGGCGCGTAATCTCTCCGTCATACTCGATAACGTCCATGCGCAAGCCCTCGTGCGACATCAGCGCGAACTTGGGATAGGCAAACCCGCCGCCGCCCAGCATAAGCATTCGGTCGATACCGTGACCATAAGCATCACGCATTGCATCCTCGGCCTCGAACGCATCGTCAAACGCACGATAGTACGCAAAAACGGGCTCCGCCCAGCGGTCGCCAACGTAGCTCGCGCTTTGGTAGACCCCACCTTGCACCAATACGCGGACTTCGTCTCCGCCCTCATCGTGCACGCGTTTCACACGCGCCAACCCATTGCGGGTTCGCGCAACCTGCAGACAGGCAGCACGAACAGCGACAGCGGCCGCACCAAGCGCTGCGGCTCCCAGGGCAACGCCGGCAACGACGCCAGCAGAAACACTCGGTTTGTTCATCTAGAGCTCCTTTTGCAGATAAAGGCCATGGTCATAAAATCCAAGATGGCGATAGTACTCGCGTGTGCCAATCGCGCTAATCACGTTGATGCGCGCATAACCCGCATCCCGGGCGATCTCGCACGCATGCTCTACGAGCAAACGCCCCAACCCGTGATGCTGCGCCGCCTGGCCTTGATCCCCCACGCGCGCCGCCATGCCATACACGTGCACCTCGCGAATCATCGCCTCCTCCGGCCCCGTTGGCAGCTCGTCCGCGTGCGTGGCAACAAACGAATGGTCGGGCAGCGACAGGCGCAAAAAGCCGGCGATCTTGCCTTCGGGAGTCACCCACTGCAAAAAGCGCTCGTGCGTCACCGGCGTCTCGTACGTCACTTCCTCGTCAAGGGTCAACTCATCCAGGTCGGCACCCGCCGTGCTGATCTCGCGATAGCGAATCTCACGCACCGTCGCACCGTCGCCCCGAGCAGCCAGGCGGTTCTCAACGAGCTGACGCAGGTTAGGTTTCTTGTTGCCCACCATAATGTCGTCAGAACTAAAGTCGCGGATCATGCGACTGATGCGGCAGAACGCCGGCGTCACCACGATGTCATCGGCCAACACATCGAGCAGCTCTTCCTCGGTATAGGGGCGCCACTCGTCGCGCTCGTAACAGCCCACCAGACGCGAACCCTCGATGAGCGCGCACGGGTAGATCTTGACTTCGTCGGGCATAAAAGCCCCTTCGGTCATAAAACGCTCGTAGTCGCGCTTGTCCCCCTCGGGCGTGGCGCCCAGCAAGTTGAGCATAAAATGCGCGTGGATCTTAAAGCCAAACAGGCGCGCAAGCGAAAACGCACGCTCAATCTGAGCGACCGTAATGCGACGCTCGTTAATGTCGAGCAGATGCTGGTCAAGGCTCTGGATGCCCATCTGGATCTTGGTGCAGCCCATGCGGCGAATGAGCGTAAGCGCCTGCGGCGTCACGGCATCGGGGCGGGTCTCGATAACGAGTCCCACCACGCGATGCTTCGCCGTCTCGTTGATGCGCTGCTGACGTTCGAGTTCCTCCATCGTGGCCATCTGCCACTCGGCGACCTCGCCCCACGGCGTGCCAGGGCCGTACAGCCGACGCACCGCACGGTTGTAGCCGCCCACGGCAGCATCCACGTACTCTTGCTCGCCAGCAACACCGTTCGCAAGCTCAACCTCGTCGGTCGCAATGCCGGCAGCCCGATAGCGCTCGCGGCGCTCCGCCACCACCGGCGGCAGCGCATCGGCGGGAGCGTCATCGAGCAGGCGCCCCGCCTCGGCACGGCTGATGCCCGGACGCGCCAGCATGGGGTTAGCTGCCACGCCAGCAACGGCGTCATCGTTCAGCGCACGGAAAAGCTCCGACATAAACCACGTTTGATACCCTTGCGGATAGTCGCTCCAGGTACCGCCGAGCACAATGAGCTCGATCTTATCGGTCGCATGACCCATCTGCGAAAGCGCCGTCAAACGGGCACTCACCTGCAGATACGGATCGAAGCAGTTTTGCTCTGCACGGGCGCACGCCGGCTCGGCGTGCAGATAGCTCTTAGGCATGCGCAGATCATTGGGGCAAAACAGGCAATCGCCCGAGCACGGCCACGGCTTGGTGATAACGGTAATGGTCGCCACGCCCGAAGCCGTGCGGCGCGGCTTCATGCGCAGCACCTGCAGCAGTTGGCGTTCCAGATCGGAATCGACATTCCACGCAGCCCACCGAGCCGGCTCCTCACGTTTAACCCGCTGGTAGAACGGCAGCAGACGGCGCTTGGCCAAATCGCGTTTGTCGGCACCCTCACGGCGCGCCTCGGCATGTATCAGTTTGACGAGCGCCTTGTCGTCCACGGTCTCGCCGTGACGCAGAGCCTCGAGTATGTTCAAGATAATCTGTTCCATGTCCCCATTGTAAAGGCAAAGGCGCCGAAGCCCGTCACGGCTCCGGCGCCTCCATCAAAGAGCATGCCTATATGTACCGATCTCCGAAAACCGCATATCACTCCGGATCAAACGACATGTCGCCCGAACCGACCTCAAAACGATACGTAGCAGACTTATCGCCGTTATCGAATTCAAGATTCAAAATGGTCTCGCCGTCGTAGCCAAGCGGAAGGAAATCGCTCTCGAAGTCGCCGCTGCCCAAGGTGAGGCTCGCCTTAAAGCCCGTCGAGTTCGGAACCGTCATCTCCACATCGCCCGAGCCCACACTCACGTCCATCGACTTCGCGGGGGCCTGGTAGAGCTCGAACGTCACATCGCCCGAACCGACCTCGGCATTCAGGGTATCGGTCACGGTGCCCGTAAACTCAACGTCTCCAGAGTCCAAAGTCAGGTTGAAGTCATGACACGCAATGCCCGCGACCGTCAGGTCACCCGATCCTACATTCGCTGTAATGCCCACCATGTTATCGGCAACTTCGCGCGGCAGTTCGACGGTAACCGTGCGGTCAATGGCACGCTCGTCATCGCAATCGAACTGGCGAATCTTGAGCGTAGAGCCCTTGATTTCGGCCAGGTTCTGGGTTGCCGCATCGAAGGCAACGGTCCCCGTTGCCACGCGACCGCTTTCAATTACGCGCACTGGCCCGCCGGAGACGTGTTTGACCTCGACCGTGCCCGACGTCACGTCCAAGTCAAGCGATGTGAACGCGTCGGCATCAAACGTTTCGCTCGAAAGCTGCTGAGGCCGAGCGGAATATTTACCGCCATCGTTCATAAAATCGTCGTCGTCAACCACATCGTCCATACTGGACAAGCCGGATACAACATCGTCGAGATCCCACGGACCATCAAAATGAATCAATGTCCGCGAAATGCCAAAGACAAGTCCGATGATAAGCACAAACGCTCCGATGCCAATGCCCAAGCGTCTCTTAGACTCATGCGAGAGCTTCATCATTCATCACCCTCTTTGGCAATCGGCTCAGCGGTGGTCGCGGTAGCCATGTCAGCGTCAACCGCTGTGGAAACGTCCTCCCCCTTAGTCCTAGCGACCGCCGGCACCGGACCAACCTGAATATCCCCGCGCGCCCAATCGCCATCGAGCGCACGCGCCACCCAGTGATAGATGGGAATCGTAAAGAAGATCAGTGCGGGAAAGGGGCTGGCACCAACCAGGAACATCAGTAAAAAGAACAGCAGCCAGCACACGGCCCAATACGGGAACGACTGGAACGGGCCCTTCACCGGAGTCGAACCAACTGCGCCGCCACTCGTCGCCTGCGCCGTAGCGGCATTGGCGGCCTGCGCACTCCAGCTTGCCGCTTGCGCCGCCTTGGCCGCAGCATCACTCGCCTGCGTTGCCGCCTCGGTAGCGCGTGCCGCTGCCTCATGGGTGCGAGCACGCTCTGCCGCCTCGGCCTCGCGCTGGCGGGCGCGGTCCTCGTTCTCAAACTCGATATCGTCCTCGATCTCGTCGCTCGGATTGAGGAGCTCGTCCAAACTCACGCCATAGAGTTTAGCGAGCGAGATCAGGTTCTCGGTATCGGGCGAGCTCTCCGCGCGCTCCCATTTACTGACCGCCTGGCGCGACAGCCCCAGCTTTCGCGCGAGCCCTTCTTGGCTAAAACCCTTGCTGCGACGAAGGTCGGCGAGCCGCTGCGCAGTTTCTACATTCATGGTTCCTCCTATGTGATGCCAGCCGTGCCGCCGGACCGTTTTCTTCTTAAGGCGCCTTGCACAGTTAAAAATCTATCCGCCACCGCCAAAAGCATGCCACCTATTCTAGTGAGATTTTTGACAACCGGCGGTTGCGGGTGCATATGAGCTGCGGAAATGTGTCCAAACAAAGCAATGACCCGTAGCTTGGTTGTCCCCGTTGCGGCGTAAACGGTAGTATGGTCGTACTGTTTATTCCGCACCGCCAACGGAGGGAGTTCCGCGCCGTGAACCGCGATTTCGCCTCATCGCTCATCCAGCTCAACAATACGTTCTATCGCGAGCACTCCGCCTCCTTTTCCGATACGCGCCAGGCCCCGTGGCCCGGCTGGGTGCGCACCATGGACATCGCGCTCGAACAGCTCGACGTCGCCACGATCGAGCATCCCGTCCGCGTCTTCGATCTCGCCTGCGGCAATATGCGATTCGAGAACTTTGCCGCCGGCGGCGCACTTGCCGCCAAGGGCGTCGATGGCGCAAACCCCTCGGCAGATGCCAGCTGCCCGTTTGAGTTCTACGGCGTCGACTCATGCCAAGACCTGGCCATCGATGCACGTGGTCACGCCCTGCGCATTCCCAACCTGCACTTCCAGGAACTCGATGTGCTCGACGCTCTCATGAAGCTCAACCCCGCCGAGACGCCCGACGTGCTTTTCGACGCCCCACTCGCCGACATCTCGGTCTGCTTTGGCTTTATGCACCACGTGCCGTCATGCGAGTACCGCGTACGCGTGCTCGACGCCCTAGTGCGCCAGACACGCCCGGGCGGCATCATCGCCATCAGCTTTTGGGAGTTTATGAACGACGAGCGCATGGCGCGCAAGGCCGTTCGCGCCGAGGCCCGCGCCGAGCTCACTCCGCCTTTTGAGGGCTACGATTCCGCGCAGTTTGAAGCCGGCGACCACCTCATTGGCTGGCAAAACGACCGCCACGCCTACCGCTATTGCCACCACTTTGACGATCAGCAGATCACCGACCTGGTGCGCGGCGTCCGTACGTTCTACAAGAGCGGCGAGGTCCCCGTGCGCGAGCTTGAGCGCTTCCATGCCGACGGTCGCAGCGGAGAGCTCAACCGCTATGTGATTCTCAAGCGCCTGTAGGCACCGACGACTCGCCGCCGAGCCGCACCGCGTCTTTCGGGCAAACTATGCCCACCCCTTTTTTCAACCCATTGACGGAACGTGCAGCTATGCGTTCCACACTTATGACCAAGGAGCCTCATGGGAGCCGTCCACGTTCGCACGCCTAAGAACTTTGTGCTTGAGGGGCGCCTGGAGCGCTACGCCGATGCGATTGAAACGAACCCCGAGGCCTATGCCGGAGATTGGCGCGAGGCCTGCGCGCCAGTTGGCAGCAAGCCCTTCGAACACCTTCACCTGGATCTTGGTTGTGGCAAGGGAACGTACCTTGTAGAGCGCGCGGCCCACGAGCCAAACACGCTCTTTATCGGCATGGACCAGGAGCCCATCTGCATCGCCTATGCCGCGCAGAAAATCTGCGAGCAGGAGCTATCAAACGCACTCGTCCTGCCCCGAGGCGCCGCATCGCTGCCGCAGTTATTTGCCGCAGGCGAGCTCGACGCCATCACCATCAACTTTCCCACGCCGCAGCCTAAGGCCAAGCACGCCAAAAAGCGCCTCGTCCATCTCGACCATCTGATGCTCTATCGCCCGCTCTTTTCAGCCGGCGCCAACGTCACGCTGCGCACCGACAGCAAGCCATTGCGCGACTACGCCCTGGGCCAGTTTGCCGCGGCCGGCTACGACACGCTTTGGGTAAGTGACGACGTCCGCCGCGACCATCCCGAGCTGTCTCTTATACACATCTGACGCTGCCGACGATAAGGC
>URLR01000007.1 GCA_900548815.1 uncultured Collinsella sp.
CATACGAGGTAGGAGTCCGTCTCGTGGGCTCGGAGATGTGTATAAGAGACAGGACCGCCGTGGTAGGCAAGATGCACGTGCATCCGCCGCGTTTGGGCTGCGGCTTCGAGCACATGCGCCTGCATGACGGCTACATCGGCCACTACCGCAAGGCGAACCTGCCGTACTGGATGCACCAGAACGTCTCCGACGACTACATGCGCTTCCTCAAAAATGAACTGGGCGAATTCGCCGACGTGAACGGTTCGGGCGTTGAGAACAACTCCTGGATCACCCATCCCTGGGCCTACGAGGAGCGCCTGCACCCCACCAACTGGGTGGTGGACGAGTCCATCCGCTTTTTGGAGACCCGCGATCGCACGCGCCCGTTCTTCCTCATGACGAGCTTCGTGCGGCCCCACCCGCCCTTCGACGCGCCGCAGACCTACTTCGATCTGTACCGCGACATGGAGCTGCGCGCGCCTGCCGCTGGCGATTGGGATGACGCCGATGCCACCGAGCGCGATGGCATGATCTTGGACAGCGTGCACGGCTGCCGCGACGCCGAGCTGCGCCGCGAGGCCATGGCGGGCTATTATGCCTGCATCACACATATGGACCACCAGATCGGCCGGCTCATCACGGCGCTCGAGAACGACGAGACCTACCACGACACCGTGATCGTGTTCTGCTCCGACCACGGCGAGATGCTCTTTGACCACAGTCTCTTTCGCAAGGTGTTGCCCTACGAGGGCTCCGCGCGCATCCCCTTCATCGTGCACGTGGGCAAAAACGTCGATGTGCCGGGCGGCGAGCGCGTTCGCGGCGTGAGCGAGAGCACGGTGGAACTCATGGACCTTATGCCCACCATCCTCGAGGCGTGCGACCTGCCCGTGCCCGAGGGCGTGGAGGGCGCCTCGCTCATGGGCGAGCTTACCGGCGCCGCGCCGCTGAACCGTGCATACCTGCACGGCGAGCACAGCGGCAGCCGCGAGCAGTCCAACCAGTGGATCGTGACCCCGCATGACAAGTACATCTGGTTCACACGGACCGGGGTGGAGCAGTATTTCGACCTGGACGCCGATCCGCGTGAGGAGCACGACCTCATCGACGCTCCGGAGCGCGCCGCGCGCATCGCCGTGCTCCGTGCCTGCCTGATTGAGGAGCTCGCTGGTCGCGAAGAGGGATATGTTCGTGACGGCGAGTTGGTGGCGGGACGTGCGCCCGCCGTTATGCTTGAGCGCCCCCGGCCCTCGCGCCTCCAACGTTAAGAGAAAGGCCTATCCATGGATATGAAGACGATCGGCATTGTGGTCGTAGTGGTTGCGGTCGGGTTCACCATTTACATGGAGGTCCAAAAGCGCACAACCTTCGCCAAGCTCGAGGCGTACCTGCGCGAGGGCGACCTCAACAACTACCTCAAGGTCCTGAACCGCCCGCTCACTAGCGTGCTGTACCCCAAGTACAACGTGCTTTTCATGCGCTTGAACGCAGCTCTTGCCATGGATGACGTCGAGGCATCCGAGCGCATCATCCGCGAGATGGGTTCGCTCAAGATGAGCGAGGAGCAGACACTCGCGCTGGCGGCAAAGGCGTTCTCCTTCTACGTGGAGATCGGGGATGAGCCCCACGCACGCGAGGTGCTCTCCTACCTCGAGGAGCACGGTGATCGCGAGGCTGCGCGTGCCGACCGTCGCACCTATGACGTCTTCCTCAAGGGCTCGTATGCCTATATCGACGAGATGGAGCGCGCGTTGTCGGAGGCGGCTGGCATGGAAGAGGCCCTGCTCTGCCAGATGCTCTCGGTTCAGTACGAGAACAAGGGTGACGAGGGGCGCGCCGCGTCCTATTGCGAGCGCGCTGAGCGGACGCTCGCAGCAGCCATGCCTGACAAGTAGGGAAGAGTCTAGGCGCTTCATATGCTAGCAATCGTATTCACCATTGCGTTTTTCGCCTCTACCATCAGTGCCATCTGCGGTGTCGGCGGGGCATCATCATTAAGCCCGTGATGGACGCCGTGGGTGTCGCCGACGTGGCGACCATCAACTTCCTGTCCGGATGCACCGCGAGGACAACATCGGGCACTTCGCCATGAGCGTTTCCACCGCGCTGCTGCTCGACGTCGTCTACGCGTGCATCTTCAACCAGGATTACTTCGCTAACTACTAGCGGCGTGTCGAGACGGTGCGCGGGCCATTGATGGACTCGGCAGGCAGATTGGCGGGGACGCCTAGCCCTTGGCGCAACGGTGCTCCGCATGAGCGGCGTAAATAGGGACATATCGCGCAGCAGCGTTCGAGATATGTAAAAGTCCACAACCATACGCTGCGGTTTTGAATGATACGAACGCTTGCAATTCGTTGCATAGGGTGTTGCTCGATCGATAGGAGCTTGTTCGGATGGGTCCTCAATACATCTTGGTCTTCGCGGTATGCTTCCTGGCGTCGCTTCTGGGGCCGCTCTGTGGCATCGGCGGCGGCGTGATCATCAAGCCCGTGGTCGACGCGATGAACGTCATGAGCGTGAGCACGGTGAGCTTCCTCTCGAGCATGTCGGTGCTCATCATGTCGCTCTCCACGCTCGCGCAGAACGCGGCGAGCGGGCAGTCTGATATCGACGCGCGGGCGATGTCGCCCATCGCCGTCAGCTCCGCGGTGGGCGGCGTGATCGGCAAGATGTTGTTCAACCGGCTGGGGTCCGTGTTCCCCGACGCCGAGCTCGTCGGCGCGGTCCAGGCCGCCGTGCTCATCGTGCTCGCCGTCCTCGTGCTGGCCTACACGCTCAACAAGGCGCGCATCAAGGGCCTCAAGCTCGAGAATGCGTGGGCGCAGGCGCTCATAGGGTTCTGCGCCGGGGCGTGCTGGTCCTTCCTCGGCATCGGCGGCGGCCCCTTCAACCTGGCCATCCTCGTCTTCTTCTTCGCCATGGAGAGCAAGCCCGCCGCGCAGGCGTCGCTGTTCATCATCGCGTTCTCGCAGACGGCGAGCCTCATCTACACGCTGGCCACGGGCAGCGTGCCCGCGTTCCTCCCCGTGGTCCTGCTGGGCATGGCGGCGATGGCGGTGCTTGGGTCGGTCGTGGGGCGCCGCCTGCTGCGCCGGATGGACTCGGCGGCGGTCGATAAGCTCTACGTGTTCGCCCTCGTGCTCATCATCGTGATCTGCACGTACAATTTCATCCGGTTCTCGGTGCTCTAGTTCTTCGCCCCGAAACGGGATGCCGCGATAATGGAGCTGGAGCGCGGGCCTTCCTCTTCTGCCTTGAGGAGGTCGCCGTGTCCCGCTCGTCTCATGAGCGCCGATGGTGTTGAAGTCCTCTTGGCAATAAGTCGCGGCAGCGTCAGCCGCCAATTCAAAAAAGCCACAGGCGGAAGGCAAACCGCTTCAAAGCAAATTCACCCTCCAACAAATAGTGGATCCCCAACAAAGTCTTTAGCCTGAGCGAGCAGAGTTAAGCAGGCGTCAACGTGTCGTCTCCCAAGCCCGGCAGAGCAGCAACCTTAATATATTTCGCCGCCGCTCTGCCGGCCCCAGGCGACTCCGCGCACTTTACCTGCGTAAACAATGTGAGTGAAATATGAATCTCGATGGATACGCCCGCAGCCGTGTATACTAGACAGCTGTGTGTAACCAGGGGAGTATTCTGGCTGGACAAAACGCCTGCTTAATAGGGTTGTCAGGTAGTTCGGACGCAATACAAGGCTGGAGAGCACGTCGTGTAAGTAGTGGTCCTCTAGGGGCGTACGCTCGGTGGTGTACGCATTGTCCCAAGACCACGCGAGAGTTGGGATCATATCTTGATCAGCATGATTCTCGGCCGCAAGATTGGCATGACCCAGGTTTGGGACGAGAACGACAACGTCGTCCCCGTCACGGTCATCCAGGCTGGCCCCTGCGCTGTCTCGCAGGTTAAAACTCAGGCAACCGACGGCTATGACGCCGTCCAGATCGGTTTCGGCGACATCAAGGCCAAGAACGTGAACAAGCCCATGGCTGGTCACTTCGCTAAGGCTGGCGTCGAGCCTGTCCGCTTCCTTCGTGAGGTCCGCGTCGAGAACGGCGAGGAGCACAAGGTCGGCGAGGTCGTTACCGTCGCTGATTTCGCTGATGTCGAGAAGGTCGACGTCATCGGTACCTCCAAGGGTAAGGGCTTCCAGGGTCGCATCAAGCGCTGGGGTCAGCGCCGCGGTCCTATGACGCATGGTTCTCACTTCCAGCGTCACCCCGGTTCTATCGGTCAGTGCGCCTATCCTGCGCGCGTCCTCAAGGGCGTCAAGATGGCCGGTCACATGGGTAACGAGCGCGTTACCGTCAAGAACCTTTCCGTTGTCCGCATCGATGCCGAGCAGAACCTCATCTTGGTCAAGGGCGCTGTCCCGGGTGCCAAGAATGGTCTCGTCGCCATCCGTATGGCCTAAGGGCCCAGCCCATTTAGCCCAGCGTCATACCAAGGAGAACACTTAAATGGCAAAGTTTGAAGTAAAGAACAGCGAGGGCAAGAAGGTCGCCGAGGCCGAGCTCGCCGCTGAGGTGTACGGCATCGAGCCGAACATCCACGTTATGCACCACATCGTCAAGTGCCAGATGGCCTCTTGGCGTCAGGGCACCCAGTCCGCTAAGGGCCGCTCTGAGGTTTCCGGTGGCGGCAAGAAGCCTTGGCGTCAGAAGGGCACCGGCCGTGCCCGCCAGGGTTCCATCCGTGCTGCCCAGTGGCGTCACGGTGGCGTTGTCTTCGCCCCCAAGCCCCGTTCCTACGCTAAGCGTATGAACAACAAGGAGGTCAAGCTGGCTATGCGCTCTGCGCTGTCCGCCAAGCTGGCCGATGGCGAGCTTGTGCTCGTCGACGACTACGGCTTCGAGAAGCCTTCCACCAAGGCTGCCGTTGCCATGCTCAAGGCTCTCGGCCTTGAGGGCAAGCGTCTGACCATCATCGTTCGCGATGAGGACGTCAACGCCTACCTGTCGTTCCGCAACATTCCCAAGACGTTCATCATCACTGCCGACGAGGCCAACACCTACGATCTCGTCAACAACAACGCCGTGCTGATGCCCGCCGACATCGCCGCTCACTTCGGGGAGGTGCTTGCTTAAATGACCGCCCACGAGATCATCATCCGTCCGATCGTGTCCGAGCGTTCCTTCTCCGGCATGGAGCAGAACAAGTACACGTTCGAGGTCGCCAAGGATGCTAACAAGTATCAGATCAAGGACGCTGTCGAGGAGATCTTCGGCGTCAAGGTCGTTCGCGTGAACACCCTGACGGTCAAGCCCAAGACCAAGCGCGTGCGCTATGTCGCCGGCAAGACCCGTTCTTGGAAGAAGGCCATCGTCACGCTGGCCGAGGGCGACACCATCGAGGTCTTTGGCAACCAGGCCTAAGACTCGCTGCTGTTGAGTGAGCTCATGCCTCCCAAATAGGGGAGGCGAGAGCTCAAGGTTTTGGGCGTATAAAATGGACACGCCCGGAGCCGTGTATACGTCCGGTGTCATCGCACCCGAGGCAGAACCTCGAATCCCTGTCTGCGATGGCTAACGGATTCCTATTGAAAGGGATTGTAATGGCTGTAAAGCACCTTAAGCCGACCTCCGCTGGTAGGCGTTGGCAGACGATCTCCGACTTCTCCGAGATCACCTGCACCAAGCCCGAGAAGTCTCTTCTCGAGCCCCTGCCCAAGAAGGCCGGTCGTAACAACAACGGCCGCATCACCACCCGCCACCAGGGCGGCGGCGTGAAGCGTCGTTACCGCGTGATCGACTTCAAGCGCAACAAGGACGGCGTGCCCGCCAAGGTTGCCACGATCGAGTACGATCCGAACCGTTCCGCTCGCATCGCTCTGCTGCACTACGCTGACGGTGAGAAGCGCTACATCCTGGCCCCCAAGGGCCTCGAGGTCGGTCAGACCATCATGTCCGGTTCTGACGCCGACATCAAGCCGGGCAACGCTCTGCCCCTCGCCGACATCCCCGTCGGTACGCTCATCCACGCCGTCGAGTTCCAGCCGGGCAAGGGCGCTGCTATCGCCCGTTCCGCCGGTAACTCCTGCCAGCTGATGGGTAAGGAGGGCAAGTACGCTATCGTCCGTATGCCTTCCTCCGAGATGCGCCGCATCCTCGTTACCTGCCGCGCCACCGTCGGTGAGGTCGGCAACGCCGATCACTCCAACATCGTCATCGGCAAGGCCGGCCGTAAGCGCCACATGAACGTGCGCCCGACCGTCCGCGGTACCGTCATGAACCCTGTCGACCACCCGCACGGCGGTGGCGAGGGCAAGAACCACACCTCTGGTCGTCCCTCCGTTACCCCCTGGGGTAAGCCGACGAAGGGCCTTCGTACGCGCAAGAAGAAGAAGGTCTCGAACCAGCACATCATTCGTCGCCGTAAGAAGTAATTTCGGATACCGAGTTTTAGGAGAAAGCACTTATGAGCAGAAGTCTCAAAAAGGGCCCGTTCGTGGAGACTCGCCTTCTCTCGCGTATCACCGCGATGAACGAGGCTGGCAAGAAGGACGTCGTGAAGACCTGGTCCCGCGCGTCCACCATCTTCCCCGAGATGGTTGGTCACACCATCGCCGTCCACGACGGCCGCAAGCATGTGCCCGTGTATGTTACCGAGTCCATGGTTGGTCACAAGCTCGGCGAGTTCGCGCCGACTCGTACGTTCCGTGGCCACAAGGCTAAATAGGGGGTTAACCGTAAATGGCAACTAAGTCTATTGAAACTGAGGCCACCGAGGTTCGCGCCGTCGCTAAGTACGTGCGTGTTTCCCCCAGCAAGGCCCGCCTGGTGGTCGATCTGATCCGCCGCAAGCCTGTCGCTCAGGCCTTCGACATCCTCCACTTCTGCGACCGCGCCGTCGCCGTGGATGTCGAGAAGGTTCTCCGTTCCGCCGTTGCGAACGCCGAGAACAACAACGGTCTGCGTGCCGACAACCTGGTTGTCGCCGCTGCCTATGTTGACGAGGGTCCGACGCTTAAGCGCATCCGTCCTCGCGCCAAGGGTTCCGCTTCTCGCATTCTGAAGCGTACTTCCCACATCACCGTCGTCGTTGCTCCTCGAAAGGAGGCGTAAAGCTGTATGGGTCAGAAAGTCTACCCCACCGGCTTCCGTCTTGGCATCACCGAGAACTGGCGCTCCCGCTGGTTCGCAGAGAAGGATTACGCTAAGACCCTCGGTAACGATCTCGAGATCCGCAAGTACCTCGAGAAGCGTCTTTCCCGCGCAGCTGTCTCCCGCGTCGAGATCGAGCGCGCTGGCGACAAGGTGAAGGTCATCATCCTCACCGCTCGCCCCGGCGTTGTCATCGGTAAGAAGGGTGCCGAGATCGATACCCTCCGCACCGAGCTCGAGAAGGTCGCTGGCGTCTCCAAGGGCCAGCTCTCCGTCGACGTTGTCGAGATCAAGCGCCCCGAGCTCGACGCCAACCTCGTTGCTCAGTCTATCGCCGAGCAGCTCGAGGGCCGCGTTGCCTTCCGTCGCGCTATGCGCAAGGCTGTCCAGTCCGCCCGCAAGGCCGGCGCTAAGGGTATCCGTATCCAGTGCTCCGGTCGTCTCGGCGGTGCCGAGATGGGCCGTCGTGAGTGGTACCGTGAGGGTCGTGTGCCTCTGCACACCCTCCGTGCCAAGATCGACTACGGCACGGCCGTCGCCAGCACCACCATGGGCGCTTGCGGCGTGAAGGTCTGGATCTACCTGGGCGAGAAGCTCCCGGGCCAGCCTGTTCCCAACCCTGCACTCGAGGGCTCTTCCCGTCCTCGTCGTCGTAACTCCGAGAGGAGGGGTCAGTAGTGCTTGCCCCTAAGCGTATTCTTCACCGCAAGGTGCAGCGTGGCTCCATGAAGGGCCAGGCCAAGGGTAATACCGAGCTGCATTTCGGCGAGTTTGGTATCCAGGCTCTCGAGGCCCATTGGATCACCAACCGTCAGATCGAGGCCGCTCGTATTGCCATGACCCGCTACATGAAGCGTGGCGGTCGTGTCTACATCACGATCTTCCCCGATAAGCCCATCACCAAGAAGCCCGCCGAGACTCGCATGGGTTCTGGTAAGGGTAATCCCGAGGAGTGGGTGGCCGTCGTCAAGCCCGGCCGCATCATGTTCGAGGTCAAGGGTGTTCCCGAGGAGGTCGCTCGCGAGGCTCTGCGTCTTGCGCAGCACAAGCTCCCCATCAAGACCAAGATTGTTGCTGCTAAGAACGCTGAGCAGCGCATCGAGAAGGAGATGGCTGAGGAGGCCGCTCTCGAGGCCAAGTGGGCTGCTGAGGACGCCGCCGCCGCCAAGGAGGAGAACTAATGAAGCCCGCAGAGATTCGTGAGCTCTCGGACGCTCAGCTCGTTGAGAAGCTGAAGGAAATGCGCGCCGAGCTCTTTAACCTTCGTTTCCAGATGGCCACCAGCCAGCTGGACAACACCGCTCGCGTCAACACCGTGAAGAAGGACATCGCTCGCGTCCTCACGGAGCAGCGCGCCCGCGAGATCGCAGCGGAGAAGTCCGCTGTCGCCGAGTAGGACCTAAGGAGAGAACATGACTGATTCGCGTAACTCGCGTAAGGTCCGTACGGGTGTCGTTACCTCCGTCTCCGGTGCCAAGACCATTGTTGTCACCATCACCGAGCGCAAGCGTCACCCCAAGTACGGCAAGATGATGACCAGCTCCAAGAAGCTGCACGCTCACGACGAGGAGTGCACGGCTGGCGTGGGCGATACCGTCCGCGTTATGGAGACCCGTCCTATGTCCAAGATGAAGCGTTGGCGCCTCATCGAGGTCGTCGAGCGCGCTAAATAAGCAGTCGCTCTTACGACTTGTACGTTTCCGAAGATGTGCGTATGCCTGGCTTGCATACCACGGGCCGCATAAAGGCTGCGCACCTCTCTTCGGTTCTTAGTTCGGAGGAACATCTACCATGATTCAGATGCAAACCATGCTGAACGTCGCCGACAACTCCGGCGCTCGCAAGATTCGCTGCATCAAGGTGCTTGGCGGTTCCAAGCGTCGTTATGCAGGCATCGGCGATGTGTTCATCGGTGCTGTCCAGGAGGCTACCCCTGGCGCCAACGTCAAGAAGAAGGACGTTGTCCGTTGCGTCGTCGTTCGCACCGTTAAGGAGATCCGCCGCAAGGATGGCTCCTACATTCGCTTTGATGAGAACGCCTGCGTTGTCATCAACAACGATGGTTCGCCCGTCGGCACCCGTATCTTCGGGCCCGTCGCTCGCGAGCTTCGTGACAAGAAGTACATGAAGATCGTCTCGCTCGCTCCCGAGACCCTGTAGTTAGGGGAGATATATGTATATCAAGAAGGGCGATAAGGTCCAGGTTCTCTCTGGTAAGGATCGCGGCAAGCAGGGCGTTGTCCTGCGTGCTCTCCCCGCCGAGAACAAGGTCGTTGTCGAGGGCGTTTCGGTCGTCAAGAAGGCCGTCAAGCCCAACGCTGCCAACCAGCAGGGCGGCATCGTTTCGCAGGAGGCTCCCATCGACGCCTCCAACGTCAATCTCGTCTGCCCCGAGTGCGGTAAGGTTACCCGCGTCGGTCACGAGAAGGACGGCAAGAACAAGCTGCGCGTCTGCAAGAAGTGCGGCCACAAGTTCTAAGCTGCCTGCAACATAAGGTTGCAACCAAAGGCCCGGACACCAAGCGCGTCCGGGCCTTTTTCTATCCCCACTCATTGGGGACAGACTTAAATGAGTGGCCAAGGCCGGCACCTGGGGACGTTCCTTTTCTGCCGGCAGTTTGGGACGGCCCTTAGAGCTGCAGCGCGCCATGAGCGACGAGGCGAAGTGGATCATCCTGTCTTTCGAGTTCTAAGCAGAATCTCCCGTCTCTAAGCAATGAAGAGTGCGCATTTGTGCGTAGTTGCGTGTGTAGTATTGCGTGACTATGCTTGTGTATGCACCGTCTGCTGCTGAATTTTGACCATTTAGCGGTAATACACGCAGAAGCACGCACATACACGCGCATTTGTGCGAATATAGAGCTGTCAGAAATGAATGACTTTTCACGACACAGGAGGCACATATGGCAGATTCCAAGCAGGCTCCACTCGACTCCGCGGCAGCTGCAAAGGCAGCGTTCGCTTCGGTCCAGGACAAGCCATTCCCCGATAATATCTTTACGGCTCCCGAGCTTCGTTGGGCCGTGATCGGTTGCGGTGTTATTGCCAACCAGATGGCCCAGTCTCTCGCTCTTGCCGGCCGCAAGCTTGCGGGCGTCGCCAACCGCACGCTGTCCAAGGCTCAGGCTTTTGCCGAGCAGTATGGCATCGAGAAGGTCTATGAAACGGTCGAGGACCTCTATGCCGATCCGAACATTGACGCAGTCTATATCACCACGCCGCATAACACGCATATCACCTACCTGCGCGCCGCTCTGGCAGCTGGTAAGCACGTGCTCTGCGAGAAGGCCATTACTCTCAATTCCGCCGAGCTTGACGAGGCCCGCGCCATTGCCGACGAGCATAACGTGGTCCTCATGGACGCCACTACGGTACTCCACATGCCCTTGTATCAAGAGCTGCGCCGCCGCATGGATGCCGGCGAGTTCGGTCGCATGAACCTCGCCCAACTCAACTTTGGTAGTTACAAGGAGTACGGCGACCTGACCAACCGCTTTTACAATCGCAACCTTGCTGGCGGTGCCATGCTCGACATTGGCGTCTATGCCCTGTCCGTCATGCGCCTCTTTATGGCAGGCCAGCCAGCTGAGGTTGTCTCGCTGGGCAACACCTGTGAGACTGGTGTCGACGTTGCGGGCGGCATCGTCTGCCGTAATGCCGAACAGCAGCTGGGTGTTGTGAGCCTTACGCTCCACTCCAAGCAGCCCAAGCGCTCGGTCATCAGCTTTGACAAATGCTATATCGAGGTCAACGAGTATCCGCGTGCCGATCACGCGACCATCGTCTGGACTGCGGACGGCCACCGCGAGGAGGTCCACGCCGGCACCGAGGCTTACGCTCTGTGCTACGAGATGGCCGACCTCGAGAAGGCCGTTGCCGGCGACGACTCCAAGCGCGAACTGCTGGATTATGCTTCTGATGTTATGGAACTTATGACCAAGCTTCGCGCCGACTGGGGAGTCGTGTACCCCGAGGAGGAGTAAGCGATGCTAGCGGAAGATAGGCTCAATGCGATTGTGTCGATGGTGCAGCAGGCTGGCTCGGTTACTGTGCCAGAGCTTGCTGAGGCCTTGGGCGTGACGGCGTCCACCATTCGGCGCGACCTGCAGACGCTCGACCGGGCGCACCGCATCGCCAAGGTCCACGGCGGAGCGACGAGTCTTGAGCGCGCGCACGTGACGCGCGACCTAACGCTCAACGAGCGCAGCGACCTCCATAACGACGACAAGGAGCGTATCTGCGCCCGTGCGGCGGCGCTTGTGGAGCCCGAGAGCTTTGTATACATCGACTCGGGCTCGACGACGCTCAAGCTCATCGAGCATCTTCCACACCTTGAAGGTGTCACCTATGTGACTGATTCCGTGCTCCATGCTCAGCGCCTCGCTTTGCGCGGCATGCGCACCGTAGTGCTGGGCGGCGAGCTCAAACCCGAGACCGAGGCGCTCGTTGGCCCCGATGCCTTGGCAACCCTAGACCGCTACAACTTCAATTGTGGCTTTTGGGGTTCTAACGGCATTGCCGCCGAGCAGGGCTTCACGGCGCCCGATATCGAGGAAGCGCAAGTAAAGCGTATCTCGATGCGCCATACGGCCAAACGCTTCGTAATCTCGGACGCCAGTAAGTTTGGCATGGTGGCTCCCGTAAAATTCGCGGACTTCCGTGACGCAACGGTTATCACCGCGGGCGAGGTGCCCGCCAAGTACCAGACGATGGAAAACGTCATCACGGTTTAGCAACGGGGCGAAGTAAGGCCAAAACCACCACAAAGGTGCCTGTCCCCATTGTGGTGGTTCCGATGGCCCCGTCGGGCATGATTTCCCAGTACCCCTGTTTCCATACGACGTGATCATGCCCGCCGGGGCCATCGTATAGATATCGCTTAAAAGCGCCGTCACTTCGGCGCTATCAATCACTCAATCACAAGGTAATACGCAGGTTGTGACCCTCAGAAGGGGAGGGCTGGGCCTGCTTGTGCAAAAGGAGGAAACATGTCAGCTGCAAACGAGAAGGTGGGGGGCGGCACTTACGATGTCGTTGCCATCACGGCATGTCCAACGGGCATTGCTCACACATTTATGGCGGCCAAAGGGTTGGAAGACCAGGCAGCCAAGATGGGCGTGAGCATTAAGGTCGAGACTCAGGGTTCGGGCGGCGCTAAAAATGTACTGACCGCGGCAGACATCGCTGGTGCCAAGGGTGTCATCATTGCGGCGGATAAAAATGTCGAGCTCGATCGCTTCGATGGCAAGCCGGTTTACTCCTGTGCGGTGACGCGTGGCATTAATGACGCCGAGGAACTTATCAATATTGCGCTTGCGGGCAATGCGCCTATTCATCATGTGTCCGGCGGCGCCGCGGTACAGGCGGCTGCCGAGGGCGAATCCGAGGGTTTGGGCCGCAGGGTCTATAAGGACCTGATGAACGGCGTTTCGCACATGCTCCCCTTTGTTGTTGGTGGCGGCATCCTCATGGCGCTTTCGTTCTTGCTGGACCAGGCGGGGCTGGGCACGAGCGCATACGGCCACAGCACTCCGGTCGCGGCCTTCTTTAACCTTGCGGGCAACCAGGCGTTCAACTTTATGCTCCCCATCCTTGCGGGCTATATTGCCATGTCCATTGCTGACCGTCCGGGCTTGGCCGCGGGCTTTGTGGGTGGCTGGATTGCAAAGCAGGGCTTTACGTTGGGCTATCTCACCACGGCAATGGATGCCGACGCCCAGGCTCAGCTTGTCTCTGCTGGCTTTTTGGGCGCGCTGCTGGTCGGTTTTGCCGCCGGCATTATCGTCAATGCGCTCAAGAAGGCTGCAAGCGTGCTACCCGAGTCGCTCGACGGTATCAAGCCCATGCTCATCTACCCCGTGCTGGGCATTCTCTTTACGAGTCTCTTTATGATGGCCGTTAACCCGATTATGGGCGTTATCAACACCGCCATTAGCGGCGCGCTCAACGGTCTTTCGGGCACGAGCATCGTTCTTTTGGGCATTATCTGCGCCGGTATGCAGGCGACCGACATGGGTGGTCCCATCAACAAGGCCGCATATGTCTTTGGCACCGCGGCCCTTGCCGAGCAAACGCTGCAGGGCAATATGATCATGGCTGCCGTCATGGCGGGCGGTATGGTACCGCCGATGGTCATCGCGCTCTCCACGACGTTCTTTAAGAACCGCTGGACCGAGGCCGATCGCAAGGCAGGCCTGGTGAACTACATCATGGGTCTGTCGTTTATCACCGAGGGTGCCATTCCCTTTGCCGCGGCCGATCCGCTTCGCGTGTTGCCCGCCTGCATCCTGGGATCTGCGACCGCCGGCGGTCTTTCGATGCTCTTTGGTTGCGCGAGCCCCGCTCCGCACGGTGGCGCCTGGGTTATCGCGGTCATCACGAACCCGGTGCAGTACCTGTTGGCCCTTGCTATCGGCGCTGTGGTCGGCTGCTTGGTTCTGAGCTTCCTTAAGAAGCCTCTCGACAAGGCTACCGAGTAGCGGGAGCGGAAGGGTCTTGCCAATGGAAAGGCGGCAACGTCCACCAGGGACGTTGCCGCCTTTTGCTGTTTGGGGATTTGTCTCGATCTGTAACAGGAAGAGAGGGATATGGGTTCCAGATGTTACAAGCTGAGATATTTTTCCTGGTGGTCCCATAACGTCTCAATCTGTAACAGGAAGGTCAAAATGCGGGCTCCAGATGTTACAGATCGAGATGATTTCTCCGGTGGGATCCGAATATCTCAATCTGTAACATCTTGGGCCGATTTTGCCGAGTTGTTGTTACAGATTGAGATTTTCCCTTGAGGGGGATTCGAATGTCTCGATCTGTAACAGATAGACCGGAAAATGGGTTCTAACTGTTACAGATCGAGACATTTTGGGACCGCGGTTGAACCATTGCGGCAAAACCACCACAAAGGTGCCTGTCCCCATTGTGGTGGTTTAGGGCTCCCAGGGGCAGGGGGCTTCGATGTGGATGTGCTCGCCGGTTACGGGATGCGTGAAGGACACGCTGTGGGCGTGGAGCATCAGGCCGCAGGGGCGCGGCGTTCCGTACAGGTCGTCGCCAACCAGGGGATGATGCTCGCTTGCCAGGTGCACACGGATTTGGTGCTTGCGGCCGGTGAGCAACTCGACATCGATATACGAGCGCGCGGGCAGGCCACGACGGCTCTTAAGACGTTTGAGCACCTTCACGCGAGTTTGAGACGGCTTGCCGCTGGCGCCGACGCGCATCTTTCGGCTGTCGTGACGGTCGCGGGCGATGGGCTTGTCGATGAGCTTCTTGTTCCAGTCGATCTTGCCCTCGGCCAGCGCCAGATAGTGCTTTTCGAAGGCGTGGTCGATGACCATTTGGTCAAAGGCGGGCTGCGTCTGTTTGTCGAGCGAAAACAACACCACGCCGGTGGTGTTGCGGTCCAGGCGGTTGAGCGGCTGCATGTCGGTCGCGGCAAAGCCGTCACCCATCGCCAGCAGCAGGTCGCTGGCGTAGTCGGTGAGCGTGCGCTCGCCGGTGCCGTCGCCGTGGACGATCATGCCGGCGGGCTTGTCGATGGCCATGAGCCAGGCGTCGCAGTAAAGGACTTGAGGTTCTTCGTTCACGTGTAAGCCTTTCGGTTAGCTAATTCCCACAAACATGCAGCCCGAGGTGGCGCCGCGCAGGCGGGCGGCGGGCTTGCGGCCGGCCTGTGCTGCTTCGACGGCACGACGGACGCGGGCGACGGCACGGCCCACCTCATCTGTCTCGAGCAGCGTTCCGTCTACCATGAGACGACGCACGCCGGCATCGAGCAGCTGAGGAACCTGCGGCGTGAGGTCGATGGGGTAGGCGTCGTACAGGCGAGAGCGGCCATGGATGTCGGTGCGTACGGGCATGACCTTGCCGTCGATATTCTTGAGTGACAGCTTGCGGGCGCGCAGGCGGCAGTTAGCGCAATCGTGGATGCAGCCATTGGCCACCTGCAGGATGCAGTGCTCACTCGTCATAACGCGCGGGCGGCCGAACACAGTGATGCCCAGGGCTGCGGGCGCGGCGGTGCCAAGCGAGACGATCTCGTCGAGCGTGATCTCGGGCGAGAGCCAAAACGCACCGGCTCCGCGCTCGGCAAGTGCCTCCATGCAGGGCGTGTTATGCACCGGCAGGCAAGAGCGAATCTCGGCCGTGGCGCCGGCATGAGCGGCTACGGCGAGCTCGGAGATATTGCCGACGGCGAGGGTGGCTCCGGCATTGATCCAAGGATCGACGCGCTCGTGGTCGACGGCGCGGCAGACCTCGTCGAGTACGGGCACGATACCCTGCTCAAATGCATCGGCAGGGGAGAGTCCGACAGCCTCGAGCGCGTCGGTGGTCATATAGATGCGCGTTGCACCCTCCGCGCGGGCTGCCTCGGCGGCCTCGAGCGAGGTGACGGTGGCGCAGATCTGCGGCTCGTCGCGGTAGTGCTTGGGCATGGGGCGCGTACATTTGTCGAGCACCGGCAACTCGAGCGTTTTTGCGCGCTCCTCGTACGGTGCCAGAATGGCCTCTTCCAGCGCCTTACAAGCGGCGGCGCGCACCTTGTGCACGGCGGAGAAGCCCATGCCGCAGCCCTCATCGAGCGCCACATCAAAGCTCGCGGCCTCAAAGGGAGAGGAGCCCATGCGCCCGACGTGCTCAACCAGATCGGATGCCTCGACGGCGCGGGTCTTGGCGGCCTCGACGGTGAAGCCCGTGGCGGTGGCGGTGAGCGCGGGGTTGTCACAGCAGGTGAGTGTGACAGTAAACGGCTCGCCCAGGCGCGCCACGACGGACACGTCAACAGCTCGGCGGCGCAGCACATCGCGCTTGAGCGCGGCGCCGGCGGCGTCAATGGCGCTCTGGCTTCGAATCACGCGCACGCGGCAGCCCTCGGGCATGCTACGGGGCACGCGGCACTCAATGATGTCACCGGCGGCGGCATCATCGGCGGCAATGGTGGTCAGGAACTGGTCAAACTCGTTATCGTGGCGAAGCTCCAGCAGGTCGCCTTTGCCCACGGGCTCAAACAGCTCAATGCGGGCGATGGCGGCGCGGCGACGGCGGTCGTCGGACTTGAGGCCGCGCACATCGCGGTTGGCCGGGCGGCTGCCCAGCACCGTGCCCACGATCTGGCCGCGGTTGTTGGAACGCTCATAGCTCATCATCTCGTCGCCCGAGGTGCCGTCCTGATAGGCGTGCGTAAAGTCGCGGTTGAAGCAGCGCTTGAGCTGGCGCTGGCGGGCGGCTTCCTCGTCCTTGGCAACGGCGGCTCCGGATAGCATGTCGTCAATTTCGTGACGATACACATCAACGATGGAGTACACGTAATCGGGTGCCTTCATGCGGCCCTCGAGCTTGAGCGATGCGGCGCCGGCGTCATACAGACGGCGAACAAGCTGTGAGGTGTTGGTGTCACGCGGGCACAGCGCGCGCTCGCGACCGGCAGGGGAGAGCGCGCGACCGTTCTCGTCGATCAACTCGTAGGGCAGGCGGCAGGGCTGGGCGCACATGCCGCGGTTGGCCGATCGTCCCGCCATGGCAAAGCTCGACAGCAGGCACAGGCCCGAGTAGCAAAAGCAGATGGCACCGTGGCTAAAGACTTCAAGGTCCACATCGGGCGCGGCGTCGTGAATGGCGGCGATTTCGTCGATGGAGAGCTCGCGCGAGAGAGTCACGCGGTCGGCGCCCTGCTCACGGCACCAAAGGGTTCCGCGGTCGTCGTGGATGTTCGCCTGGGTCGAGATATGTGTCTCGATGCCGGGCATGGTGCGCTTGGACTCAAAGAACAGACCCCAGTCCTGGATAATGAAGGCATCGGCGCCCAGCGTGGAGCAGCGATGAATGAGCTGCAGTGCATCGCCCATCTCGGACTGCTTGATGACGATGTTGACCGTGACGTAGACGCGCGACCCGGCTAGATGCGCGGCGCGGCAGGCTTGCTCAAAGGCCTCGTCGGTAAAGTTGGTTGCCTTGCGGCGGGCGTTGAAGCTGCCCATTCCGCAGTAGATGGCGTCTGCCCCGGCGGCGAGCGCGGCGGCAAAGGGCTCCGGGCCTCCGGCGGGGGCCAAAAGCTCGGGCCTGCGGTTAGTGGTTCGGCTGGCGGTTGCGGTCATATCCTGCCTTTCAAAATGCTCAGATATTCAAAAGTATAGTGGCGTCGCTGCGGTGGGCGACGCCCGCAGCCTAAGCAGGACAAAGTCTTCAGCAGCTTGGACTGGCTGCTCCACATGAGAACCGTTCAGCGGTTCGGGGAAACCGTTGGGCGATAAAATATTCTCGCAAGCTGATAATATTCTTGCATCAAACAGAAACCTTGAGTACTATCCCAATCAAGCGCGGTGTTCAGACCGAACTGTGCCTCCCGGTGTGAACACCGCGCTCACGCTCTCTCAATTGATCGTAAGGAGAAAAACATGAGCAAGACCGTCGTGTCTTCCGATAACGCACCCGCAGCCATCGGCCCGTATTCCCCCGGTATCCAGGCCGGCAACATGGTGTTCCTGTCCGGCCAGCTGGGCATCGATCCCGCGACCGGCAAGATGCCCGAGGGCGTCGAGGCCCAGGCCAAGCAGTCCCTCGCCAACGTCGAGGCCCTGCTGACCGCTGCCGGCGCTACCTTTGCCGATGTCGTCAAGACCACGGTCTACCTGGCCGACATCGCCGACTTCGCCGCCGTGAACGAGATCTACGCCTCCAAGTTTGAGGCCCCGTTCCCCGCGCGCAGCGCCTTCCAGGTTGCCGCCCTTCCGGCTGGCGGTCTGGTCGAGATCGAGGTCGTTGCCGCTCTCTAAGGCGTTGGCCACAACTAAACATGACATGCAAAAAGACCCTGCAGCGCGTGCGAGCTGCAGGGTCTTTTATCAAGTGACGGATCGCTTGTGGAGCCGCACTCCATTTTGCTCGTTAGCCTTCCTTGCGGACTTTTTGCAGGTAGCGGTAGACGCTGGGCTCAGAGATGCCCAGCGCGGCGGCGGCGCAGGCCACGGCGCCCTTGAGCATGAACACCCCGTTACCGTTGAGGTGGCGAATGACGTCCACGCGGTCGCTCTGACCAAGCGACGCTACATCCAGCCCGCGCGCACTCAGCAACTCGGCAATGCTGCGGTCGATGAGCTCCTGTGTAGACTCCGAAAGGCTTTCGACCTCGATAGGGGCGGGCTCCGTGCGCGTCGGCGCCGCGTCGAAGCATGCCATGAGCTGCTGCGCCATGGCGTTGATGGAGCGCACGGTCGAGAGGTCGGTGTTGACGCAGAGCATACCGACGATCTCGTCATTCTCGCGGATAAAGTACGTCGCCGACTCCAGCGTCTTGCCACCGGCACCGCGCCCCTCGTAGCCCGTAATAAACGGCAGGTCGCGATACTTGGCGTCGTGCATGATCTTGAGTGCCAGATCGGTGGCGGGGCCGCCGACCTTGCGGCCGCTCACGATGCCGTTGCGAATATCGACGATGGCGTGGTCGGGATCCGAGAAATCGTGCAGCACGATTTCGCTGTTCTTACCGAGTATCTGCTCCAGGAAATCGACCATCGGCAAAAAGCGACGTACGGTCTCGTTCACGGGCAACTCCTTGGGGTGAAATCGGAAATGTTCATAACAATTTTTTCTCATGGTAACACGCTGTCCACCATCTCGTATATCCGCAGGTACATTGCGTAATGCAGACGAACGGTAGGAATATAGCGGTAAACGGTTGACCAAAAGAAAAGTTAGATGTTATTTTGACCAGACACTTTCCTGACCTGCGGAAATGCGTTATTTCAGCTGAAGAATGGTCTGATAACAAAAAATTATTATTGAGAATGAGAATCATCTTTAATACGATATGCAATGAAGGCACAACCTCAACCCCGCACTGCGTCACAATAGAGCGTCAGATGCGAAAACAACTACTTCGAGGATTGGTGGTCAAATGACCCAGGAGACGGTTACGAACGGCACTGAAGCCCTGTTCACTCGCGAAGGCATGCCTCCCGTTAAGGAAATGATCCCGTGTGCCCTTCAGCACGTACTGGCATCGTTTGCCGGCATCATTACCCCGGCGGTCATCATGGCCGGCGTCTACGGCTTTAATAGCCAGCAGAGTACCGACATCATCCAGGTCGCGCTCATTCTTTCGGCGATCGACACGGCCCTTCAGGCCTTCGCTCCCTTCCGTCGCATCGGCGGCGGCCTGCCCATCGTCATGGGCGTTTCGTTCGCGTTCCTGCCGGCCCTGCAGGCCATGGGTGCCTCGGGCTTTAGCTTTGGTGCGCTGCTGGGTGGCGAGATCGTCGGCGGCGCCGTCGCGGTCCTCTTTGGTCTGGCCTACAGCAAGATCAAGTGGCTGTTCCCGCCCGTCGTGACCGGTACGGTCATCTTCTCCATCGGCGTTTCGCTGTATCCCACGGCCGTCAAGTATATGGCCGGCGGTATGGGTACGCCGCTGTGGGGCACCCCGCAGGCCTGGTGCGTCGCTCTTATCACCTTCGCCGTGGTCTTTGCGCTCGCCAACTTTGGCAAGGGCACGCTCAAGCTGGGATCCGTGTTCTTTGGCATGATCGTTGGCATGATCGTCTCCATCCCCTTTGGCATGATCGACTTCTCCAGCGTCGCCACCGCTCAGGTCTTCGCTCTTCCCAAGCTCATGCCCTACGCGCTCGAGTTTGATCCCGAGGTCTGCATTACCCTCGCCGTCGTGTTCCCCATGGTTGCCATCCAGGTTATCGGTGACGTCTCCGCCGCCTGCCTGGGCTCCATCGACCGTATGCCCACCGAGCGCGAGCTCTCCGGCGCTATCGTGTCCCAGGGCCTCACCTCTATGGTCGGCGGTCTGCTGGGCGGTCTTCCCACCAGCGCCCTTGGCCAGAACGTGGGCATCATCTGCTCCAACAAGGTCGTCAACAAGTGGGTCTTTGTGATCATTGCGGCCGTCTTTGCCATCGCCGGTCTGTTCCCGCAGCTCTCTGCCGTCCTTTCCGCTATCCCGCAGCCCGTCATCGGCGGCGCGACCGTCGGCGTCTTTGGCACCATCACCATGAACGGCGTGCGCATGTTCACCCGCGAGGGCCTCACGCAGCGCACCACCACCATCGTCGGTACCTCCGTCGTCTTTGGCCTGGGTATCTGGATGGCCAGCGGTTGCCTTGCCGGTGAGGGTATGCCCACCTGGGTGCCCACCGTCATCGGCTCCAATGCCGTAACCCCCACCGCCATCATGGCCATTGTCCTTAACCTGATCCTTCCGCAGACGCCGGTCGTGGCTCAGCACATCGATGCTGCCAAGGACGCTGCCGTGGATCTGGTCTTGCCCGAGAGCAAGAAGTAACCAATTCGGTGCTATTCGTCGGCGGGCGCATCGCCTCGTCCGCCGACGTCATGCGGTGCCAAGCCGCACTTCAAAGGGTTTGTCCCTTTGGTGAAGCGTTGACGGGAGAGGGCCCGTTTCCGGTGTAGGCCGGCGCTTCGCACTCCGCCATGTCAGAGGTGTCAAACCCCGCCCCTGATGTTGAAGGGAGCATTTATGCTTCTGGTCGCTAACGGTTCCGTCTTTACCCGCAATGCTCAGGCCCCGTTCATTCCAAACGGTGCGGTCGCCATTGACGGAGATACGATCGTCGAAGTAGGTCCCGAGTGCGAGCTCAAGGCCAAGTACCCGGATGCCGAGTACGTCGATGCCCAGGGCAACCTCATCATGCCCGGACTCATCAACTGCCACACCCACATCTACTCGGGTCTGGCCCGCGGCCTTGCCATTAAGGGCTGCAACCCCACCAACTTCCTGGAGAATCTCGAGCAGCAGTGGTGGAAGATCGACGACAATCTGACGCTCGACGGCACCAAGGCAAGCGCCTATGCCACGATTCTGGACTCCATTCGCGATGGTGTCACCACGATCTTCGACCACCACGCGAGCTTCTGCGAGATCCCGGGAAGCCTCTTTACCATTAAGGATGCAGCTCAGGAGCTGGGCATGCGTTCGTGCCTGTGCTACGAGGTCTCCGATCGCCGCGGCCAGGAAAAATGCGACCAGGCCATTGCCGAGAACGCCGAATTTGCCCAGTGGGCCGCCAAGGAGCGTCGCGACAACGACAACCACATGATCGCTGCCATGTTTGGCGGACATGCCACCTTTACACTTTCGGACGAGACCATGGATAAGATGGCCGAGGCCAACAACGGCCTGACCGGCTTCCACATCCATGTGTGCGAGGGCATGAACGACGTGTGGGATTCCCGCCTCAACCGCGGTGGTATCAGCCCCGTCGAGCGCCTGCTGCAGCACAACCTGCTGGGTCCCGACACCATGCTCGGCCACTGCATCCACGTGACGCCTGCCGAGATGGATATCGTCAAGGAGTCCGGCACTTGGCTCGTCAACAACCCCGAATCTAATATGGGCAACGCCGTGGGCTGCGCCCCCGTGCTCGAGTTCTTCCGCCGCGGCATTCCCGTGTGCATGGGCACAGACGCCTACACCCACGATATGCTCGAGAGCCTTAAGGTCTTCCTGATCATTCAGCGCCACAACGCCGCCATGCCCAACGTGGGCTGGTGCGAGGCCATGACCATGCTGTTCGAGAACAACGCCAAGATGGCGAGCAAGTACTTCGATCGCAAGCTCGGTGTGCTCGAGGCCGGCGCTGCCGCCGACGTCATCGTCATGGACTACAAGCCCTTTACGCCGCTGAGCGAGGAGAATATCGACGGCCACATGCTCTTTGGCATGATGGGCAAAAACTGCCGCACCACCATCATCAACGGCCGCGTCCTGTACAAGGATCGCGAGTTCGTTGGGATTGATGAGGAAAAGATCAACGCGTGGACCATGGCTGAGTCCAAGAAGCTCTGGAGCACGCTCAACGATCGCGCCTACTAATTACAAGTAGATTCACGCGCGTCGGATGTTTCGCCGCATCCGGCGCGCGTATAGGCGGCCTCCGCGGGGTCGCCGGCGCTGTGCTAGCACTACACCGTATTTGCGCCCGCCGCGCGGTCTCGCCGGGCGTTACAGAGAGGAGCTCATTATGAGCGACATCATGAGGCCGATCCCGTTTTCGCAGCTGATGAACTGGATCATCGAGGAGCACAAGACTCAGGGCGCCGTCTTTGGCGTGCGCAAGATGGTCACGACCAACCAGGAGGGTGCGCTTCCCATTTTTGACGAGCGTATCGAGACTCCGTTTGGCCCGGCCGCCGGTCCCAACACGCAGCTTGCCCAGAACATCGTGGCCTCTTATGTGGCCGGTTCCCGCTTCTTTGAGCTTAAGACCGTTCAGGTTATGGACGGCGAGGAGCTCTCCAAGTGCGTTAACAAGCCCTGTATCGTGGCACAGGACGAGTGCTACAACTGCGAGTGGTCGACCGAGCTCGAGGTTCCGCAGGCCTTTGCCGAGTACGTGAAGGCATGGTTCGCCTGCCACCTGATCGGTCGCGAGTACGGCCTGGGCAGCCCGGACGGTTTTGTCTTTAACATGTCGGTGGGTTATGACCTGGAGGGCATCAAGAGCCCCAAGGTCGACGCCTACATCGAGGGCATGAAGGACGCCAGCGGCTCTGACGTCTGGAACGAGTGCCGCACGTGGGCGCTCGCTAACCTGGACAAGTTTGAGCATGTCGATGCCGCGTTTGTCGAGTCCATCCCGGCGCGCGTCTCCAACTCCATTACCGAGTCCACGCTGCATGGCTGCCCGCCGGCGGAGATCGAGCGCATCGCGACCTACCTGATTACCGAGAAGGGTCTCAACACCTACATCAAGTGCAACCCCACGCTGCTGGGCTATGAGTTTGCCCGCCAGCGTCTGAACGAGCTGGGCTTTGACTACATCGTCTTTGATGACACGCACTTCCGCGAGGACCTGCAGTGGGCCGATGCCGTGCCTATGTTCGAGCGCCTGATTGCCCTGTGCGCCGAGCGCGGCCTGGAGTTTGGCGTCAAGCTGACCAACACGTTCCCCGTCGACGTGACGAGGAACGAGCTGCCCTCCACCGAGATGTACATGTCCGGCCGTTCGCTGTTCTCGCTGACCATCGAGGCTGCCCGCCGCATTACCGAGCAGTTTGATGGCAAACTGCGCATAAGCTACTCCGGCGGTGCCACGGTCTACAACATCCGCGCCCTGTACGATGCCGGCATTTGGCCCGTCACCCTGGCGACCGACGTGCTCAAGCCCGGTGGCTACGAGCGCTTTAGCCAGATGGCCGGCGAGTTTACCGACCTGGATGGCAAGCCGTTCGCGGGCGTCTCGCTCGAGGCTGTGACCGCGATCCAGACCGACTCGCTCACCAACCCGCTCTACAAGAAGCCGCTGCGCCCGCTACCCGACCGCAAGGTTGCCGGCAAGAGCCCGCTTTCCGACTGCTTTACCACGCCGTGCCGCACGAGCTGCCCCATCCAGCAGGATATTCTCGCCTACTTGGCGGCTGTTGACGAGGGCCGCTACGAGGACGCACTCAACATCATCATCGAGCGCAACGCCCTGCCGTTCATTACCGGCACTATCTGCCCGCATCCCTGCGGCCGTGCCTGCGAGCGTGCGTTCTACGAGCCCGAGGGCGCCCAGATCCGCGCCAGCAAGCTCAAGGCCGCCCGCGAGGCCATGACCGCCGTGCTGCCCAAGCTGCGCGCCCAGGCCATCGCCAACGACGGCGAGCGCAACGTTGCCGTTATCGGCGGCGGCCCGGCCGGCCTGGCGACGGCGTTCTTCCTGACGCGCGCTGGCGTGCCCGTCACCATCTTCGAGGCCCGCGATTCGCTCGGCGGCGTGGTCCGTCACGTCATCCCCGAGTTCCGCATTGCGAGCGATGACATCTCCCACGATGCCGAGCTCTGCCTGGCCTTTGGTGCCAAGGTGCAGCTCAATGCCCGCGTGGAGTCCATTGACGAGCTCAAGGCCCAGGGCTTTACCGACGTGGTCGTGGCCACCGGCGCCTGGATGCCCGGCTCTGCGGGCCTGGGCGAGGATGCCGAGCTCGACGTGCTGGAGTTCCTCGAGGCCGCCAAGAGGGGCGAGAAGCTCGAGCTGGGCGAGGACGTCGTGGTCATTGGCGCCGGCAACACCGCCATGGATGCGGCTCGCGTGGCCAAGCGCCTGGCTGGCGTGAAGAACGTGCGCCTGGTGTATCGCCGCACCAAGAAGCAGATGCCCGCCGACGAGGAAGAGCTTGATCTTGCTCTTGCCGATGGTGTTGAGTTCTGCGAGCTGCTGGCCCCCAAGGCGCTTAACGGCGCCGTGCTGACCTGCGACGTCATGGAGCTTGGCGAGCCGGATGCAAGCGGCCGTCGCAGCCCCGTCGCCACGGGCGAGACCGTCGAGCTTTCCGCCACCACGGTGATCTGCGCCGTGGGCGAGGGCATCGATGCCAGCCTGTACGATGCCGCGGGCGTTGAGCACGACCGTCGCGGCCGCCTTGCCGCCACCTCCACTGGCGTCGAGGGCGTCTGGGCTGCCGGCGACTGCCGTCGCGGTCCTGCCACCGTGGTCGAGGCTATCGCCGACGCCGCCGAGGTCGCCCGTGCCATCGCCGGTGTGGACTTTAACAAGTACGCCGACTGCAACGAGCAGGCCGGCCGCGAGGACACCTGCTACGAGCGCAAGGGGTCGCTGTGCCGCGACAAGCGCAACTGCACCAAGACCCGCTGCCTGGGCTGCGGCTCGGTGTGCGAGGTCTGCTGCGACGTGTGCCCCAACCGCGCCAACGTGGCAATTAAGGTGCCGGGCCTGGCCAAGCATCAGGTCGTCCATGTCGACGGCATGTGCAACGAGTGCGGCAACTGCGCCGTGTTCTGCCCCTACCAGGAGGGTCGTCCCTACAAGGACAAGCTCACCCTGTTCTGGAGCGAGCAGGACATGGAGAACTCCGAGAACGAGGGCTTCCTGGCCGTGGACGAGGATCACTTTAAGGTCCGCGTCGCCGGCACGGTCCGCACCGTCTCGGTCGATGCCGTCAACACCGGCCTTCCCGAGGCCGTCCGCCTGACTATCAGGGCCGTGCGCGACAACTATTCGTACCTTCTTAAGAAATAGGCGAGTCTCTTATGGCCAAATCCATTCAACATAACGTGGCCTACGTTGCCTGCGGAAGTGGTTGTGCCTCCGCAGGCGGCGACGCCCGCTGCAGCGAAGGCTGCATTGGCTGTGGCGCCTGCGTCACGGCCTGCCCCCACGGCGCCATTGCGCTGGTCGATGGCATCGCCCGCGTGGACCGTTCCAAGTGCACGGGCTGCGGCCTGTGCGGCATGGCGTGCCCGCAGCGCGTGATTGCCTTCGTTCCCGGCTACCAGAACATTCTGGTGCGTTGCAACAACACCGACAAAGGTGCCATTGCGCGCAAGATCTGCGACACGAGCTGCATCGGTTGCGGCATGTGCGCCAAAAAGTGCCCCGCCGGCGCTATCCGCATCGAGGACAACTGCGCCCATATCGACGGCGCGGACTGCCTGTCGTGCGGCATGTGCGCCGTCGTCTGCCCGCATGGCGCCATCCACGACCGCACCGGCATCGCCGCTGGCGTGTAGAAGGGAATCACCATGGCACAGGAATTCACTTTTACCGTTAACGGCGTCGAGCGCACGACGACCCAAAACAAACCGCTGCTGCGTTATCTGCGCGACGACCTACACATTCACTCCGCCAAGGACGGCTGCTCCGAGGGCGCGTGCGGCACCTGCACCATCCACGTGGACGGTGCGGCCGTCAAGGCGTGCGTGCTGACCACCGCTCTTGCCGCCGGGCGCAGCATCGTGACCGTCGAGGGCCTGCCCGAGGACGTGCGCGAGGCCTTTGTGTACGCCTTTGGCGCCGTGGGCGCCGTGCAGTGCGGCTTTTGCATCCCCGGCATGGTCATGGCGGGTGCAGCGCTCATCGCCGAGGATCCCGAGCCTACCGAGGAGCAGATCAAGTACGCCATCCGCGGCAATGTTTGCCGCTGCACCGGCTACAAAAAGATTATCGAGGGCATTGCGCTGGCCGCTGCGGTGCTCCGCGGCGAAAAGCAGATCGACGAGGATCTGGAGCGCGGCGACGACTACGGCGTGGGCAAGCGCGCCTTCCGTATTGACGTGCGCAAGAAGGTGCTCGGCGAGGGCAAGTATCCCGACGACATCGACGAGATCGACCAGCCGGGCCTGACCTACGCCAGCGCCGTGCGCTCCAAGTATCCGCGTGCCCGCGTGCTCTCCATCGATACTTCCAAGGCCGAGGCCCTACCCGGTGTGGTTGGCATCCTGCGCGCCGAGGACGTGCCGGTCAACCAGGTCGGCCACCTTATCCAGGACTGGGACGTCATGATCGCCCAGGGCGACATCACCCGCTGCGTGGGCGATGCCATCGTGCTGGTGGTTGCCGAGGACGAGGCGACGCTCGAGAAGGCCAAGAAGCTCGTAAAGATTGATTACGAGCCGCTGGAGCCCGTGCGCAACATCGCCGAGGCCAGGTCTGCCGACGCCCCGCGCCTGCACGACAGCTTCTTTGCCTTTGGCAACACGGTGGAGCTCAAGGACAACGTGTGCCAGAGCCGTCACGTGACGCGCGGTGACGCCGCCAAGGCGCTGGCAGAGAGCGCGTTTACCGTGACGCAGCGCTTTACCACGCCCTTTACCGAGCATGCCTTCTTGGAGCCCGAGTGCGCCGTTGCCTTCCCGTACAAGAATGGCGTCAAGGTGCAGTCGACCGACCAGGGCGCCTACGACACGCGCAAAGAGTGCGCTCACATGTTTGGCTGGGATAGCGAGCCCGAGCGCGTGGTCGTCGAGACCATGCTCGTGGGTGGCGGCTTTGGCGGCAAGGAGGACGTGTCCATCCAGCACTTGGCCGCGCTCGCCGCATATAAGTTCCAGCGTCCTGTGAAGTGTAAGCTCACGCGTGCCGAGTCGCTCGCTTTCCATCCCAAGCGTCACGCCATGGACGGCACCTTTACACTGGGCTGCGACGCCGAGGGTAACTTTACCGGCCTGGATTGCGAGATCAACTTTGATACCGGCGCCTACGCGTCGCTGTGCGGCCCGGTGCTCGAGCGCGCCTGTACGCATGCCGTCGGCCCCTACAAGTACCAGAACACCGACATTCGCGGCTTTGGCTACTACACCAACAACCCGCCCGCCGGTGCGTACCGCGGCTTTGGCGTTTGCCAGTCCGAGTTTGCGCTCGAGAGCCTGATCGACCTGCTGGCCGAGAAGGTCGGCCTGGATCCGTGGGAGATCCGCTACCGTAACGCCATCGAGCCGGGCGAGGTTTTGCCCAACGGCCAGATTGCCGATTGCTCCACGGCACTGAAGGAGACGCTGCTCGAGGTCAAGGATGCCTACTACGCGCATCCCGGACACGCCGGTATCGCCTGCGCCATGAAGAACGCCGGCGTGGGCGTGGGCCTGCCCGATGCCGGCCGCTGCAAGATCCGCGTCGAGGATGGCCGCGCCGTGGTCTACGCCGCCACGTCCGACATCGGCCAGGGCTGCAACACGGTCTTTTTGCAGGACGTTGCCGAGGCCTGCGGTCTGCCGCTGAGCTGCATTGCCAATGGCGAGTGCTCCACCGAGAACGCTCCCGACTCCGGCACCACGTCTGGCTCGCGTCAGACGGTCGTGACCGGCGAGGCCGTGCGCGGTGCCGCCTTCCTGCTGCGCGATGCCATGCTTGACATCGAGGCCGGCAAGCCCGCACCCGATACTCCCGTGAGCGCGCATGGCGACGGCGTCAAGATTGAGTACGACGACGGTCGCGCCTATCAGCTGCGCACGCAGGAGCTCGTCGCCGGCCAGGGTATGCATCCTCAGGATCCCGCGGCTGCCATCAAGGCGCTCGAGGGATGCGAGTTTGGCTACGTGTACCTGGAGCCGACCGACAAGCTGGGCGCCGACGTTCCCAACCCCAAGAGCCACATCTGCTACGGGTTTGCCACGCATGTGGTCATTCTGGATGATGACGGCCGCGTGAGCGAGGTCTATGCCGCGCACGATTCCGGCAAGGTGGTCAACCCCATCTCCATCCAGGGTCAGATCGAAGGCGGCGTGCTCATGGGTATGGGCTATGCGCTTACCGAGGACTGGCCGCTCAAGGACTGCGTACCCCAGGCAAGGTACGGTACGCTCGGGCTGTTCCGTGCGCCCGAGATTCCGAATATCCACGCCATCTACGTGGAGAAGGACGAGCTGTTGCCCGTGGCATACGGCGGCAAGGGCATCGGCGAGATCGCAACGATCCCCACGGCGCCCGCCGTGCAGAACGCCTACCGCGCGTTTGACGGCAAACTACGTCCAGATCTGCCCATGGTGGATACGCCCTACAGCCGCGCCCGTCGCCGCGGGTAGGGTAGGGTGCGGACAGCATTGCTGACGGGCTGTTCGCGCTCAACACCAACTGCATATGCTGCGCCTTTGGCCCCAGCTCCATCGCGAGCCGGGGCCTTTTGTTTGGAGCGCCTCCGCATGCGGAAGCTGCGTCCCAGATTTCGGCTCCAGAATGGGACGTGCTTTCCCTTTGGAGCCCTCGGCGGAAATTACATCCCAGAATTGGCACTCAGAACGGGATGTGCTTTCCTTTTTGGGCCCTCGGCGGAAACTACGTCCCGGAATCCAGTCCCGGAGTGGGATGCGCTTTCCGGATCGGCCCTCAACCGGAAGCTGTGTCCCGGAATCATGCCCCAGAATGGGATGCGTTTTCCGCTGGCCGGCCGTTTGGAAAGTGCATCCCAGTTTGAGCGTTTATTCCGGGATGCGGTTTCCGCTGAAGGACTCAACCGGAAAGCACGACCCGTTCCGAGGCCTGATTCCGGGACACGCTTTCCGCTAGGCATACCATCTGGAAAGCGCATCCCGTTTTGAGCGCTCAATCTGGGACACGGTTTCCGCGGGTGCTGCCAACCGGAAAGTGTGTCCCAGTTTGGTGGACAGGCGGGCATAAACTTAGCAGCCCCTACAGCTCAATATCGTTGAGCCATGTCGGCAGCGCGGTCTGCCGGATGCCTGCCGTCTGCAGCTTTTTGGCGAGCATTCCTGCCGAGCGGACCTCGCTGATGGTAAAGCGCAGCAGAGGGTGACCGTAGAGCGATAGGTGCGCCTCGCGCTGTCGTTCGGCAACGAGCGCCTCGGCGGTGGTGCGTCCGGCCAGCATGGTCTGGGCGGTATATTTGATGAGCCCGTCGAGCTCGCCCAGCGTGAGTTCCCGCGCCTGGCGCTCCCAGGCAAAGTCCGTTCGTATGGGCTTGGCCGAATCGAAGGGGTCCGTCAGCTCGTATTGAAGCCAGTCGGGCGCAAAGCCCGTCTCGATCATGACGGCTCGGGTGACCGATTCCCCGCCGCTCTCGGCGCGGGCGTCGGCATATCGAAGTGTCGTGAGGGCGGTGCGAATCGTGCGACCATTGCGGGCAGTCGCTCGTTGCTCAACGGCCTCCATCAGCTGTTCCGGCGCAAGGCCGAGCTTTGAGATCGCCGAATCGGCAATGGGCATGCCGTCGGCAAAACCAGTTTGCAGCAGGCAATCTGTGGCCGTTTGGATGGGCGGCGTTACCGATATGCCGGCTCTGCGTATTGCTCCGGCCGGCTCAATCTGGTGTCGCTGATTATGTGCGCCCGGACGAGCCGACGGCTTTGTCGAGCTGCAGGCATGCACGACATTCAGGTGTCGCCACGAGACCTCGAGCCCCAGCAGGCAGGCAGCCGAAAACGCGCAGAACGTCCAATCGGGGTGGATGATCGCAAGGGCGCGAATAATCTCGCAATGACGCTGCGCCCGGTTGAGCTCATCCCAGCGTATTTTGCGCGCGAACAATCCCGGCATGGGGGAGACGACCATGTCGCCGATGCGCCGAAGGAGCGCTTTTCGGATCTCCGCGCTCGGGGGAATCAGACAGCGCCCCTCTTGTTCGGCTTGAGTGAGCAGTTGGTCGATGAGCTGGTCATTACAATGGGTCATGAGCTACCGCCTCCTTTTGGGTAGCAAAAACGTATCAGCTGGAACTTGCCGCTCAGCTGACCAAAAGCTGACCAAAATCTAACCATGCAGGTAGATGACCTGCTTTTGGCGACATATTTCTTGTTTGAATCGGTGGGCGGTAATCGGCGACCGTGAACGGTAGCTGGATATGAAGTCTTGGTAAGTTTCGGGACGTGTACTTTTTGAAAAAGAGCATTCTATCTGCTGTTTTGTGTTTCTGGATCGCATATTTGAAGGCATGTGATAAGGGCGGAGGATCGTCGTCTTGTACCTGAGGAAACCGTGACCCGGAATTGCCGCTCGGAACGGGACGCGCTTTCCGGAACAGCCCTCAAGCGGAAACTGTGTCCCAGATTTCGGCCCCAGAGTGGGATACCGTTTCCGGATCGGGCCTCAAGCGGAAATTGCATCTCGGAACGAGCCCTCAGAGCGGGATGAACTTTCCCAACGGGGCCGCATGCGGAAGCTGTGTCCCGGAATGAGCGCTCGGAATGGGATGCATTTTCCGGTAGAAGCTTCAGCGGAAAGTGCATCCCAGAATTCAGGCTCAGAACGGGACACGCTTTCCGGATGGCATGTTTGGCGGAAACTACGGCCCAGTTTTTGGCTCCAGAACGGGATACATTTTCCGGAACGGTCCACGTGCGGCGGTGTATCGCCCCTTTTCGTGCGCCGCTTGTCGAATTACGTTATAGCTAGCTATATTATAGGAAGGTATAATATGGCTAGCTATAACGTGAAGGAAGGATGGCCCTATGTTTATCGGAAGAACAGCGGAATTGTCCGAGCTCAATCGACTGTATGGCACGGGCTCCTTTGAAATGCCTGTGATTTACGGCCGCCGTCGTGTGGGTAAAACGCGCCTTATCACAGAGTTCATCCAAGGCAAGAAGGCTATTTACTTTCAAGCTCGTCGTACCAATGCGGAGGCAAACCTGCACGGCTTTAGCCAGGCGATACTTGCAGGCTCGGTTGGTGCTGCAGGCGTGTCGTTTCGTAGTTTTGACGAAGCGTTCGATGCATTGGCCACCATGGCTCGAACGGAGCGTTTGATTGTCGTGATTGACGAGTATCCCTATCTCGCCCAATCGAATCCCGAAATCAGCTCGTTGCTGCAAGGCAAGATCGACCACTTGTACAAAGAGACCAAGCTCATGCTTATCCTGTGCGGGTCGTCGCTTTCGTTTATGGAGGAACAGGTGTTGGGCTACGAGAGCCCACTATACGGTAGGCGTACGGCCCAGTTTAAGATCATGCCGCTCGATTTTACGACGACCCTCGGCCTGTGGCAGAGCATGAGTCGCGAAGATGCTGCAGTTTGCTATGGCATGACGGGCGGCATTCCTGCATATATCGAGAAAGTCGATCCTACCGTATCGCTCGAGGACAACATCAAACGTCTTTTTCTTACTCCTACGGGCCATCTCTTTGAGGAGCCGAGTAACCTGCTATTGCAAGAGTGCCGCAATCCCGAGCAATATGATGCGATCGTGCAAGCAATTGCCCAGGGGCGCTCGAAGATCTCAGAGATTGCGAGCTCTATGGGAATCCCTGCGAGCAACGTAAAGAGCTATGTGGATAAGCTGGCGTCGCTTGGGATTGTCGAGCGCGAGCTGCCCCTAAACGAGACGAGCAATAAGCGAGCCGTGTATCTGCTGAGCGACCAGATGTTTAGGTTCTGGTACAAGTTTGTGCCGCAGAACATTGGGCTGATTCAAAACGATATGGCCGAGATGGCGTATAGGCGCATTGAGCCGCACGTATCGGATTACATGGGTACGGTCTTTGAGCTTATATGCAGACAATACGTGTACGAACTCGCACGCGCGGGCGAACTTGGTGTGGTGCCGGCAACAGTTGGCCGTTGGTGGGGAACGGACAATCGGACGCGTACGCAGGAAGAGATCGATTTGATTGTCGACGACGGAGAGGGCGCGGCGCTCTTTGCGGAGTGCAAATGGCGTAACGAACCGGCAGGCGAGGATGTTCTGGAAAAGCTCGTGTACCGAAGCGAGCTCTTTAGGCGTCAGCATAAAAGCTACGTGATCTTCTCGAAGCGTGGCTTTACGCAAGGATGTCAGGAAGCTGCGGCGAGCAGGGGAGATACCAAGCTGATTTCGTTTGCCGAGATGTGCGAGCGGAGATAACCAAGCGCGCTCTGATGTGATTGCTCGGAATGGGTCGCGCTAAGGATGCCAAGCGTAAAACCTACAATGAAAATGGCGTAAAAACTACATTGAGAACGGCGTAAAAACAGCATTGAGAATGGCGTAATTTCGTATATCGCATGATCGCCCGAGCTTGCACACAGCCTTTTGCGAGCTCTTGCCATGAACGAGAGCCAGGCTGTCACGTACAAGACGCTCATAAAGGACGCCTCGTACGGTGAGACGGGCCCCGACGAGAGGACCATCGCTGCGCACCTGGATCTCTTCAACAGGCTCAAGCTGACCGAGGACCTGTGCGGATGGGAGCCATCGAGGTCAAGCTGAGTGATGCGAAAGCAGACGATGGAGCGAGAAATCTCAAGGCGCTGGAGAGGAAAGTGCTCTCCAATCCTGCCGCCCAGAATGCCGCGCCGGCGTTTTTGGCGGTCGTGGTTGGAAAGGGGAGCATTGCCTACACACGCGACGACGGCGTGGCGGTGATCCCCATGGCGGCACTTGGGGCGTAGTGGTTTTGCGGGCGTGCCGTGCTTCCTTTACCGAAAATCCATTTGGTAAACCAGATGCTCGCGGATAGAATAAAGTTGACGGCAGCCCAAGTTCTGGAGAGCTGGGAAACGCCGTTGCTTGGTCAAGAGGTCGGTGCCTTAATGGCAGCGACTTGTTATGCTTCGAATGCTGCTTGAGTGCCTCGGAAAGTTCGATAAGCGCCGTGAAGAGCGAGACCAAAGCAACCAAGAGCTCTACGAGCTCTGATGGGCCCGGGATGACCTCTGATTCAAGTCACCGGGCCTCAATCTTTTTCATCCATTTGAATAGAGCGGGCGACTCTCTTGGGGCCATCTGCATGGCGCGTGCCTGGCGCGCGTGGCACAGCATCCCATTTTTGTGTCCGCACGGGTGGCTACGCTTACCGCAACGTAGCCATTCGTGGAAAGGACGGATGTCATGGCAACGGATAAGACCGGTTATGTGAGCGTTGGCGCCGAGATAGAGGACGAGGTTATGCCCGACCGCGTGATCTTTAGCATTGGCTTTGGTGGTCGCCGCACCACCAAGGAATCGTGCCTGGAGGATTACAACACCGATCGCGCCCGCGTAGCCGCCGCGCTGGCGCCCTTTGGTTTGGATAGCGAATTAACATGCTGTCGGTACACTTGTTATGCGCAGATGACGCGCAAGAAGGCGACGATTGTGGGCTACAACTACTATGCGTACGGTACGGTTGCCGCGCCTGTCGATTCGACTGACTTTGCTGCTGTGTGGACCGCACTCAATACCTGCGAGTCACATGCCGACATGAGCATTCGATTTGAGTTGGCGGATCAGCGCGCGGCGGAAGACGCCCTGATTGCCCGTGCGGTTGAACGTGCTCGCGGCAACGCGCAGGCACTTGCCGTTGCGGCGGGGTCTATGCTGGGCGGCGTCAAGCATATCTCGTATAACAGTCGGGCGGCGGGCTATGGTCGAACATACTGTGTTGCCGCGTGTGCTCCCGATGGGGCGTCCGGAGGCTCCGAGGAGACGGTGCTGGAGCCAGAGCCTATCGAGGTCGAGTGCTCCGTGGATATGGAATGGTGGCTGGAGTAGGAAGCAGGTGCTGAGCGGCTGAGGGACCGAGGCTTCGCTACCGAAAAAACCATTTGTTAAACTCAATGTCCGTGGGTAGAATAAGGTCGACGGCAGCCCAAGTTGTGGATAGCTGGGCAGCGCCGTTACTTCGATTAAGGGGTCAATGCCTTAACGGCGTCGACCCCTCTTCTTTTGCTTCGTACGCTGCTTAAGTGCCTCGGAAAGTCCGATAAGCGCCGTGAGGAGCGAGACCAAAGCGGTCAGGAGCTTCACGAAATCAATCAGATCGGTCATGGGCATCACCTCCCGTCGCATGGAGGGCGCTGCCCGGCACATGGAACTGCCGTCAACAACTGCCATTCTATCAAAGCGCGGTCATAAATACGAATATATGTTCGATAATAACAGCAACGTGATTCCCTCGAATAGCAGCCTTTCGTAAGGGCGGCAGAAGACGGCGCTGGGCGATTGGGGCTAGACGCGCAGGTCTTCCTCACCGAAAGCCCGTTTGATTAACCAGCCCTCTGTAGGTACACTGCATATTGATGGGCCCGGGATGACCGCTGATTCAAGTCACCGGGCCTAAATCTTTTCATCCATTTGAATAGAGCGGGCGACTCTCTTGGGGCCGTCTGCATGGCGTGTGATTAGCGCATGGTATTGCGCCCAGCTTTCATGTCCGCGCGGCCACCTATCCTTACGGCAATGTAGCCGCTTATGTAACAAGCGGCAAGCAACGGAGAAAGGCCCTAACCGTGTCAGCTGAAAAGACGCTGTGTATCTCGGCTATCGATACGACGAACTTTGCGCGCCAGATTGTGCTGGACTTTGAGTTTGCGCCGGTGCCAAAGCAGCGCCAGCGCCGTGGGCTGCGCAATGAGATTATCGAGGTCGGCGCCGTTAAGCTCGATTACCACGGCAACGTTATGGGCGAGTTCTCGCAGTTTGTGCAGACGGAATTTACCGAAGGCGTTGCGTATCCCGTCCGCGAGCTCACGGGGATATCGGCCGTGGACACCGCGATGGCCGATCCGCTCTACATGGTGATAAAAAGGCTCAGCGATTGGATCGGTCGCTACTCCGCCCAGGTGGTCTGTTGGAGCGGTGCGGACCGTCGGCAGCTTTTGACCGAGTGCCAGGCAAAGCACATCGACCTTTCCACATTTCCTACGGACTGGGCCGACCTGCAGGCGTTTTACACCTCGATTATGGACGTTGGCAGCCACGGGCGCGTCTCGTTGGGCGACGCGGCAACGTGGTTCGGCATCGAGTTTGACGAGTCGACGGGCCATGCCCACAGCGCCCTAGCCGATGCGCGCGTGACCGCCAAGCTGCTCAAGCAGGTGATGGACGGGGACTATCACGTGAGTCCGCGCGCCCAAGAAGTCCGCCAACGTTGGGGGATGGGCGAGCGGGCCCAGACACGCCTCTCTAGCAAGTGCCCCGAGCTGGGCGACCTGCTGCTGAAGCTGAAGGCGGCGGGAAGGTAGGGGCGTTAGCTGTCTGCATGGCGCGTGCCTGTCGCGTATCGTTACTCTTCCTGCTGCTTGGCAGGCAAGATGTAGACGTTCTCGGCGTCCACGGCGATCTGCGCGGTTCGGTTTTAGAGGGTGTCGATCTCCTTTACTCTCTGCTTGAACGGCGTGACGTCGGGCGTCTTTGCCTGATGGAGCTTTTCGAGGAGTTTTTCGGATTGCTTGTCGTTGAACTTTCCGATGCTCTCTCCTGCGCCTTCGAGCGCCTCGTCGATGAGTGTATGGTCGCCCACGGGGGTCTTTGCGATGGCGTGACCGAGCAATTTGCCCGCGGACGCGATACCGCCCAGCAGTGCCGCATCGACGGTGTCGACAGCCCCCGCTTCGAGTGCGTTGTAGCAGTCGGTGTAGAGCTCGCGGTACGCGATCGAATCAGCCTCGATCTTCGCAGTGGCGTCCGCGAGCTTTGCGGGCTCGAAGTTCTGGGCGAGCATGGGTTCGAGGAACAGCGACAACGCGTGGATGTAGGTGGCGAGCTGGCAGTCTTTGAGGTAGTCGAGCACCTTGTCGAGGCGTCTGCCCAAGCCGTCTCGCACCTCGATGAACCCTTTCTTTTTCAGATCCGCCTGTGCCTGCGAGCGGAAGAGTTCCATGTCCTGCGCGGACGACTGCTTGATGTCGAGCACCTTCATATGGGCGTTTGCCATGTAGGTGGCGTTGCCGTAGTTGAGGCCGTAACCGTTGAGGATGTCTGCGAGCGTCTTGAGGTTGCCACGCATGTTGGCCTTGTCGCGCTGACGCATGTACTCGAACATTTCGTCGACGGACTCCTGGATGGAGTCGAGCTTTTGGTTTATCTGCGCGATTGCGGCTGCCATGAATAGCGATGTTGGATCGTAAGGCACCTGCGTGACGCTCGTGGCGATGTCGCCCTCGACTACGTGGAAGCGCGCCTGCCCAAGGCCCTTGGCGGCGTCGCGGTAGCCCCCTGTGAGACCGCTGCCGTCCTTGAACGTGTTGAGTTTCGACGGATCGAGCGGGTTACCATATTTGTCAGTCGCCTGGAGCAGCGTGGGCACGCTCACCGTGTTGGTGACGGTGCGAAACATCGAGGGGAGCGAGGCGAACGCCACGCCGAGTTGGGGAATTCGCTCGAGCGGTAGCTTGATGGCGCCGGAGACGTCCACCCGCTTCTGAGTGAGCGCGAGGTGGATTTTGGTCGATGCGAGCTGTTTTGCCACGAGCTCCTCTCGGCCGTCGTTCGCCGAGGGTTTGGTCTCGTTGTCTGCCATAGCGCGCTCCTTGCTTACGTTGATAGTCGTGGGCATTATCTCATCGCCTGGTGGCTTGCTAGAGCGGGGTAGAGGCCGAGCGTCTGGCGAAACTCGTTAACTGATTGCATTTCAGCGGATTGGGTTGATTATAAGAGAAGGACGGCTATCCATCTGCCCTTCCCAGTTGAGTTCGCTTTGAGCTACTGTTCGTGCCTATGCTGCTTGGGCTCAAGCCTTCTCGCTGCCGTGAAGCAGGCCGTGGCCGCCATGGCCAATGCGATGCTGGCCATCCAAGTGGAGTCGCCGGTTGCAGCGAGCTTTGGTTCATCGGCTGTCGTGCGTCCCGACTTTTTTGTAGCCGCCTCGTCGGCGTCCTTTTCAGGAGTGGCAGGATCACTTTTGTTGTCGCCGGGTGAATCTACGTCGGTCTTTCCGCCCGCCTGCTCCCCTTGGGCCTTCCCCTCCACGGTGAAGGACGCATCGGTCGCCGTCCCGTCCTTCCAGACGGCCGTGACGGTGTGTCCGCCGCCGGCGAGCGTGTCCAGGTAGGACGGCCTGAGCTCGATAATCGTGCTGCCCCTGGTTGCGGTGTAGTTCTCGGCGGAGACCTCAGTTCCGTCCACGAGGAGACGCGTGAACTCATCGAGAGGACCGCTGAAGCGGAAGGTCAGACCGGCCTCGCCGTCCTTTGCATACGCCTGCCCGTCGCCCTTGGTGGCGGCATACAGCGGAGCGGTCACGTCGAAGGTGACGTCCCCCGCGTCGTCGACATCAAAGGTCTGAACGCCGGTCTTGCCGTTACGCTCGGCGTAGGCGGAGCTGTAGACGAAGGTCTCGTGGCCCGTCTTGTCGAGGACCGCGAGGGCTTGGATTTCAAACGAGCCCATCGAGAGCGACGTGGGGAACTCGATTTCGATATAGCCCCTTGCCGCATCGTAGCTGCAGCTCAACGTTTTGCGGGTCTTTAAAGAGTTCGGGTCCTCGACATAGCCGGGGTCGCCGAGGATCGGGGAGACAGACTTTACGCCGTCCGCGTCGCCTACATTGCAATAGATACGGAGGATCCCGCCGACGGGGACCCTCTTCGCGGAGATGGAAACGTTCGAGACCGTGGGCGGGTTCCGGTCGATCGCGCTGCCGGTCACCTCGAAGCACAGCTCGCTCGGGTCGCCAACCGAGAAAGTCGCGCCCGAAATGCCGTTGGCCCTGGCGTAGGAACTCTCGTACACATCGGTCTCGAACCCTAGGCCATCGGTGACCGAAAGGCCGATCAGCCTGTGCCTTCCGATCCTATTGCTGTCGAATGTGAGGTCAAACCCGTCGATAGACGAGCCTCCGTGATAATAGGCTGACGAAACAGAGCAGCCGTCGTCCGAATTCTCCCAGCCCTGCCGCAGTATGGGGGAAACGGAGCGAACGCCGTCGGCATCGGAGACGGTCCAAGAGATGTGGAGGTCGGCACCGGTTGCGACCTCCCTGCTCGAGAGCGACACGGAGGACACGGTCGGCGGGTTTTGGTCCTCGGGTCCCTCGGTCACCTCATACTCGAGGGGGTCGGTGGTGAAGGTCGGACAGTCGAGCCCCTTCTCCTCGGCATACGTCGTGTCGTAGACATCGGTAACCCATCCAAGACTATCGGTCACGCCGAGGCCGATGATCCGGTACCTGCAGGGCCGGTCGCTCGGGGAGGTGGAGATATCGAAGCCCGCGGTCGTGTTGCCGGTCGACGAGAAGGCGAGACGGGAACTGATTCCATGGTCTCCGGTATCGTTTTCGACAAGGACTTCGACTATGGGCGTGACGGACCGTACCCCGTCAGGGTCATCGACGCTATAGCCGACATGCAGCGTGGAGCCGGCCGTGACTGTCGTCGCGGATATCGTCACGTTGGAGATGCTGGGCGGGTTCGGGTCCGACGCGGCTAGGGCGGTTGAGGGCAAAGCAAGCGCTACGGTGGCGGACAGCGAGGCGAGCAGGCTAAGCGCGAAGCGCCTGGAGAATTTCAAGGAGGTCATTGGTGGTGCCGATCTTCCATAATTGTTGCAGCGATACCAGTATATCTTTGGCCCATGCTAGCCAGATGTTCTTTCCGCGAACGGCTCGTTAGTTTAGAGACGGCATATGGACGCCTGTCTCGTCCACGTTTCTCGTAAGGGCGATTATAAGGACATGAAGAGACTTTCTCGGAACAATCAATTGGGGATATCAAAGAAATGCTGGACGCCTCCTGATCGCTCAATGCCTTTGAGGTGAAATGCGGCGCATCGGCTACGTTGTTGAGATCATTTATCGAGCGATACGTCATTCCAGCTGAGGCCACCGTCATGAGGCTTCTGTTCCTACACCCCCCCGCAATCCCGCGCGCGGCACCCAACAGCTCGTACTCCCTCTCGCTCCACTGGCACAGCTCGGCAGTCTCGACGGCGTCGCGACACAGGTCCAGAAACACCTCAGCTCCCTCGCAGAAGCACTCGCGGGCAAAGTCACCCGAACCGCTTGCGACGCACGTGCCGTCGGCAAACAGCTTCCAGCTAGACAGCTCGCGCGAGTCGTCTCCAAGCAGCTTGATCTGCAGTACGTGCGGGTCGCCGGCGGTGTAGAGCTCTTTCTCGAGCGCCTGCACGGTAAAGCACATCTGGTGGGGGAGACTGCTCTTGACCATGGCCGAGGCATAGCCGTTCGGCTTGTCCAGAAGATGCATTCGTTTTGGCTTGGCTGCCAGGTTGTGGAAGTTGCGCTCACTGCGCACGGAGAAATTGTCCATACGGACTCCTTTCATCGATATTGGCAGGGCCACCGTGCCTCTTGGCCGGTTGGCGTCGGGATCGTGGAGCCAACTCTCTACCCCGACTCTGGATAAAACGCGCCCGCTCCTTGCGGGCACGATGGGGTCTATCAACGTGTACGGACAGAAATCAAGCGCCATCCGCGAAATGACGCGCGGATGGCGTTGGTTTCCCAAGTGATTATTCGGCTTCCATCCGGAAAAGTGTCGAGATAGGCACCTTAAAACTTCGGAAAAGTGTGGCTGGATGACAAAACAGCACTTAGAAGTCGGTGCTGGATGCGGGATCCTGTGGTCGCCTTCAGCCCTCGCTACTCGTCGTCCTCGTCGTTGGGGTCGCCCTTGAGGGTGTTGATGTCCAGGTACTGGTTGTCGTCCTCTTTTTGCTGGGTCTCCGACTCCGCTTGGGTGGGGCCGCGGAACAGCTGGAACCCCTCAAACGCAATGACACCGAGCAGGGCAATGATAATGGCGATAAAGGCAACCTTGACTGCCTGCGGAAATTCCGAGAAACGCAGCGCTTTTTCCTCGGCGTAATAATCGGCGAAGCGCTCTTCGCCCGTGCTTTTGGTATACGCCGGCGCGGACGCGGCCTCCGGGTCATATTCCGGTGCAGGCGTGGCGGCGTACGGATCGTTGAGATAATCGCTCGATGCGGTGCCATAATCCTCGGTCTCGATGCGACCGGTGCCAGCATAGCCATCGGAATAACCGGAATATGCCGCACCGCCCTCATAGTCCGCGGCGCTCGTGTTGGCGGCAAAAAGCGGGTTAACTGGAACATCGAGCGCCGGCATGCCGGTAGAGGTCTCATCCAGATCGGTTGCAGCCCAGGAATCGTAGGCAACCTGATGGGCAACGGGCTCATCGAGCCTTGCGACCGGAGGCTTGCGTGCCGCAGGAACAGGCAACTGCTGGGCGCTGTACATAACGGTGCTGTCGGCCGATTTGCCCTGCGTCGCTGCTGCGAGAAATGCCGCCGTCTCGGACGGGTCGCTTGCGGGGCGGGGAGCGGGCGTGGGCGCCGAAGTGGGTGCGGGCGTAGGCGCGGGCGTCGAAACAGGCGACTGCGCAGGAGTCGGCGCAGATACGGGCTCAGGCGCAAGTGCGGGATTGGGGCTTGACGGGCGAGCCCCGCCGCCGCCCATGAGTTCGTCGGCGGTCCACGGGCGATCATCCATCACGTCGTCAAGGTTCAGCGAAAACAGGTCGTCTTCACCCTCATCGAACATGCGGTGCACATGTCCACCAATTGCCGGAATCAATCCGCGACCGGTGCATGATGCCTTGCTCAACGCCATTCTGTCCCATCCTTTCGAAATACTAATGACATCGATTATATGGAACTTCCCAAGCGGCTCGGTCTCGGATTCGTGCTTTCCAGAACTCGCGCCCAAAAAGGGAGGGGCAATCCAGGCGAGTGCCTACTTGTCGCCGGCCGCCGCCTTGGCCTCATTGAGGTAGCTATAGAAGCTGTACTTGGAGATGCCAAAGAACTCGCAGGCGCGCTCGCTCGACTTGGAAATGAGGAAGGCACCGCGACGGTCGAGGTAGCCAATGGCACGAATGCGCTCGTCTTTGGTCATGAGTGCCGCGGGCTTGCCCACAAACTGCTCGCACTCGTGCAGCAGGTCCTCGAGCAGGTCGCCGATGTTCTTGGTAATGGGCTCGGGCTCAGTGTAGCCCGTGCCGCCGGTGCCGGTAAAGGCATCGAGCGAGCGCTCAAAAGCCTTCATAAGCGTAATGTCAAAGTTGATGCCCAAAATGCCGACGGGCTTGCCCTCGTCGTTGCGGATAAAGATCGTCGAGGACTTGAGCAGCTTGCCGTCGGTGGTTTTAGTGAGGTACGGCTCGCGGTCGTGTACATCGGTGGCGCCCTCGTGCATGGACTCAAATACGATATGGCTGGGGCCGTCACCCAGTTTGCGCCCGCTGACGTGGCCGTTTTCGATCACCACGATGGAGTGGTCCACGTCATCGGTCTCCAGATCGTGGACGACGACTTCGCAGTTGGGGCCAAATTGGAGCGCCAGACCGTGTGCGAGGCGCTTGTAAAACTCAATCTGTGCGGGGGTCATGGGTACCTTCCTAAAAATTAGTTTGGGCACACTTTGCCATAAACCACACCTGTTCGCAAATAACGAAAGCGTCGCTGCGTTGTGTGACCGTTCGGCGGCGAAAAAGTACCGATTACGGCAACAAACAATTCGTTAGGTATGCCAATCAAAAAGTGTGATAGAACATTACTAACAAACTTTTTGTTTGGCATCCACATAAAAGTTCAGCCGTGTGAATGGGATCGGGCTGAAACGCGTATGCGGGGGCCGGCAAGAGAGGACTTAAGGAGTTCACCGTATGGCCGATAAGATCCAGTGGGCGAGCAACACGATGCCCAAGAGCGATGACAAGCACTTGGGAATCATGAGCCTCGACCATGTGAAGAAGGCCCGTGCCTTCCACCAGTCGTTCCCCCAGTACACCGTCACTCCGCTTGCCCGCCTGGACGGTCAGGCTGCGCGCCTGGGCCTGTCCAACCTGTGCGTTAAGGACGAGAGCTATCGCTTTGGCCTCAACGCCTTTAAGGTCCTGGGCGGCTCGTTTGCCATGGCCAACTATATTGCCGACGAGACCGGCAAGGACGTTGCCGACTGCACCTTCGATTACCTGACCTCCGATCAGCTTGCCAAGGACTTTGGCCAGGCCACCTTCTTTACCGCCACCGACGGCAACCATGGCCGTGGCGTGGCATGGGCTGCCAACAAGCTGGGCCAGAAGGCCGTCGTGCACATGCCCAAAGGTTCCACCAAGCCCCGCTTCGATAACATCGCCGCCGAGGGCGCCACGGTGACCATCGAAGAGGTCAACTACGACGAGTGCGTGCGCATGGCCGCCGCCGAGGCCGATGCCTGCGAGCGCGGCGTCATCGTTCAGGACACCGCCTGGGAGGGCTACGAGAAGATCCCGTCCTGGATCATGGAGGGCTACGGCACCATGGCTTCCGAGGCTGCCGAGCAGCTGCGCGAGATGGCCATCAACCGCCCGACGCACGTCTTTGTCCAGGCTGGCGTAGGCTCGCTCGCCGGCGCCGTGGTGGGCTACTTCACCAACCTGTATCCCGATAACCCGCCGACTTTCGTTGTGGTTGAGTGCGCTCCGGCCGCCTGCCTGTACAAGGGCGCTGCCGCCGGCGACGGCGACCCGCGCATCGTGGACGGCGACATGCCCTCCATCATGGCCGGCCTGTGCTGTGGCGAGCCCAACATCCTGGGCTGGGATATCCTGCGCAACCACGCTACCGCCTTCGTGTCCTGCCCCGACTGGGTCACCGCTCGCGGCATGCGCACCCTAGGCGCCCCCGAGAAGGGCGACCCGCGCGTCATCTCCGGCGAGTCCGGCGCTGTGACCACCGGCCTGGTCGAGACCCTCATGCTCGATCCCGAGTACGCCGAGCTCAAGGAGCTCATCGGCCTGGACAAGACGAGCTCTGTGCTCTGCTTCTCCACGGAAGGTGACACGGACCCCGACCAGTATCGCCGCATTGTCTGGGAAGGCGAATATCCCACTTGCTAATCGTTGGGGCGGAGTAAATAGGTATCGCTCCGCCACCTCACAGGTAGATTCCTTCGTTTGAAAGGTTATGAACAATGGCTAAAGAACTCGATTTCGACGCTATCAAGGCTGCTGCTGAGTCCCACCGTGCTGATATGACTCGCTTCCTGCGCGCCATGATCTCCCATCCCTCTGAGTCTTGCGAGGAGGGTGAGGTTGTCGCCTGCATCAAGGCCGAGATGGAGAGCCTTGGCTATGACGAGGTCAAGGTCGACGGCCTGGGCAACGTTATGGGCTTTATGGGCGAGGGCGACAAGATCATCGCCATCGACTCCCACATCGACACCGTCGGCATCGGCAACATCGAGAACTGGGACGCCGATCCCTATGAGGGCTACGAGACCGACGAGATCATCTACGGCCGCGGCGGCTCCGACCAGGAGGGTGGCATGGCTTCTGCTACCTACGCTGCCAAGATGATGAAGGACATGGGCCTCATCCCCGAGGGCTACAAGATCATGGTCGTCGGCACCGTCCAGGAAGAGGACTGCGACGGCATGTGCTGGCAGTACATCTACAACAAGGACGGCATTAAGCCCGAGTTCGTCATTTCCACCGAGCCCACCGACGGCGGCATCTATCGCGGTCACCGCGGCCGCATGGAGATCCGCGTCGACGTTCACGGCACCTCCTGCCACGGCTCTGCTCCCGACCGCGGCGACAATGCCATCTACAAGATGGCCGACATCATCGCCGACGTCCGCGCTCTCAACAACAACGGCTGCGACGAGTCGACCGACATCAAGGGCCTCGTCAAGATGCTCGATCCCAAGTACAACCCCGAGCACTTCGAGGACGCCCGCTTCCTGGGCCGCGGCACCTGCACCGTCAGCCAGATCTTCTACACCAGCCCCAGCCGTTGCGCTGTCGCTGACTCCTGCGCCATCTCCATCGACCGTCGCATGACCGCCGGTGAGACCTGGGAGTCCTGCCTGGACGAGATCCGTAACCTGCCGGCAGCCAAGAAGTACGGCGACGACGTGAAGGTCTCCATGTACATGTACGACCGTCCGTCCTGGACCGGCGAGGTCTACGAGACCGAGGCTTACTTCCCCACGTGGATCAACAAGGAGACCGCTCCGCACGTCAAGGCCCTTGTCGACGCCCACAAGGCCATGTTCGGTGACGAGCGCATCGGCTGCGAACCCAGCATGGACAAGCGCACCGGTCGCCCGCTGTGCGACAAGTGGACCTTCTCCACGAACTGCGTTTCCATCCAGGGCCGCTATGGCATCCCCTGCGTCGGCTTTGGCCCGGGTGCCGAGTCTCAGGCTCACGCTCCCAACGAGGTCACCTACAAGGACGACCTGGTCACCGCTGCCGCCATGTATGTGGCTGCCCTGAACCTCTACGATCCGAGCCAGGCCGATGGCGATGCCACCGTGTTCCGCGCCGGTCTGACCAACAACAAGATCGACTAGTCCCATTCCTCGATCTTGTTGAGCCGGGGACAGTTTATGCCCCCGGCGCCTCCTGTTGACTTGGGGCCCGCGGTCGTTATCTCCCATGCTTCCTCAACGGTAGCGGGTCCTCGTCATAGTGCTCTGCATGTTCTAGCCACACGCGCATGCCGGAGCACATCTACTCATTGCGATCGTTTCACCTTTAGAAAGGACATTTACATGGACGCCAAGTTTACCGAGCTCGTCGAGCAGCTGAACGGCCTCGATTTTAAGGGTATGTACGGCAGCGACTTCCTGCACACCTGGGATAAGACCACCGATGAGCTCAAGGCGCTCTACATCGTCGCCGACGCTCTGCGCGAGCTGCGCGAGAACAACGTTTCGTCCAAGATCTTCGACTCCGGTCTTGCCGTCTCCCTGTTCCGCGACAACTCCACCCGTACGCGCTTCTCCTTCTCTAAGGCCGCCAACCTGCTCGGCCTTGAGCTGCAGGACCTGGACGAGAAGAAGTCCCAGATCGCTCACGGCGAGACCGTCCGCGAGACCGCTACCATGATTTCCTTCATGGCCGACGTCATCGGCATCCGCGACGACATGTACATCGGCAAGGGCGACGCCTACATGGCCGAGGTCTCCGAGTCTGTCCAGCAGGCTTACGAGGACGGCGTTCTGGATCACCGTCCCACGCTCATCTCCCTGCAGTCCGACTCCGATCACCCCACGCAGTCCTCTGCCGACATGCTCTACCTCATCAACGAGTTTGGCGGTCTTGAGAACCTCAAGGGCAAGAAGGTTGCCGTTACCTGGGCCTATTCTCCCTCGTACGGCAAGCCGCTGTCCTGCCCGCAGTCGCTGATCAGCCTGCTGCCCCGTTTTGGCATGGACGTCACCCTGGCTCACCCCGAGGGCTACGACCTCATGCCCGAGGTCGTCGAGCGCGCCAAGAGCTATGCCGCCGAGTCCGGCACCACCTTTAAGCAGGCCAACACCATGGCCGAGGCCTTCGAGGGCGCCGACATCGTGATCCCCAAGAGCTGGGCTCCGTTTGCCGCCATGGAGAAGCGTACCAACCTGTACGCCGAGGGCGACGACGCCGGCATCGCAGCGCTCGAGAAGGAGCTGCTCGCCCAGAACGCCACCCATCAGGATTGGTGCTCCACGACCGAGCTCATGGAGAAGACTGCCAACGGCCAGGACACCATCTTTATGCACCCGCTGCCCGCCGACATCTCCGGTGTCTCCTGCGAGCACGGCGAGGTCAACGCCGACGTCTTCGACATGCACCGCGTGGGCATGTACAAGGAGGCCAGCTACAAGCCGTACGCCATCGCAGCCATGATGTTCCTGCAGAAGGTTGCCGATCCCGCCGCTACCCTCAACGCCCTCGACGAGCGCAACACCGCCCGTTGGCTCCAGGCCTAAAGCCGGGTTGAGGTACGCCATGTAAAGGGGGCGCTCTGCCAACCGGCGGGGTGCCCTTTTTTTGCATCGCGGGCGTGCGGGATAAGCGCTTTCGATGTGGATGCCCGCGGCGCGAGTTATGGGTACGATGGTTTCAGGGGAGGTATCACCATGAAACTTGGATGCGTCATTATGGCCTCGGGCGAGGGCAAGCGGTTTGGCTCTAACAAGATGCTTGCCGATATCTATGGCGAGCCGCTGATTGCCCGGACCATCGATTCGGTTCCCCGGGGCTTTGACGTTGTGGTCTCGACGCGTTGGCCCGAGGTCGCCCAGATTTGCGAGGACAAGCATTGCCCGTGCGTGCTGCATGATGGCGAGCTGCGCAGCGAAAGCGTCCGTGCGGGCCTTTCGTGGGGAGTCGAACGCAACTGGAAAGGTTGCCTCTTTTTGCCGGGCGACCAGCCGCTTGTGAGCGCGGATTCTTTTGATGCCATGGTTCACGCGTTTGACGAGCGTGGCCGCAAACATCCGGTGCGCTTGGCGTGCAGCGGTGAGCCTTCGAGTCCGGTGCTCTTTCCGGCGGAACTGTTCGATGCACTTATGTGTCTTGAGGGCAAGGACGGCGGCGGTTCGATTCTCAAAGGTCGCGTCGACGTCACGCTGGTCGAAGCGCGTGCCTACGAGCTGTGGGATGTCGATACCGCCAAGGGACAGCGACGCATAGCGGAGCATATCGCGGCCTGCTCGTATTTTGATCGCGTGGCCTACTGTATGAATCGATAAGGAGCAACATGATCATCATCAAAAACGGCGCGCTCGTGACGCCACAGGGGCTTCGCCGCGCCGATCTTGCCATGGAGGGCGATAAGATCGTGCGGATTGCCGCGGCGATTGAGCCGGGCGCCGACGATACCGTCGAGGACGCCGCGGGCTGCTGGGTGTTTCCCGGCTTTATCGACGGCCACACGCACATGCAGTGCTGGACCGGCATGGATTGGACAGCCGATAGCTTTGAAACCGGCACGCGTGCGGCTGCCTGCGGCGGTACGACGACCATCGTGGACTACGCGACGGCCGACCGCGGCGTGACCATGCCCGATGCCTTGGCCGAGTGGCATCGCCGTGCCGACGGAACCTGCACGGCCAACTACGCCTTTCATATGGCACTCGCCGAGTGGAATGAACGCAACCGCGCCGATCTTTCGGCTATGCGCGAGGCGGGCGTATCGTCGTTTAAGACCTACTTTGCCTACGATCATTTGCGCCTGGACGATGCCGAGACGCTCGAGGTGCTCGAGGAGCTCAAGCGTATTGGCGGCATACTGTGCGTGCATTGCGAGAACGGTACGCTGGTGAATGAGCTGCAGAAGCGCGTGTACGAGCAGGGGATTCATGGGCCCGAGGGGCATGCGCTCAGCCGTCCGGACGTGTGCGAGGCCGAGGCCGTGAGCCGTCTGTTGTATCTGGCGCACCTGGCCGGCGACGCACCAGTCAACGTGGTGCACCTTTCGACCAAGCTGGGTCTCGAGGCCATCCGTGCCGCCAAGGCGCGCGGGCAGAAGAATATCTATGTCGAGACCTGCCCTCAGTATTTGATGCTCGACGATACTTGCTACTTGGAGCAGGGCGAGGACGGCTTTGCGGGCGCCAAGTATGTGATGAGCCCGCCGCTGCGCCATGCGGGTGACCGTGCGGCACTGCGCGAGGCGCTTGTGGCCGGCGAGATCGATACGATTGCGACCGATCATTGCAGCTTTAACCTGCACGGGCAAAAGGACCGCGGGCGCGACGATTTCCGCGCGATTCCCAACGGCGGGCCCGGCGTGGAGCATCGTCCCGTCGCGATTGCCACGAGCTTTGAGGGACAGTTGGGACCCGAGGACCTCTGCCGCTTGATGAGCGAGAACCCGGCGCGCGTCTTTGGCATGTATCCGCGCAAGGGCTGTCTTGCCGAGGGTGCCGATGCCGACGTGTGCGTGTGGGATCCCCAGGCACGCTGGACCATTAGCGCGGCGACGCAGCATCAGGCTGTGGACTACACGCCGCTCGAGGGTTTTGAGGCGCATGGTCGCGCCAAGGCCGTGTTTGTGAACGGCGTGCTGGCAGCACGCGACGGCGAGCCCACCGGAGCCCAGCCCGGTCGCTACGTGCCCCGCTAGCAGGAAGGCCGCCAGGGTAGCTAATTTGGGACGGGGCTCTTTTAGCTACCCTTGCCTGCCTGATGATTTTTCTCTCAACATGGGGTAGCTAAAAGAGCCCCGTCCCAAATTAGCTACCCTTTGAGGCTGGTGGTGATGATGGGACGGTCGAGAGCTGCCTCGAAGCGGTCGGCCATCGTGGGGTCGCTGAGCGTGTCGACTTGGTTAAGCATGACGCGTGCGGTGCTGAGTTCCATCACCCGCATCTCGGCATTGAGCACCTGAGCGACGCGCTTGGGCGTGGCGATGTCGGTGAGCTCGCAGCCGCAACGCTCGCAAAAGAGCTCGGGGCGGTGGACGGCTTCGTTGATGGGCTTGCCGAGCCCCGAGGCGCCGACGATCCAGACGATGTTGACGATGCCAGAGGGGATCACCGGCTCCCAGGCGGCGTGGGCCTTGAGCGGGAGCCGCTTGCTGCCGTCCGCCTCGGCCAAGACGTAGTTAAAGCGCTGTGCCAGCTCGCCGAGCGGCTCGGCGGGGGCGGAGAGCTTGCCTGTCTCCGGGTCCAAGACGCCTGCCTGGCAGATGCTTCTGCGCGCAAGGCCCGCGCATGCCTCGCAGGTGCAGCCGGGAACATGCAGGGTCCCCGGCTTCCAAGGCGCGGCGTCCAGGCGACGACTCGACCCGTCCCATGGCACGCCGGCGACGGGAAACATGTGCGTGGTGGTGCAGAGGAGCACGCGGCCGCCAGCGCGCATGAGCTCGAGACCCAGCGCCTTCAGCAAGGTCGACTTGCCGCCGCTGCCGATAATCGCGGTAATGCCCGGCTCGATCCTGAGCGCCGAGGCAAGATTGCCGCTAACCGTTTCCATCTGTTCACCGCCGTATAATACTGTGATAATAAATAATCATCAGAGTAGCGGTCGAACCGCTTTTGCTCTGCTCAGACCGTAGCACAGGGAGGTGCCCCGGGAATGCTCGTTTATGTTCGCGGCGCCGGCGATATCGCCACGGGCGTCGCCGCTCGCTTGGTGCGCGCCGGCGTGTCGGTTGTCATGGCCGATATCGCGGTTCCCACGTGCATCCGTCGCACAATCAGTTTTTGCGAGGCCATTCGCCTGGGCGAGGTCCAGGTCGAGGGCATTCGCGCTCGCTTGGCGCAGACGCCGGCAGAGGCGCTCGAGATTACCCAAGCGGGGGATGTTGCCGTCGTGGTGGACCCTCAGGCCAAGATGCTCGATGAGCTTAAACCCGCGGCTGTGGTCGACGCGATTCCTGTCTCTTATACACATCTCCGAGCCCACGAGACGGACTCCTATCTCGT
>URLR01000008.1 GCA_900548815.1 uncultured Collinsella sp.
AAGACCTTCACCGTGCGCACCGGCGACCTCATCGCCGCGCTCGGCGGGGCCGACGCCTTTACCGCGGGCGCCCGCGTGGTCGCCGTCTACAATGCGCCGTTGGGGGCCAACTGCAATCGAGGCGCCACCAAGGGCAACCCCAACGAGGTCTACCTGCGTTATCCGCGCTCTCCCCTCGCCGACCAGTCCGGCGACGCCGGATTCACCCGCACGCCGAGCGATGACGCGTGCGCCTACACCTGGGGACTCAGCCTCATCAAGCGCTCAAGCTCGGACGATAAACCGCTCGCGGGCGCCAAATTGCGCATCATCGATGACCGCGGGCGCATCCTAACGACCGACGGCTCGTGGTCGACGGATGCCGACGCGTGCGTCACCACGGGCGCGGATGGCCATGTGGAATTGAGCGGTGTTGACGCGGGTGCCTACACCGTCGAGGAGGTCGCGGCTCCCAAGGGCTACACCGCCTTTGAAGCCAAACGTACGGTGACGGTTACGGCCGAGGGATTGGACGTTAAACAGGTTGCAGTCGCGAAGCCCAAGGTGACCGTGTCGACCGAAAGCCCTCTGCGGGTTGATACCGCCGATGCCGGGACGGGTTCGATTGAGCTGTCGGTGCTCAACATCCCAAGCAAAGAAGCAAGTCGAGGCTTTATGCCCTCGACGGGAGATAGAACGTTGGTGTTGGTGGCGGTTTTGGCTGCCATCGGAGTGGCGGCTATTGTTGTCGCACTCGTCATCAAGCGATGAGGAGGTCGCCGTGAAAAATAATTGCCCCCCCTTGCTCAATGGCGTACTGCCTCCGTAGCGAGTGACGCGCAGGCCTACCGACCTGATGATCATTGGGTTTGAAAAAGTTACTAGAGAACCCTCCAAGAAAAGCGGGGCACCCGGTCGATGCGATCGGGTGCCCCGCTTCGTTTGTTGGTGCAAAGTAACCTGACCCCTTTGTACCATCACAAAGGTGCCTGGCCCCTTTGTGATGGTTGGCGGCTAAGCGGTGGGGAGTTCTGGCGTGTTAGCCAGCTGCTGCGGCTTGAGGTGGGCGTTGTGCCAGATGATTTGGATGACGTAGCCGAGCATAAAGACAAAGGCCACGCCGCTGATGAAGCCGCCTACGAGGGGAAGCCCCGTGAGGGCGCCTGCGATTACGCCACCAACGGCTGCCATGGCGTAGCGGTTCTGGCTGTGTCCGACCATGCGTGCAATCGCGCACCCTGCAAAGGCACTCGACACCAGCGCGATGCCAATGACACCGCACATGAGGGCTCCGGCAAGCGACAGACCGGCGATAGAGATAATCAGCAGTAGGACGGCGGGGATGATAGCAATCGTGCCCAGAAGACCGCTCACCCACAGGGGCATGGGGCGCTGGTGGAGCATGCCGGCGGCGCTGGCGGTCGCGCGCGGAAAGACGAGCTCGAGCAGCAGAGCGACAAAGCAGGTCGAGAGTGCCGCGGCGACGATACCGCCGATGACATCGTTAACGGTGGAAGTATCCTCGTTCTCGGTGCGGTCGATCTTGAGCGCGCCTACCTCGGCTCCCGCGGCGCGCTCGGGGTCCTCGGAGACGTGCGCGTTCACGGTGCCGGTGATGTGGGCGTTTTTGCCCAGGATGAGCTTGTCGGCCCAAACCTCAACATCGCCCTCGACGGTGCCATCGATAGTCACCGTATCGCCCGCAAGCGCTGCCGACCTGGCGGAGCCGCGCAGAGCAACCGTCTCGCCCATCGCATAGAAACAGTTGGCGGTGCTACCGGTGTTGAGCACAACGTGCTGGCCGGCCACCGTGACGCTGCCATCAATTGCGGTTTTGGAGATATCGATGGTGCGCGCCGCCAGGCGAATAGCGCCGCCTACGGTGCAGTCGCGAATCGATAGGCTCTCGCCCGCCGCGATAATATCGCGGCCGATGGAGGCATCGTCTAGGTTAAGGCTTTGGCCGGCCCAGTACAGGTCACCCTCGGCGCTGGACGGATCCGAGTCAGCTTCGGTTGCAAGTACGTTGCCGGCGGTGTCTGTGCCGGCGAACGACGCCGTGGGAAGTGCGGTGAGCGCGAGCGCGATGAGCGCGAACAGGATGGTGATGCGGCCCCATGCTTTACGGCGCTGGGTCAACGGGAATTGATTACAGGGCATAGTGAATCCTTCGTCAGATGCTCGATATGCATCTAACAGGGTACCCAACGCGTGGGCGCTCTAAAAGAACCTCTCGGTTGCATTTCGAGGGGTTGTGTCGTGCTGCCTACTTTTTACGGTGCAAAAAGCGCGCGATGTCTTCTTCGGTGGGGCTTTTGATGTCAAAGCGCAGCGAGAGCCAGCGCAGGCTCATGGTCACGACAACGCATACGACCAGCGCGGCGACATTGCTCATGATGCCGCTCATAACGAGACACACATAGCTTGTCGATCCGGCGATGGCCGCGATGGCATAAAAGTTAGTGCGTTGGAAAATGCCCGGAACCACGCCCATAAAACCGTCGCGCAGCATGCCGCCGCCCACCGCGGTAAAAAAGCCCATCATGATGCACACCGCCGGCGCAAAGCCGTAGACCAGCGCCTTGTCTGCGCCGGTTGCCGCATAGATGCCGACCGAGATGATGTCGAGCAAGGGGATGAGTTTTTCGGGCTTGTCGACGATAGCCGGGAAGATATAGATGATGGCTGCCGTGGCAATGGAAAGCGGGAGCGCCATCGGCTGGTTGAGGATGTAGACGTTGCCTACCTGCAGCGTCATATCGCGTAAAAGACCGCCGCCCAGTCCGCAGACCACGGCGAGCGCAACTGCACCCACCAGGTCGAGCTTATGCTCGCGCGCAACCAGCACGCCCGAGATCGATGCAGCGACAACAGCGAACATCTCGAGCCAAAACGGAATAGCGACCATGGCATCCGAGGCATGTGAGGTAACGGTTATAGCGGCGATGACGGGCAAGATGGGGTCCTTTGGGTTGTGGGTTTAGACAATGCCCGTACATAGTACATGGTTGGCGGGCGTGGCGACCCTATTGCTCGGTAAACGGTCGGGACCGGGTATGGTCATAGGTTCCAAACATGTACATCAGCCTCCAAAGATGTCAAAAAATGTCGGTTTTGGAGGGTGATGTACATGTTTTGGTGTGGCGCGCTGGGATGACGCTACTCGGAAGGCGTGTCTTCGCCTTGCGCGCTCTTCCAGTTGCGGATAAGTGCCTTGCGCAGTTCGTTTTGCTTTCGCTGGTACTCGGCGTCCGTGCAGCGGGGCATACCGAGTGCTTCGCGAATGCTGTTCATGGCGCGATGAAAGGCAAGTTGACTTGCGAACTGTGCCGAGGTGAGCGTAACGATTCGATATCCCATTTGGGAGAGTACGGCCTCTCGTTCCGCATCTGCGCCCTTGCGCTCGGTCTCGTCGTGAAAACCGCCCTTATATTCGATGCCGAGTTCTCTGCGCTGATAAGTAACAAGAGCGTCGATTTTGAGCGATCGGGCTTTTGTGCAATGCCAGAGACGTTGAGGGATTTCGAGCGGTTTGTTGAGTTCGATACCTCTGATACCAATGCCGCCTTCGCTTGTTGGGAGCGAGAGGGTGATGGACGATGCGGTCTCCATGGGCGAGGCTGAGTGGTCGTAGATGTGTCTGAGCGCGAGTCTGGCGCGTGTGGCACCGGGTTTGCCAGGGTGCCGATCGAGTAGCTCGACAATTTCGTCCTTGGAGGTGGTGGCTGGTTGCTCAGTGTAAGGGTCAGAGGAATTGAGCCCCATGCGATAGTCGCCGCAAACTTCGTAACCATACTCGAGGTATTCGATCCTATCCATCCACTCGGCAGCGAGCACGAAGGTGAAGGCTTCGTCGGTGATAAAGATGCCGGGCGTAAGCTCGTCAATATGGTCGTAGGGTAGGTTTTGGCCGAGAACGTGGCAGGTGACACCGTTGGTGCGAATTCGCTCGAAAGCAAATACTACGGAGATGTCGATAGTCTTGAGCATGGTGGACGGAATGCCGCAGTCGGTAAGTGCCTGCCGAATGCGCGCGATGCGTTGCTGGGTAGAGAGGCCCCGCACACCTATCTGGTAGTCGCGTTGTGCGACGGCTTGAACCAGGTTCCGCGGTGCATGATGGACGAGCCACGCCGTTTTATGCGAAATGAGAACAGGAGTATCCATTGGGGGCCTCTCGCTTCGAGCTGACACCAAACTCTTATGTCCGTTGAGGTGGGGAAATATACCGGATGCAAGCAAATCGACTCATGCTCGGTGCGCGTCGTATGCAAACGTGTACATCACACTCCAAAAACGACATTTTTTGACATCTTTGGAGGGCGGTGTACATGTTTGAGATATGGGCTGGGATCGACCACGATGGGGGCGTGGCTGAATAGGAGGGATGTTCAAATTTTGAGCTTTGCTCAAAATTTATCCGGTCGGCTTACGCCGACCGCGCTGCGCTAAAAACGCGCCACAGGCGCGTTTTCTTTACGCGTCGCGCCCTGGCGGGTTCGAATCCCTCCTCCTCCGCCGTATTTGCTTGTTAGAGACTCAAAACAAAAAAAGCTCCCATTCTTGGGAGCTTTCTCAACCAAAATGGCGGAGGAGGAGGGATTCGAACCCTCGTGACCTTATACAGGCCAAACGGTTTTCGAGACCGCCGCATTCAACCACTCTGCCACCCCTCCGCGTGGGGTAAAAACAAAGCAGGCTCGAAGGCCTGCTTTGGAATTAACTGGCGGAGAGTCAGGGATTTGAACCCTGGAGACGCTTTTGACGCCTACACGATTTCCAATCGTGCTCCTTCGGCCACTCGGACAACTCTCCGTTAAATGCGAAAGTCAGTATACACGAGGAATCGCAAAGTGCAAACAGAAAAGTTGGCATTTTTTAAAACGCTTGGCCGCGCTTGGCGTTGCAGTGGGGTTTGAGGTGCCAAAAAACGGCTTCCGACCAGCGTGGTTGATCAACTCAATTGTTTAAAAGGGGTATTCATAAGCGACTTGGCAATGAATTTAAAAATCTTTGGGTGGTGCTGTGGACCACTGGTATGTATTTCGCGACCACAACCATGTGCCCGTTGACCTGCGGCCTGGCTCAGCTTGTCCCCGCGGCGTCGTATCTTGTCCACAAATCCGTCAAGCATTTGGTCGGCATTTGGTTGGAATGCGCATGAAACGTCGTGCGAGTATGGACATATGTGGAGGTCATGAGGTTGTAGCTGCATATTCTTGCGGCATGGGAGGTTGAAAGATATTATTACCAAGTCTTTTCCTGCTTCAGGCGCACCTTCACGACCTGAAGCCACATTTGCCCAGAGGAGGTGACAATATGAAGGCTTATGAACTGCTGTTCTTTGTTGACCCGTCGCTCGACCCCGAGACTCGTCTCGCTGTTATGAAGCGTATCGATACCACGATCGCTGAGGGCGCTGGCAAGGTCGACTCCGTTGACGAGTGGGGCAAGCGCAAGCTCGCCTACGAGATCAACGACCTCACCGATGGTGACTACACCCTCATCAACTTCCACGCAGATCCTACCCAGATCGCCGAGCTTGATCGCGTCCTGCGCATCACCGACGCTGTGGTCCGCCACATGATCGTCCGTCGCGACGACCAGGAGTAAGACTGTCGTTTTGGACTGGGCTTGTGCCCCAAGAGGAAGTAGTGAGTTATGAGCATCAATCGAGTGAACATCACCGGTAACCTCACCCGCGATCCCGAGCTGCGCGCCACCGCCGGCGGAACCCAGGTTCTGTCCTTTGGCGTCGCCGTGAACGATCGTCGCCGCAATGCGCAGACTGGCGAGTGGGAGGACTATCCCAACTTTGTCGACTGCACCATGTTCGGCACCCGCGCCGAGGCCGTGAGCCGTTTCCTGGCAAAGGGAAACAAGGTCGCGATCGAGGGCAAGCTGCGCTACAGCTCTTGGGAGCGCGACGGCCAGCGCCGGAGCAAGCTTGAGGTCATCGTCGATGAGATCGAGTTTATGAGCTCCCGTGGTGGCCAGGGTGGCTACGATCAGGGCGGTTACGCCCCCGCAGCCCCCGCGCCCGCAGCACGTCCTGTCGCACCGGTGGCTACGCCGCCTGCGGTCGACGTCTACGATGAGGACATCCCGTTCTAAGGGTTGTTCACCTATTTTTGAGTGAGAGGCGGCTTCGGTTCGCCGAAGTTGCCAAATGAAAGGTATTTTGACATGGCTAATGATTTTTCTGCACGTCAGCCGCGTCGTAAGTACTGCCAGTTCTGCAAGGAGAACACTGAGTTCATCGACTATAAGGACACTCAGCTTCTCCGTAAGTACATGACCGACCGTGGCAAGATCAAGCCCCGTCGCGTCACTGGCGCTTGCACGCAGCATCAGCATGACATCGCCAACGCCATCAAGCGCGCCCGCGAGATGGCTCTCCTGCCGTACACCGTCCCCGTGGTTTCCTCTCGTGGCAACCGCGACCGCGGCTAAGAAGGGAGACGCATCATGAAGGTTATTCTTCTCGATGAGATCAAGGGCAAGGGCGGCGAGGGTGACGTCGTAGAGGTCGCTCAGGGTTACGCTGAGAACTTCCTGTTCCCCAAGAAGCTCGCTGTTGCCGCCACCAAGGGCAACCTTAAGCAGCTTGACGAGCGTCGCAACAACATCGCCAAGCGCGAGGCCGTCCGTCTGGCTACCGCCAACGAGACCAAGGCTGCCTTCGAGGGCAAGACGGTCACCGTTGACGTCAAGGTCGGCGACGAGGGCATCCTCTTTGGCTCCGTTACCGCCGCTATGATCGCTGACGCCATCAAGGCTCAGCTCGGTATGGACATCGACCGCAAGCGCGTCGAGCTCGGTAAGCCCATCAAGGTTGCCGGTGCCCACACCGTTGCCATCTCGCTGTATCGCGAGATCAAGGCCGAGGTTGTCGTTCTCGTCGGCGTTACCGCCGAGGAGCTCGCTGCCGAGGCTGAGGTCGAGGAGGCCGCTGAGGTCGCCGAGGCCGAGACCGCCGAGGTCGAGACTGAGGCTGCTGCCGAGTAGCATTTGCTGCAACGCAACAATCTTGTTCTAAGAAGGGCGCTCTGGGAAACCGGGGCGCCCTTTTGTTTTTTGCGCTGAGTGAGTGTTGTGGTGAACGTCGCGTCAAAGTCCTATATACAGGACCGTTCATCCGTTTGGTTCGGTGATGATTGGCGGCGCGCGGCGCGTTTTGGGACCGTGGCTGATACTATGGATGCTCGCAAGCGATATGAATGAGGATGCTCATGGCATATGACGATAGGGAGACCGGGCTGACGGTCGAGGACCGCGGCTCAAAGTTGGGTCTTCCCCAAAACCAAGATGCAGAGGCCAATGTACTGGCCGCTATGCTGCTATCGCCCGAGGTGGTCGAAGAGGCCCAGGTCGAGCTGCAGCCCGATGACTTCTACCGGCCCATTCATAAGACCATCTATACCGCGATGGTCGATATGTACAACAGCCGCATTCCCATCGACTCCATCTCGCTGATCGATTACCTGCGAAGCATCAACAAGCTCGATGCCGTGGGCGGCGAGGCGTACATTTTGGAGCTGATGGGTCAGACCCTGTCGCTCGTCAACTGGCAGCACCATGCCGCCATCGTCCGTCGCGACTCGATGCTGCGCGAGCTGATCGGCGCCACCAACGAGATCAACGCGCTGGCATATAATGCCCCCACCGACACCAAAGAGGTTGTCGAGCTGGCCGAGAGCAAGCTGCTCAAGGTTACGGCGCGCGAGGTCAAGTCGAGTTACAAGACGTTGACCGAGTTTATGGTCGAGGCCTATAACGAGGCCGAGGAAGTGTGCCAGGCCGGTGGCCAGGCTGCGGGCGTGCCCACGGGCTTCCCGTCACTCGACCGCATGCTCATGGGCTTCCGCGAGGGCCAGCTCATCATTATCGGCGCCCGCCCTGCCGTGGGTAAGACGTCGTTTGCCCTGAATCTGGCTCTCAACGCTGCCGCTGCTGGTTATACCGTCGGCTTCTTCTCGCTGGAGATGTCGGGCAAGGAAATTGCCCAGCGTCTGATTTGCGCCTATGCCATGATCTCGATCAGTGACTTCCGCATGGGCCGCATTAGCCCCGAACAGTGGGCCAATATCAACGAGGCCACGCAGACCTTGTCCAAGCTCGATATTCTGATTGACGATACGCCCGGCACCACAGTGACCGAGATTCGCGCCAAGAGCCGCCGCATGCTCCATAACAAGGAGAAGGCAATCATCATCCTGGACTACCTGCAGCTGGTGAGTCCTCCGCCGGGACGCCGCTCCGAGAGCCGTACCGTCGAGGTTTCGGAGATGTCGCGTGGTCTGAAGATCATGGCCAAGGAGCTCAAGATCCCGCTCATCGCGCTGTCGCAGCTCTCGCGTCAGGTCGAATCCCGTACCGGCAAGCGCCCGCAGCTTTCCGACCTTCGTGAATCGGGCTCCATCGAGCAGGACGCCGATATCGTTATGTTCTTGGACCGCTCCGCCGACGAGGCCGAGGCCTCGCGCGACGATCGACCCGACGAGGGCGTTACGCGTATCGTCGTGGCCAAGAACCGTTCGGGCCCGATCGGCGACGTCGATCTGATGTTCCTGCCGGCATCCACCAAGTTCTATGAGCTTGATGGGGCACATGCCGAGGAGTAGGACAGGCGCCCGTTGCACGGGTATACTGGGAATGTTTTGTGCTTCTGCGTGCCGGCGTGGCGCGTAGACAGGCCATGAATGTAAGGAGTAAACATGCCGTCAACCGTTTTGGTCGGTGCCCAGTGGGGCGATGAGGGCAAGGGTAAGATTTGCGACCTGGTCGCCGGCGACTTCGATGCCGTCGTGCGCTACTCGGGCGGCAACAACGCCGGTCACACCATCGTCGTCAACGGCAAGAAGTACGGCCTGCACCAGGTGCCCTCCGGCATCATGTATTCCGACCACGTGTCGGTGATCGGTAACGGCTGCGTCGTCAACCCCAAGGTTGTCCTTGAGGAGATCGACATGTTCGAGGCCGACGGCATCACCACCAAGAACCTCAAGATTAGCGGCAACGCGCATGTCATCATGCCGTACCACATCGATCTGGATGGCGCCTTTGAGCAGAAGCTCGGCAAGAAGAACATCGGTACCACCAAGCGCGGTATCGGTCCGTGCTATCAGGACAAGATGGCCCGCATTGGTCTGCGCATGCAGGACATGCTGGACGAGACGCTGTTCCGCGACAAGCTGGAGACCGCTCTCGCCCGCGTGAACCCCGAGCTCGAGCTCATCTACAACCTGCCCACCTACACCGTGGACCAGATTTGTGACGAGTACCTGCCGATGGCCGAGCGCCTGCGTCCCTACATCACCGAGACGAGCCTGCTGCTCAACAACATGATCGATGAGGGCAAGGACCTGCTGTTTGAGGGCGCCCAGGCGACGCTGCTCGACATCGACCACGGCACCTATCCGTACGTGACGTCTTCCAACTGCACCGCCGGTGGCGCCATTACCGGCTCCGGCGTGGGCATGAAGAACGTCGACCGCGTGCTGGGCGTCATGAAGGCCTATATCACCCGTGTCGGTTCGGGCCCCATGCCCACCGAGCTTTCCTATGAGTCCGAGGCTGGCCACACGCTGACCGAGGAGGGCTATGAGTACGGCGTGACCACCGGTCGTCGTCGTCGTTGCGGCTGGTTTGACGGCCCTATCGCCAACTATGCCTCGCGCGTCAACGGCCTCACCGACATCGCCGTGACCAAGCTCGACGTGCTTTCGGCTTTCGACACCATCAAGGTGTGCGTGGCCTACGACGTCGATGGCGAGCGCTACACGAGCGTGCCCGAGCATCAGGTGCGCTTTGAGCATGCCAAGCCCATCTACGAGGAGCTCCCCGGCTGGAAGTGCGACATCACCGGTTGCCGCAGCTTTGACGAGCTGCCGCAGGAGGCTCAGGACTACGTGGCGTTTATCGAGGATCTGGCACACACCCGCGTGACGTTCATTGGCGTTGGCGCTGGTCGAGAGCAGATCATCAACCGATTCTGGAAGTAATCGGGACTATTTGGTTATTGCGATATACCCCTTTGCAGCCCGGACGGGCGGCCGAGGGGTATATTTGCTTGCAAAGGGCTCGCGCGGAGCGGGCCGTTAATCCATAGAGGAGGCACCCTTGAAGGCGGACACTCAAACCATCGACATCCTGTTGTTGGGCAGCGGCGGCCGTGAGCATGCTTTGGCAGCTAAGCTCGCAGCATCACCGCGCGCCGGCAAGCTCTACATTGCGCCGGGTAACGGCGGCACCGCGAGCTGCGGCGAGAACGTTGTTCTCGACGACTGCGATCCTGCGGCCGTGGCGGCGTTTGCTCAGAGCCACGGATGCGGACTCGTGGTAATTGGCCCCGAGGCTCCGCTCGTGGCGGGCGTGGCCGACGCCGTGCGCGCGGCGGGTATTCCCTGCTTTGGCCCGGGTGCCGAGGGCGCCCAGACGGAGGGCTCCAAGCTGTTCTCCAAGCAGCTCATGGAGCGTGCGGGCATTCCGACGGCAGCCTATGGTTCGTTTACCGACGAGGCTTCGGCTCTCGCCTACGTGCGCGAGCAGGGCGCCCCGCTGGTCGTCAAGGCCGACGGCCTTGCCGCGGGCAAGGGCGTTATCGTGGCGGCCGAACTTGAGCAGGCCGAGGAGGCCGTGCGCGAGTGCTTTGGCGGCACCTTTGGCGATGCCGGCAACACCGTGGTCATCGAGGAGATGCTCGTTGGTCCCGAGTGCTCGCTGCTGGCCTTTACCGACGGCAAGACCGTGCGCCCCATGGCTACCTCGCAGGACCACAAGCGCGCGCTCGAGGGCGACAAGGGCCCCAACACCGGCGGCATGGGCGTCTACAGCCCGGTGCCCATCGTGACCGACGAGGAGCACGCCACGATGGTGAAGGTCATGGAGCAGACCGTTGCCGAGCTTGCTGCCGAGGGCATCGACTACCGCGGCTGCCTGTACGGCGGCTTTATGCTCACCCCCGCCGGCCCCAAGGTACTGGAGTTCAACGCCCGCTTTGGTGATCCCGAGACTCAGGTCGTGCTGCCGCGCCTTAAGAACGACCTGGTCGAGGTCATGCTCGCCTGCGCCAACTGCAAGCTCGATCAGATTGAGCTCGACTGGCGTGACGAGTGGGCCGTGGCCGTTGTCCTGACGAGCGCGGGCTATCCCGGCAGCTACGAGAAGGGCAAGGTCATCACCGGTATCGCCGATGCCGAGGCCATGGAGAACGTGACCGTGTACCACGCGGGCACTGCCGTGGTGGACGGCCAGCTCGTGACCAATGGTGGCCGCGTGCTTGCCGTGACCGCTCTGGGCGACACGTTCGAGAACGCTCGCAACCTTGCCTACGAGGCCTGCGAGAAGATTGATTTTGAGGGCAAGACCCTGCGTCACGACATCGGCCTGCGCGCGCTGCGCGGCCGCGACGCCTGGGATGCCTAAAATCCGAGAGGAATGAGACGGATGGACGAGAAGAACGAAGAGCTCGTGGACGCGCAGATCGTCGAAGAGGACAGCCGCATGTATGGGCACGCCGAGGGCGAGCCTGGTGGCGAGGTCGCTGACGAGCCGGCGCTGGTGCTGGGCGACGACGACCCGCACGATGCCGAGCTGCACGAGAAGATTCTTTCGGAGGAGTGTGCCTGGAAGGGCAAGATCCTCAACGCCCACCGTCTTGAGGTTGAGCTGCCCAACGGTCACCGCAGCGCCCGCGATATCGTTCGCCATCCGGGTGCGGCGGCCGTTGTGGCACTGACCGAGAGCGGCAAGATCGTACTGGTGCGTCAGTACCGCACCGCTATCGACCGCGTGACGGTCGAGATTCCTGCCGGCAAGCTCGATCCAGGCGAGGACCCGCTCGATTGCGCCAAGCGCGAACTGCATGAGGAGACGGGCTTTAGGGCTGGTCGTATTCGCTTTTTGACGTCGATTGTCACGTCCTGCGGTTTTTGCGATGAGATTATCCACATCTACTTGGCTACCAAGCTCGAGTTTGATGCGCCCAACCCCGATGATGACGAGTTTGTCAACGTGGACCTGGTGCCGCTGCACGAGCTGATCGACGCCGTACTCGACGGCAAGATCGAAGACGCCAAGACCGTCGTAGGCGCCTTGGCCTGTGACAGCATCGCACACAGGCTGGGCGGAACTGAGCTTTAAAAGCGAGGGCGACCCTGGGGCAAACGCTACTGATTATTTGCCCCAGGGTCTTACGTTATTGTTTTATCTCCGAGGACTGCATGTTTAAGAGGTTTCTTTCGTATTACGAGCCCCAGATGGGGCTTTTTGTTGCTGATACTGTTTGTGCTCTGGTGCTTGCCGCCATTGACCTGGCGTTCCCCATTATCCTGCGCAATTTGACCGGTGGGCTGTTTACTCAGGGTCAGGCTGCCATTATGCAGGCGCTCGGCATGATCGCTGTGGGCTTGGTGTTGATGTACACCGTCCGCTGCGCCTGCCGCTACTTTGTGAGCTATTGGGGTCACGTGATGGGCGCACGCATGGAGTCCAAGATGCGCGAGGACCTGTTCGACCAGTATGAGCGCTTTAGCTTTGCGTACTTCGACCACAACAGCTCGGGCGACATGATGAGCCGCGTGGTCAACGACCTGTTCGATATCTGCGAGGCGGCGCACCACGTGCCCGAGTGGATCATCATCTGCGGCATCGAGATCATCGGCTCGTTTGTGATCCTCTTTACCATCGCCCCGGTGCTGGCGCTTGCCATGGCCGTGGTGACGGCGGCGTTTGCGGTCATCATGTTTTGGCAGAACATGCGCATGCGCGAGGTCTTTAGCGACAACCGCAAAAAGATCAGCAGCATCAATGCACAGCTGCAGGATTCGCTGGCGGGCATGCGCGTGGTCAAGAGCTTTGCCAATGAGGAGACCGAACGCTTCAAGTTCCGCGCCTCCAACAATCGCTATCTTTCGTCCAAGGAGAACATGTATCACGCCATGGGCGTCTATACCGCGACGTATGGCCTGCTCTCGGGTGTGCTCTATGTGATCGTGGTGCTGCTGGGCGGCTGGCTGGTCGCCCAGGGACAGCTGCAGGCGGTCGATATGGCGACCTTTGCACTCTATATTTCGCTGTTCTGCACGCCGCTTGAGACGCTCGTCAATTCGGCCGAAACGTATCAGAAGGCTATCGCCGGCTTTAAGCGTATGGACGAGGTACTCTCGACCGCGCCGGATATCCAGGACAAGCCGGGCGCTACGGATCTGCAGGTGACTGCCGGCGCCGTGGAGTATCACGACGTGTGCTTTAACTACGAGGATGTTGAGCTGGGCGAGGGCGATGCCGACGAGCGTCCCGTTATCGACCATATGGACCTGTCCATCAAGCCCGGGCAGACCATCGCTTTGGTTGGCCCTTCGGGCGGCGGCAAGTCCACAACCTGTTCGCTGCTGCCGCGCTATTATGACGTGGCTGCCGGATCCATTAGCATCGACGGCCAGGACGTGCGTGATGTGACGCAGCAGAGCCTGCGTCGTGCCATCGGCCTGGTGCAGCAAGATGTGTACCTGTTCGATGGAACGATCGGCGAGAACATCGCCTACGGCAGGCCGGGCGCTACGGCAGGAGAGATCGCCGAGGCCGCCCGTCGCGCCAACATCGATGCCTTTATCGAGTCGCTTCCACAGGGCTATGACACGGTCGTGGGCGAGCGCGGCAGCCGTCTTTCGGGCGGACAGAAGCAGCGCGTTGCCATCGCGCGTGTGTTTCTCAAGAACCCCAAGATTCTGATTTTGGACGAGGCGACGAGTGCTTTGGATAACGAGAGCGAGGAGGCGGTGCAGGAGTCACTCGAAGAACTGGCGCGCGGCCGCACCACGATTATCATCGCCCACCGTCTTTCGACCATTAAGCATGCCGATGAGATTGCGACCGTTGAGCATGGTCGCGTTGTGGAGCGTGGCACGCACGAGGAGCTTCTCGCCCGTGGCGGCACCTATGCCCGTTACTATCGAATGCAGTTCGAAGGTGCGCGTGCGCACGAGCTCGACTGATTGATATGACAGGAAGTTTATGGCTGACAAGAACCCTTTGACTCCGGAAGAAGTGACGGAGTTATTCTCCGAAATCGATGCATCCGGTGTCTTGGATCCCACGCTTGCCAAAAAGCGCACCGAGCGCATGCGCGAGAAGGAGGCGGCGGCCAAGCGCGGTGACAAAGCGGCGCTAGCGCAGCTGCGCAGCGAGGACCGCGCGAGCCAGGCAAAGCATATCGACCCGCTGTCCGAGGACGATCCTTCGGGCTCGCAGGTGAGCCATACCATTACGAAGACCGCGATGGCCGTGGTTATCGGCATCTTGGTGCTGATCGTGGGCATGCAGATTGGCTACGGTGTGATGCGACGCCTGAACACCGCGAACCTCTCCGAGAGCGTTTCGGTCGATACCGTCTCGACCGCGCTCAAGGGTGGACTCGAATGGGGCAATGGCTTTACGCAGTTCCCGCTCGACTTTACCGTCGATGAAGCCGATGAACGCACGGGCACGGTCGAGGTGACGGTGTTGGACACATCGTCTGCCAACGAGCTCGAGCTGCTGTCCAACGGGCAGATTCAGGCCGCGGCGCTTGCGACCAACGCATTGCTCAACGATAAGATCGACCGCGTGGTGTATAACGTTCACGCCTATATCGACGAGGATAGCAACATTCAGCACGATTCCTTCTTTGGCATGTTCCCCGCGCGCGGCCACCAGAGCGCCATTTTGACGTTCGTGTGGACCAAGAGCTCATCCAACGCCACGAGTATCGACTGGAAGATGCGCATCGTGAGTATGGATGACACCATCGCCGAGCGCATTCAGAAGCAGGTGAACTCGGTGTCGTCGTTGATTGAGGACCCGGTGGTGAGCCAGACCAAGATTGACGAGGAAAAAGCCGAGCGCGATCTGGAGCATCGTCTACATGGCCGCGAGATTTTCCGCGGCGGCAAGCCCGATCGCACACCGTCCGAACTGCTGGAGCAGGACAAGAAAAAATAAGACGCCATCATCCCGCGTGAGCCACAAGCCCCGCGGGATGATTTTTCTGGGACGGGGATTAAAAAACATTATGCATAGAAAGTCATAATTATCATTTCGTAAACATTTCGATGAAATTAACGCCATGAGGCATGCTTGCGGTTACAATACCGCGAGGCCTAACTACACACCTTTAAGCCGGTCCTGTGAGACCGGGAAGGAGAATTATGGCGAACAACCATACCGCGGGCGCTGCCGCCCGCACCTTCGCGCCCAGCGAGCTTTGCCAGCGTATGCTGGCCAAAACCAGCAAGGGCACCTGCGGTCCCTGCATCCTGTATCTTGAGGATGGGACCATTTTTTATGGACGTGCATGCGGCGCCGAGGGCACCGCGACCGGCGAAGTTTGCTTCAACACCTCGCTCGAGGGCTACTTTGAGGTCATGACCGACCCGAGTTATGCCGGCCAAATCGTAACCATGACCTATCCGCAGATCGGCAACTACGGTATCGACGAGACCGACGTCCAGTCGGCCTTCCCCGGCGACGCCGTGCGCCCTGCGAGCGCTCCGGCCATGCGCGGCATGATCGTTCGCGACATGTGCGCCACGCCTTCTAACTGGCGCTCGGCCGTCAGCGTGCCGGAGTACCTGCGCGCTCACGGCATCGTCGCTATCGAGGGTGTCGACACTCGCGCCCTGGTGCGCCACCTGCGCGACAATGGTTCCAAGATGGGCATTATTTCGACCGAGATCTTCGACGTCGACGAGCTTGCCGAGCGTCTGACCGCAGCGCCCACGCTGGTAGGCGAGAACCTGGTCAAGACCGTGAGCTGCCCTGAGCCCCACGCCTTTGCCGCCGTCGACCTGCCTGCCACGCATGACTTTGCGCTTACGGCTGCCGCTCCTGCCCGTCACAAAGTGGTCGCCTACGACTGCGGTGTGAAGCGCGGCATTCTGGAGGGCCTGGTGCGTGCCGGCTGCGATCTTACCGTCGTGCCGTGGGATACGCCAGCTCAGCAGGTGCTCGACATGAATCCCGATGGCGTCTTTTTGTCCAACGGCCCCGGCGACCCCGACGCCGTGGTGGAGACCTACGAGCAGGTGCAGCAGCTGATCGGCAAGGTGCCGGTCTTTGGTATTTGTCTTGGTCACCAGATGATCAGCCTGGCCTGCGGCGCCCAGATGGAAAAGCTTAAGTTCGGTCACCGCGGTGGCAACCAGCCGGTCATGAACCTGGTAAGCCGTCGCGTGGAGATCACCGCACAAAACCATGGCTTTGGCCTGCTGTTCCCCAGCTTGGGCAAGCTTGTCCCCGAGCTTTCCGGCGGCGAGACCGAGCATGCGGCCGATGGAGATCTGCGCGTCTGGGTGCGCCGCGGAATCGCGCCGGTCGTGATGAACGAGCGCTTTGGTCGCATTCGCCTGACACATGTGAACCTCAACGACGGCACCGCCGAGGGCATCCAGCTGCTCGACGCCCCGTGCTTCTCGGTCCAGTACCACCCCGAGGCCTCGCCTGGCCCCACCGATGCCCACTATCTCTTTACCGCCTTTACGCGACTCATGGACGGCGAGGAGAGCTACCTGGACATCGACACCGCGAAGGACCGCCTTGCCGGCTGGAACTTTGCTGAGTCCGAGACCGCTGAGACCGAGGAGAACTAATATGCCTAAACGTACTGACATCAAGCGCATCCTCGTCATTGGCTCGGGCCCCATTGTCATTGGCCAGGCCTGTGAGTTCGACTACTCCGGTGCCCAGGCCTGCAAGGTGCTCAAGGAGGATGGCTTTGAGGTCATCCTGGTCAACTCCAACCCGGCGACCATCATGACCGACCCGGGCTTGGCCGACCGCACCTATGTCGAGCCCATCACTGCCGAGTTTATCGAGCGCGTAATCAAGAAAGAGCGCCCGGACGCGCTGCTGCCCACGCTGGGCGGCCAGACCGGTCTGAATGCCGCCGTCGAGCTGGCGAAAGACGGTACGCTCGACAAGTACGGCGTCGAGATGATCGGCTGCGACCTGGCCGCTATCGAGCGCGGCGAGGACCGCAAACTCTTTAACGAGGCCATGGCCGAGATTGGCCTGGAGGTCGCGCGCTCGGGCTATGCCTACAGCGTGGCCGACGCCGAGGCCATCGCCGAGCGCGTGGGCTATCCCTGCGTACTGCGCCCGAGCTTTACCCTCGGCGGCGCCGGTGGCGGCATCGCTCATACTCACGAGGAGCTCGTCTCCATCGTGAGCCAGGGCCTCGAGCTCTCGCCTGCCCACGAGGTGCTGGTCGAGGAGTCCATCGAGGGCTGGAAAGAGTATGAGATGGAGGTCATGCGTGACCACGCCGGCAACGGCATCATCGTGTGCTCCATCGAGAACCTCGACCCCATGGGCGTGCATACCGGCGACTCCATCACCGTGGCACCGGCGCAGACCCTCTCCGACCTTGAGTATCAGCGCATGCGCGTGGCCTCGCTCGCCATTCTGGAGAAGATCGGCGTCGAGACCGGCGGCTCCAACGTGCAGTTTGCCGTGAACCCCAACACCGGCCGCCTGATCGTCATCGAGATGAACCCGCGCGTGAGCCGTTCGTCCGCGCTGGCCTCCAAGGCCACGGGTTTCCCCATCGCCAAGGCCGCCGCGCGCCTTGCCGTGGGCTACACGCTCGACGAGATCGTCAACGACATTACCAAGGCAACGCCTGCCTGCTTTGAGCCCACAATCGACTACTGTGTGGTCAAGGTGCCGCGCTTTGCCTTCGAGAAGTTCAAGGGCACTGATCCTACGCTCACCACGCGCATGAAGGCCGTGGGCGAGATCATGGCGATCGGCCGCACCTTTGAGGAGGCCTTTGGCAAGGCCATGCGTTCGCTGGAGGACGGGCATCAGGGCATTTGTGCCGGTGGCAAGGAAGGTGCCGACAAACTGAGCGACGATGAGCTCGCTCAAGCCGTGGCAACGCCGACCGAGCACCGCATCTTCTTTGTGGTCGAGGCCCTGCGTCGCGGCTGGGATATCGCCCGCATCCATGCCATCTGCGGCATTGATCCGTGGTACCTCAACCGTATCAACGACATGGTGCAGGTCCAGGAGAGCATCCGCGGCCTGCGTGTGGAGGATATCGACGCCGACGCGATGCGCCTGCTCAAGCAGTACGGCACGAGTGACGCCGAGATCGCCGCGCTGACCGGCTCGGACGAGCGCTTTGTGCGCGCCTATCGCAAGGGTCTGGGCGTGGTTCCCAGCATGAAGACGGTCGATACCTGCGCTGCGGAGTTCTCGAGCGCCACGGAGTACCACTACAAGACGTACGAGAACATCTACCGCACGAGCCCGGATGCCAAGAAGTGCGTTGCCCCCGACGAGACCACGCCGGCGGACAAGCCCAAGGCCATGATCCTGGGCGCCGGTCCCAACCGCATTGGCCAGGGTATCGAGTTCGATTACTGCTGCGTGCACGCGAGCTACGCGCTGGCTGCCCGCGGCTTCGAGACCATCATGGTCAACTGCAATCCCGAGACTGTTTCGACCGACTACGACACGTCCGACCGCTTGTACTTTGAGCCGCTCACCTACGAGGACGTCATGGATGTCATCGATGTTGAGCGACTCGACGGCGTCGTGGTGACGCTCGGCGGCCAGACTCCGCTTAAGCTGGCGCGCATGCTCGAGGAGAGCGGCGTGAACATTATGGGCACCAAGCCCGATGCCATCGACTTTGCCGAGGACCGCGAGCGCTTTGCCGCCCTGCTCGACAAGCTGGGCATCATGTACCCGCCGGCGGGCCAGGCAACCTCGTTTGAGGAGGCCGAGGCCGTGGCCGCGCACATTGGCTACCCGCTGCTGGTGCGTCCGAGCTACGTGCTGGGCGGCCGCGGCATGATGATCGCCTACGATGCCGAGCATCTGCGCGATTACATGGCCGAGGCCGCGCGCATTAGCCCCGACTACCCGGTGTATCTGGATCGCTTCTTGGAGGGTGCGATCGAGTCCGATGTCGACGCCCTGTGCGATGGCGAAGAGGTCTACATCGGCGGCATTCTGGAGCATATCGAGGAGGCCGGTATTCACTCCGGCGACTCTGCGACCTGCATTCCGCCGTTCAGCTTTAGCGAGAGCCTGCAGGCGAAGCTCCGTGAGACCACGCGCCGCATCGCGATGGCGCTGGGCGTACGCGGCCTGGTCAACGTACAGTATGCCATCAAGGGCGAGACCGTTTACGTGATCGAGGCCAACCCGCGTGCCAGCCGTACCGTGCCGTTTATCTCCAAGGCCACCGGCGTGCCGCTGGCCAAGTGCGCGGCGCGTATCATGGCGGGCGATTCCATCGCGAGCCTGGGCCTGCCGAGCGACGAGCGCCAGCTGGACTGGTTCTGCATGAAGGAAGCCGTTATGCCCTGGGGTCGTTTCCCGGGCGCTGACGTTATCCTGGGGCCCGAGATGAAGTCGACGGGCGAGGTCATGGGTATCGCTAAGAGCTATCCCGAGGCATACGCCAAGACGCAGCTGGCGATTGACTACAAGCTGCCCGACCCGAGCGCCGGTAAGGTGTTCATTAGCGTGTGCGACCGCGACAAGCGTCATATCCTTTCGGTCGCCCGTATCCTGCGCTACCTGGGCTTTGATATCTGCTCCACCGAGGGCACGGCGCGCGTGCTGCGTGGAGGCAACGTGACGTGCGAGGTCGTGGAGAAGATTAGCGGCCCGCACGACGGCGAGCGTCCCAACATCGGCGACCTCATCGCCGATGGCAAGATCGCGGTAATCATCAACACGCCGTACGGCCCGGGTTCGCGTGGCGACGGCTATCTGTTGCGTACCGAGGCGGTGCGCCGCGGCGTGACCTGCGTGACGGCGATGTCTGCCGCCAACACGTACGTGAGTGCCATCGAGGCCGTGCGCGAGGACCAGCAGGGTCACGGCAGTGCCAACGACATGGGCATGGATGTCATCGCCCTGCAGGACCTGCCGCAGTACACGGTGTAGTTGACCTGGCCGGCCGGGGCGGAGGGGGCCGAATTTCCCCCTTCGCTCCGGCTGCAAGCAGAGTCGCTCAGGAGGAAACTCGGCCCCTCTTGCCCCGACGCACTGTGTCTAGACGGATTGCACCTCCTGTTTTTAGAGATAAATACCATTTAGCGGTGATATTCAACCGTTCAAGATATTATGTAATGGCATATTACGTCATATGACGTAATATGCCATTAGCAGTCAAGGATGATTGTCTGTGTTCAAGTCGAGAAAGGGGCAAAATGATTAAACTGTGTCGCGTCGATAGCCGGTTAGTGCATGGGCAGACCGTGTTCTCTTGGTATCCAACGCTTGAAGCAAACGCTATTCTTGTGGTTTCAGATGAGTACGCCGCAAGCAAAGAGCGAATTCAAGCGCTGCGAATTGCAAAACCCGCTGATGCCAAATTGGTTGTCAAAAGTGTAGAAGATTCCATCGTGGCCCTTAACGGAAGCGCGGTGGATAAATACGAGCTAATTGTTGTTGCGGGAAATGTACATGACGCCTGTGAAGTTGCGCGTGCGTGTCCAAAAATAACGTCTGTGAATTTAGGCGGCGCTCGACCGTTGGGGGATAGCGTAAAGGAGCTTGGCCCTGCTGTGCGCCTTTCCCAATCCGATATTAATGAAATTAAGAAAGCCATGGCTGATGGAATCGAGTTCGAGGTAAGGCAGGTTGCTAGCGAGAAAAAACGCATCGTAACAAGTTTTGATTTGTAGGAAGAGGGAGAAATATGCTGCTTCAAGCTTTTCTGGTTGGTCTTGCCGCTGCGATAGGTCAATCGGATTATTTACTCGGTACTGCGATGGTCGAGCGGCCGATTGTCCTCGGAGCGATTGTCGGTATTTTTTTGGGTGATATTCCGACTGGCGTTATTGTTGGTTTCCAGCTCGAACTCGCGTTCATGGGGGTCTGGCAGGTTGGTGCTGCCGTGCCGCCCAACGTAATTGTTGGTTCAGTTTTGGGAACAGCCTTTGCGATTACTATGGGTGCGAGTCCCGAGACCGCTCTGACTATTGCTATGCCCACTGCGGTGCTTGCCGGCATGTTTGACAGCCTTATGTATAGCGTTGTTACGCCTCCTATGGCTGTCTGGGCTGATCGTGGCGCCGAAAAAGACGACCCCAAAACGATTGCAGCCGCTATGTGGACCAATGGAATTCTCTACATCATTGCGCTTGGCTTGATTTGCGGCGTGGCTTTTTACGTTGGAAATGATGCTGTTCAGGCACTGATTGACGCCATTCCTGATTGGCTTACGAATGGGCTTACGATCGCAACGGGTATTCTGCCCGCGCTTGGATTTGCGCAGCTTATGTCAATCCTGTCCACCAAGGAGCTGAGCTTCCTATTCTTTGGAGGCTTCTTGCTGAGTGCCTATCTAAACATTCCGACGATCGGTATCGTGGCGTTTTCGCTGATCCTGATTGGGATTCTCAATATGGCTCACATTTTTATGCCTGCCAGTGCGGCGGTCGCTAAGGAGGTTGACGATGACAACGAATTCTAATGATGTTCTTGAGCTCTCGCCGGAGTCAAATAAATCGACCGATAAGAGAATAACCAAGAAAGACTTAAAGGCGTTATTTTGGCGTAGCTTTCCACTCAACATCATGTGGAGCTTTGACCGACAAATGAACGTTGGTTTCTGCTACGACATGATTCCGGTAATCAAGCGGTTATACGATAAGCCTGAAGACCGGATCGAGGCATATAAGCGTCATCTTGAGTTCTACAATATTCAAGTTACGTTTAATCCTCTGGTCGCCGGCATTGTGGCCTCCATGGAGGAGGAGAACGCCAACAATCAGGACTTTGACACCGCCTCAATTAACGCCATGAAAGCATCGCTTATGGCTCCGCTTTCCGTTATTGGAGATTCACTGATTGCCAGTACGCTTCGCATGATTGCGACGGGCGTTGTGACAGGACTTTGCCTTTCGGGCAGTCTGCTCGGCCCAATCCTGTTCCTGCTTCTTTATAATGTCCCAACGATCCTGATCCGCTGGTTTGGGCTTCAGTATGGTTATTCGCTTGGCAGTGGCATGATTTCGAAGCTGAACGATTCTGATGTAATGCACAAAGTTACGTCCGGCCTGGCGATTGTGGGACTAATGGTAGTTGGTGGAATGGTGGCGACCACCGTTGCAGTTACCACTCCGCTCGCTCTTAACTTCGGCGACACCGCGTTTAAGTTGCAGGAAACGCTCGATGGGATATTCCCGGCTCTTTTGCCGCTCTGCGCGTTCGGGATCATGTGTCTTTGCAATAAGAAACAGGTCAAAATTATTTGGCAGATTGTGGGCATTCTCGCTGCGGGTATTGTGCTCGGCGTCCTGGGGATTTTGGGCTAGAGAAGGCGTCCATCTTTTGAGATGCTGAACTCGAAGGACGATGCGTCTGCTCGCCAAACGGTTTTTGAATAGTGGAGCGGCATTTCATCGCAGGCATATGTGACGTGCTCGACAACGCTCACGGGGGCTCCAACGATATAACCGAGAAGGTTTGCTTCTTGGAGCCCCGCTATTCCTGCGGTGATTTTGAGCTTCTCAATACCGGTTGCGATGCTGTAATGGTTGGCGATCAGGTCGAAAAGACTGGCATTGTCTGTGAGAAGCTCCAGTAGTCCGGGCAGAGTGCCCTGCGTTGCATAAACGGTGTCGATGGCGCAGGGGGCATTTTCGATATAAACCAAGCGCGCAACTCGTTGCACTACGGTTCCGTTGTCAATTTTGAGCTCCCGTGCAATGTGGGCATCAGCCTTGATCAAGCCTGTTTCCAAGATGGACTTGGTTGTTTTATCGCCGTATTGGGGGTCGGAGCTCAAATTGAAAATGGTGCTTGTTCCTCGTTTCAGGGTGAGCTTCGATGGGTTTACGAATGTTCCCTTGCCTCGCAGGCGGTAGAGCAAGTTTTGGTCAATGAGATTCTGTACGGCGCGTCTTACGGTGATCCTGCTTACTTTGTATTGCTTGCAAAGCTCGGTTTCGGTGGGAATCTGACTGCCGCCGGGGAGTTCGCCAGAAACTATTTTCTTGAGGATATCGTTTTCAACGGTCTGATAGAGAAGCTCTGGCTGAGTGAGCTCGTCTTTTGCTGCAGGCATGGTGGACCCCTTGGTCTTCAGTTTCTTTAGTACATAGATATACGACAACTGAGGACATCATAAGCCGTTATCTCAAAAGTTATGGAAATATCGATTTGGCGTTATCGCCGAGAGGGGATTTAAGATGGGCAGACAATACGACGAGGCGTTGATTGGCGCCATCTCCGGTCGCTCGTTTATAACCGAGAAGAGGGGGCTCGAGGTTCAAATTCGTCCGGTTCCTGATGATGAAAGAGAGCATGTGCTTGACCCACGAATTCTCGAGGTATCTCGCAAGAAGATGCGGAATGTTAGCATGTCTCCGAGCTGGACGAGCCTTATTGGAATGCGCCATCGCCCGGATAAGCCGACATACCGCCTACTCGATGGTGAGGTTCAGCGCGATGAGATCCTCATGGAGGCGGCCGATCGCTATATAGATTTATTCGTCTGGACGCCACCAAATCATAAGAAGGCAAGTCCAGCGCTTGTTTACCTGCATGGCGGCGCGTTTATGGCGGGGAATGTTCTGCAATTTGAACATCAGCTCGAGTTCATCGCCGAAAAGTCTGGTGCAGTGGTGGTTTATCCAGAATACCGCTTGGCGCCGGAGACGGCATTTCCCGGGCAGATCGAGGATTGCGTTCTTGCTCTTGATTATGTGTGCGAGCATGCCGGGGATCTCGGAATCAATCCTCATAAAATAATGGTCGCCGGCGACTCCGCAGGAGGAAGCCTTACTAATGCGTGTGTTCAGCTCAGGGGTGCTGGAGCTGTAGCCCATGCCTTCGAAATCTATCCTGAAGTCGACCTTGCGGGCGAACAGGGCGAGGGATATGAGGATTTTCCTGCGATAGCCGATCAAGAGGACGTTGCGCGTTTTCGCATCGACCATCTTCGCGATTCGGACGGCCCGATGGTCGAACTTTGTGCACACGGAAAAATGTCTCCTCATGACCCGTTGATTTCTGCGCTAATGCTTGAGGACTGTACTGATTTCCCCCCGGTGACTATCGTGACATCCGAATACGATCCGCTTCGTATCCCCGATGAAAAATGGGCTACAAAATTACGGTCTTCAGGAATCGATGTCGAGGTCATCGAATATGCCGGATGTGACCATGGTTTCTTCGATCATTTTGGCGTGTACCCGCAATCGGAAGACGTGTGTTTGTTGATGGCTGAGAAGCTTAAAGAAATGGCTGCACAATAACGTCTCTCGGCGATAAGGGACTGAAGTCGCCTGTGTTTCTGCATTCGTGGTTCTCAGTCTGATTAAAAATGAGGCTTGCTCCTTGCCCGAGTGGGTGGGGAGCAGTTTGTTTTTTGTAGCGATGCGAGGCGAGTGCCGCGCACTTTAGATCGCCATTTTGCTTCGCTGTATACCACTTGACGTAATAAAAGAGGCAAGGGCGGTGCGAGGGCCAACAGTCATTCTAAGCTCGGATTCGTATTCTAAAAAGGTTGTTTCGGTTGCGCGGTACAATATAGCAAAAAAGAATGATAAAATGAATTCGAAAAAGAATTCATTTTTAGGAGGTATGTATGCCTGCTTTGCAGATGCTCGACAACCTTGTTCCAATTAGCGATTTCAGCCACGGTAAGGGCTCGGCTGCATTTTCGAAGGTTGGGGACGACAATCCTGTTGTGGTTCTCAAACACAACAAGCCAGCGTTTGTGATTGTTACACCCGATGAATATAGGGAAGCGAAGCAAGCGGAGGAGGACCTCACCTTGTTAACGTTGGCGCTTAAGAGAATGGCTGTGGCAAGTGACGATGCGCTTGTTTCCCTGTCTGATGTTATGGAAGAGCTGGGTGTGAGCCAGGACGAACTCGATCAGATGGATGAGGTCGAGTTTGAATGAGTGGGTACGAAGTCGCTTTCTACCCGGATGCTCTCAAGGATATTAAGCGTCTGGACGGCTCCCAACGAAAGATCGTCCTTAAGGCTATAGAAAAAATCAGAACGAACCCATTGCCGCAGAACGAAGGTGGATTCGGCAAGCCTCTTGGAAACAAGGCAGGTACGGATTTGACTGGCTTTATGAAGATCAAGCTCAGGGGAAGTGGCATTCGAATCGTGTACCGCCTCATCAGAATTAAAGAAAAGATGGCCATCGTAGTGGTAGGCGCTCGCGAAGACATGGAAGTCTACCGAACTGCTCAGAGACGAGAACTCGATTTCGAGAAATGGGCGGAAGAGAATATCTAGCTTTAACGATGAACGACGAGTGAGCGTTGGTGGGGCCCTGACGAATTAGATTCGTCAGGGTTTTTCGCTGAACCAATTGCCTTCAGCCTCCGTTGACCTTTCCTTCCAATTCATCAGCCAACGTACGTCATAGCAATCCCCGGTAGGTCGCAGGGCGCTTCGCGGGCGGGCCAGGCTTTATCTTCACTCCGGTTGCTTCGCAAAGTCGTTCAGATAAAGCCTGGCCCGCCCGCGAAGCGCCACAAAGACCGCAGGGACGGGAGCAGCTATACTACTCTCAGTAGTTAAGGGTCGCGGATTGGCCGCGTCACCGCTCTCAACAGGAGGTCTTTGTTTATGGCAGATCAAAAGCCGGTTGTCGGGATCATCATGGGTTCCAAGTCCGATCTGGGCGTTATGGAAGGCTGCACCGCCGAGCTCGAGGCGCTTGGTGTGCCCTATGAGCTCGTCATTGCGAGCGCACACCGCACGCCGGCGAAGGTCCACGAGTGGGCCTCGACTGCCGCCGATCGCGGTATCAAAGTGATTATCGCCGCCGCCGGCAAGGCCGCTCACCTGGGTGGTGTTGTGGCTGCCTTTACGCCGCTGCCGGTCATCGGCGTGCCTATGAAGACGAGTGACCTGGGCGGCATGGATTCGCTGCTGTCGATGGTGCAGATGCCTTCGGGCGTGCCCGTGGCCTGCGTTGCCATCAACGGCGCCAAGAACGCCGCCATCTACGCCACGCAGATTCTGGGCGCATGCGACCCCGAGTACCGCAAGGTTATCGAGAAGATGAAGCAGGAGATGGCCGACGCCTAGACGTTCCGCCGTTTCGCCGCAGTATAAGGAGAGCCATGTCCGACTATCAGGGAAAACGATTCAAGGCTTCTCAGATTCCCGATCCGTCGAAGCCGGGTGCTGCCCATGCGGCACAGCAGGGTCGGACATCCTCTCCTCAGCAGCCGCGCGCGCCGCGTTCCGTAACACCGGCGTCCCATCGCCGCCAGGATACGCCGGCTGCGTATCGCCCTTCGTCATATGGCACGGCAAAGAAGCAGGCCCGGACGCCGAGGCAAACGAGCGGCGCGGCGTCCAGCTACACTGAGCCGCCGCGTAAAAAGCGCCGCTCCATCATTCCTATTCTGCTCATTATCGTGGGCATCGGTCTGATTGTCGCCGCCGCCGCTATCTTTATCAATGCTCAGATTGGCTATAAGCAGGCAAGCGATTCGTACCAGAAAATCGAGAAGCAATATGTAGGCGATCAGGACGCCAGCGGCGTGCCGATTATCGACTTCGATGCGCTTGCTCAGACAAACCCCGAGATTGTGGGTTGGATTTATGTGCCGGGAACCAACATCAACTATCCCGTGGTGCAGACCAACAACAACTCCAAATACCTCAACACGCTGTTTGACGGTACGGCCAATGCATCTGGGGCCATTTTCCTGGATAGCGATGACACCGCGCCGGGAATGGTTGATCAGCAAACCACGATCTACGGACACCATATGAACGATGGGTCGATGTTCAACGTGATTTCGGACACCACTGATCAGACGACGTTCGATAGCATCGAGTTTGTGTATTACATCACACGGGATGCTACGTATAAGCTGCGACCACTGGCGACCAAAGTTGTCGAGGACACGTATGCCAAGGCGCGCGCGACCAACTTTGAGGGCGACGACGGGCTGACGAATTATCTGTCCGAGATGCTTGACGGCGCTTCTGCCGTGGCGAGTGATGCCACCGATCGTGCCGCTTCGGCAACCAAGGTTGTAACGCTTGTGACCTGCCGTTCGCTGTCGCTGAGCAACACGCGTGCTGTCATGGTGCTCACGCCGGTCGAGGAATAAGTTGTTCGAGAGTAGCTAAAAAAGCCCCGTTCCAAATTGGCTACTCGATGACGGTAAGGGAGAAATGATGCTTGAGAACGGCAAAACGATGCCTTCGATTGATGCTTGGCTGCGCGAAGCCAAGGCCGATGTTTCGGCGGCTGATTGTGGGATGTACCTGACACACAACGGCGTGGTGCGTGCGACGCCTAAGTCCGAGGTGCGTGGGGTCGAGACAGATGGTGTGGCGCCTGGACATAAGGTGGGCGGCATGGTGTTCGGCTTCGATGCCGATAAGGTGCAGGCCGCTATCGAGGCGACGCGCACGATGCCGGGTATCGGCTATGTGCGCGTGTGGCTGGCAAGCGGCGAGCTTGCCGTAGGTGACGACATCATGCTCGTGCTCATCGGCGGGGACATTCGCCCGCACGTGGTCGATGCGCTGCAGGCGCTCGTTGGCACCATCAAGAACGAATGCGTGAGTGAGGTCGAGCGCGAGGCGTAGAGGCTTGCGTCGATAGAAGGCTCGTTTATAAAAATGCCCGCCGGTACGTGTGATACCGGCGGGCATTTTGCGTTTTGGGCGCGGTGAGCGCTACACGCGCGTTGCATCCTTGGGGCTCATGGTCATGCTCTGGAAGCGGTTCTCCATGTAGTCGTTATCGAAGTACTTGCCGTAGAACTGCGCGACGGGAATATCCGGCTCCGTGCCGTTGACGCGCTGGTACCAGTAGTCGAGCGACTGCAGCGTCATGACGCCGTCGACCAGCATAATGACGGTAAAGATGACGGTAGCCGAGTAGCGACTCTTCCACGGAATCATGTTGATGAGCTTGAGCAGCCTCGGCAGCAGCAGCTTGATCCAGATGAGTCCGCCCAGGCCCCACAGGCAGGCGAAGCCCGTGCAGGTACGTCCGCCGGTAAGGACGGCGAGCGGATCGGGCATGCCAAAGAGCTTCATATGCGAGTAGCTCCACGAGACCACGCCAAACGAGGTCTGCATAAACCAGCCCACGAACACCTCAAAGCTTGCGCCGAGCAACGCGCTCACCAAAAAGATAATGATGGGGTTCTTTTTGTAGAAGCGGTTGAGCACCATGGTCATGAGTACGGCGCCAAATCCGTAGATGGGGCTGAAGGGGCCAAACAGCATGCCGGCGCGGTTCTGGTAGACGCCCGGGTCGTCGACCGTCATGTGCCAGATGTCCTCGGCGATCAGGCCGAGTATGCAGCAGACAAAGAATACCCAGAACAGGTTGAAGTAGTTGAGCTTGATGTAGCCTTCGCCGGTTTCATCGCGCCCGAGCATGCCCTCGGCGGCGGCGTCGCGATCGAGCATTTCCTGCAGGCGGCGTTGCAGCTCGCGCTCCTGGCGCAGCGTGGGGTCGACGGTGGCCGAAAGTGCGACGAGGATGCCGAGCTGGATGGCAGGGCGCAGCAAGAAGGGCCCGATGCCCTGGAGCATCACGTCAACCAAAAGCTCGACGACGGTAAACGCGATAAGGATATAGGACAGACGGGCGGCATTGCGGCGCTGGTTCTTGATGAGGTCTAGGCCAAAGATGATCAAGATGACAGCACTGGCAGCCGAGAGCATGATGCCGGCGACGATAAGGCCGACCGCGACGAGCGTGTTGTTGCCGAGCTTGGCGGCGGCGTTGCCGTTGATGAGCGCGGTGATGACCTGCCACATAAAGGCGCCGACCGAAGGGAGCGTGCCCACGCCGGACAGGATGCACAGGACGGCGTACACCTTAATGATGAGGGGGATCTTCTTGACCTCCGTGGCGCTGGGGACGCTGGGGTCGAGTTCGTTTCGATCCATACATAACCTTTCTCGTTTTGCTGTAGGTACAAGGATACGCCGCCGACCTGCCAAAAGACAGGACGCACGTCCCAATTGCAACAATGCAAACCCCAACGGCGGGCGAGACGCGTCGCAACGGAAGTATGCGGGATCGTCGGCCCCGAGGCGCCTGCCCAATAAAATGTTTGGCTGCAAAACGGATTATAAGCTCGGTGGGCTTTTAAAAAGCGCTGTTCATGCGCGGGAGTGCTTGTCTTGCCGTGCGTATAATAGGGCAGGTAACGCCAAATAACGAGGCTCTGAGGGGATGCCATGTCTCAAGAAACCATCCGCGCGGCCGAGCGTGCCGCGGGACAGGTGAAGACCATGTCGACGTATGATCCGGACTCCGACCAGCTGCATGAGGAATGCGGCATTTTTGGTGTGTGGGCGCCCGATCGCGACGTGGCTCGACTGACGTACTTTGGCCTGCGTGCACTGCAGCACCGCGGCCAGGAATCGGCGGGAATCGCCGTGGGTGACGGCGGCACGGTTATGGTTCGCAAGGACCTGGGCCTGCTCGACCGCGTGTTCTCCAACGCCGACCTGTCGACGCTCTCCGGCCAGCTGGCCGTGGGCCACGTGCGCTATGGCACTGCCGGTGCCAAGAGCTGGGAAGCCTCGCAGCCGCATCTTTCTACCATCAACAGCGTCATTATCGCGCTTGCTCACAACGGCACTCTGGTCAACACCGACGAGCTGCGCCGCCAGCTGATCGAGCTGGGCGTGCCGTTCCTCTCCAATTCGGATTCCGAGGTCGCGACCAAGCTTATCGGCTACTTTACCCAGCGTACGGGTCATCTGCGTGAGGGCATTCGCAAGACCATGGAGCTCGTGCGCGGCGGCTACGCCATGACGCTCATCAACGAGCAGGCGCTCTACGCATTCCGCGATCCGCACGGCATTCGCCCGCTCGTGCTGGGCAAGCTGGTGGACGAGGGTCTGGACCAGGCCGATGCCACATCCGTTTCGCAGCTGCCCTCGCAAGACGGCGCCGCGACGGTCGACTCCGCCGTCCATGTCACGCGCGCCGGCGGCTGGGTCGTTGCTTCCGAGACCTGCGCACTCGACATCGTGGGCGCCGAGTACGTCCGTGACGTCCGTCCCGGCGAGATCTTGCGCATCAGCGCCGAGGGTCTGGTATCCGAGCAGGGCGTGCCTGCAGCCGAAGAGCCCGCCAACTGCATCTTTGAGCAGGTCTACTTCGCCCGTCCCGACTCCATCATGAACGGCAAGAGCGTTTACGCCTGCCGTTACGACATGGGTCGTCAGCTGGCACATGAGGAGCCCGTCGAGGCCGACCTGGTCATCGGCGTGCCCGACTCCGGCCTGCCGCCCGCGGAGGGGTATTCGCACGAGAGCGGTATTCCCTTTGGCGAGGGCCTCATCAAGAACCGCTATGTGGGCCGTACGTTTATCGAGCCTACGCAGGAGTTGCGCGCCATGGGCGTGCGCATGAAGCTTAACCCGCTGCGCGACAACATCGAGGGCAAGCGCCTCGTCGTGATCGACGACTCCATCGTGCGTGGCACCACTATGGTGCAGCTCGTCAAGATGCTGCGCAACGCCGGCGCCAAGGAGATTCATATCCGCATCAACTCGCCCGAGGTCATCTGGCCGTGTTTCTACGGTATCGATACCGACGTGCAGTCGCAGCTTATCAGCGCCAACAAGACGGTCGACGAGATTTGCGAGTATATCGGCGCCGATTCGCTGGCCTTCCTTTCGGTCGAGGGCCTGCTGAAGGTCATGCCCAAGGGCGGCTACTGCGATGCGTGCTTTACCGGCCGCTACCCCGTGGCGATTCCCGAGAGCTTTGGCCGCGACAAGTTTATGGAGGGCTTTAAGCCCCGAAACCTGGATAAGCCGCTGCATTTTGACGACGACGCCGTGGTCGAGAAATACGACGACCGCAGCTGGGAAGAGAAGCACGGCGAGGCCTAAAACCTGCCATGTAGGAACAGGTTCATTTTGGTAGGTTTTACCTGCTGTTTTGTTGATATGACGGCGCGTGCTGTTATGGCGCGCGCCGAAATGAACGCAACTATGAGCACCGTTTGGCGCCCGGGCGGCGCCACGGTAGTGGGAGAGGAAGGCTCAGATGAGCGACAGCAAGCATGTGACGTATGAGGATGCCGGCGTCGATACCGCCGAGGGCGGCCGCGCCGTCGACGCTATTAAGCAAATGGTTAAGGACACCAATCGTCCCGAGGTCATCGGCGGTATCGGTGGCTTTGGTGGCTTATTCTCGGCCGCCGCGCTTAAGGATATGGAGGACCCGATTCTGATCAGCGGTACCGACGGCGTGGGCACCAAACTTGTGCTCGCCCAGATCATGGAACGTCACGAGACGGTGGGCCAGGACCTGGTCGCCATGTGCGTCAACGACATTTTGGCTTCGGGCGCCGAGCCGCTGTTCTTCCTGGACTACGTTGCCATCGGCCACATTGAGGCCGAGCACATGGCAAAGATCATCAAGGGTGTGGCCGACGGCTGCAAGCTCGCGGGCTGCGCGCTCGTGGGCGGTGAGATGGCCGAGCACCCCGGCGTCATGGCTCCGGCCGACTACGACCTTGCCGGCTTTACCGTGGGCGTCGTCGACCGTCCCAAGATGCTCGACCCCGCGAACGTCCGCCCCGGCGACGTGATTCTGGGCCTGCCTTCCACCGGCGTGCACTCCAACGGCTACTCGCTCGTGCGTAAGGTCATCGGCGTCGACGGTATTAAGCCGGGCGCGCCCGAGGCCGCCGCTAAGGCCGAGGAGCTGAGCCGTCCGCTCGAGGAGCTCGGCGGCGCATCGCTGGCAGACGCCCTGTTGGCCCCCACGCGCATCTATGTCAAGCCGATTCTTGAGTTGCTGCGCGGCGGCGCCAACGTGCACGCTATCGCCCACATCACTGGCGGCGGTATTACCGAGAACCTCAACCGCGCGCTCGCCGACGACGTCGACGCCGTGGTCACCCGCAACGGTGCCGAGATGGGTTGGGACGTTCCGCCCGTCATCACCTATGTGTCGTGCCAGGCCGAGCTTGCGCCCAACGAGGCGTGCAAGACCTTCAACATGGGCGTTGGCCTGTGCCTGATCGTCGCCCCCGAGGACGAGGCCGCGGTTACCGAGGCCCTGGTCGCGCTGGGCGAGAAGCCGTTCCGCGTGGGCGAGTGCGTCGAGGGTTCCGGTAAGGTCGTGTACTCCGATGAGCGCTAACGAGCAGATGGCTGCTGCCGAGGGCCTGGGCTTTGTGCCCTACACCCGTCCGACCGGCACCGATACGGCCGAGCCGCTCAAGATCGGTGTGCTCATCAGCGGTTCGGGTACCAACCTGCAGGCGTTGATCGATCTGATCGCCGCCGGCAAGCTCAACGCTTCGATTGAGCTTGTGGTGTCGAGCCGTCCTTCGGCTAAGGGTTTGCAGCGCGCTGAGCGCGCGGGCATCCAGACGCTCACGCTGTCCAAGGATGTCTACGCCGACCCCATCGCCGCTGACGAGATCATCGCGCACGAGCTGCTCGAGCGCGGCTGCGAGTATGCGGTCATGGCCGGCTACATGCGCATGGTGCACACGCCGCTGCTGGCGGCGTTTCCCAACCGCGTGGTCAATCTGCATCCGGCGCTGCTGCCGAGCTTTACCGGTGCCCATGCGATCGACGACGCGTTTGCGCGCGGCGTCAAGGTAACTGGCGTGACCGTGCATTTTGCCAACGAGATCTACGACAACGGCCCCATCATCGCCCAGCGCGCGCTGGCTGTCGAGGAGGGCTGGGATGTCGATACGCTCGAGGAGCACATCCACGCGATTGAGCACGTGCTGTATCCCGAGGTCGTGCAAATGCTCGCCGACGGCCGCGTCCACGTGCTGGAGAGCGGCAAAGTGGCAATTGATGCACCCCGCCATTGTGCGTAAAAGGATTCGCTCGGTTTTCCTTACAACGTAAACTATCAAAAAGCTGATTGGGGCATATGGAATCACATGTGCCCCAATCAGCTTTTATTACCTCTTTGATTTTGGACTCTGGATAACGTGACGTGTGTCATTTCCATCCCAAGAAATCCGATAGGGCCTCGTCCGTGTGCGGGCGGGGTCCTTTTGCGTGGCTTTTTATGTTTGCTATACTGCTAGCAAATAGAGAGGAGCCGCTATGGGTACAGCAACGGTGCAGCTCAACACACGAATCGATCCCATGCTCAAAGCTGGTGGCGATGCGGTTCTAACTCGCAATGGATTGGGGCCGAGCGATGCCATTCGCGCGCTTTGGGTCTATCTTGTCGAGCATCAAGCGTTGCCGGGATTTATGGTGGCGGATAAGCGCGAGGCGCCCCGTGCGGAGAGTCTGGCCGAGCGGGGGTGTGGCCTAGCTTTTTCTTCGTTGGGGCTACGTGCTTCGGATTTTGCGCCAGCTGGATCATCTGCGGAAGACTGGGATGCCGTACGAGATGATATGTATGAGGCGATGATTGCTGACATTGAGGCGAATTGCCGATGATTGAGGCAAAGCATCTCTTGGTAGATACGAACGTTTGGCTCGATTATTACCTGCAAGAGGGGGCGTTCGACGAAGCGAAAAGATTGGTTGAACTGGCCGAGGCGGGAAAGATCGACCTTCTGTATGCGCCAACGACGGCAAAAGACGTGTTCTATATCTTGCCTCGGCGACTAGCCCGGCGGAATGTGAATGGGATTAACGTGTCGTTTGCCTCGGCGTCGTGGGCCTGCATTGAGCACATGATGCAGGTGGCAACCGCCTCTCCGCTTTCGTTGGCAGAGTGCGAGATGGCACGCATGCTTGGCAAGCGCATGCCGGATCTTGAAGACAACCTCATCATCGCTTCGGGCGAGACGGCAGATGTTGACTACGTGGTCACGAGTGACCGGCGCATGCTGGAGGCGATGCCCGAAGTTTGCCTGACGCCTGCCCGCGCACTCGGTAGGATTGGAATCCTCGACTAACCTTGCCTGCCTCGTTTCGTTATCATATGGGGCATTGTGAACCTCATGCAACTTTGGAGGACGGTATGGCGGATAACGCCGAGATGCTATTCTCGCCCGAGCTGGTGTTTTTTGATTGGGAGTGCGCGACGCCGGATGAGGTGTTTGCGCGGCTCGAGGACGAGCTTGCGCCTCGCGGCTACATTGCGCCCGGTTGGCTCGATGCCGTCCGCACGCGCGAGGATGCCTATCCCACGGGTCTTGCCATGCCGGCGGCCAACATCGCCATCCCGCACACCGATCCGGGGTTCGTGGCTAAGCCCTATATCGCGGTGGTGAAGCCCGCGGCGCCCGTGGTGTTCAGCGCAATGGCGGGCATGGGTGCCCCCGTGCCGGCGCAGATCATCATCAATCTGGGCATCGCCGAGCCGGGCGGCCAGGTCGAGGCCCTGCAATCGCTTATGAATATCTTTATGGATGCCGACGCCGCAGCCGATGTGCTCGGCCAGACCACATGCCAGGGCATGGTCGACGCCATCCGTCGCCACTTTTAGGGCTGGCACTTGGGGACTGTTCCTAACTGCCGGCAGAAAAGGAATGTCCCTAACTGCCGACAGCCAGAACAGCCCCCTTTGCACCAAAATGGTGCAGATTAACCTGTCCCCCATGCACCAGGTGTGTCGCGGGGTCCGCGTTGTGACACAATGGCGTTTGTTCGATTCGTGATGCGAAAGGCCAACTATGGCAAACAAGAAAAAGAACTCCGAGGCCGTGCCGACGCCCGAGCAGCAGGCTCGCACTGCCTCCAGCTCTCGTAAGAAGCAGCGCAAGACGTACGTGTCTAAGACCGTCAAGATCGTCCTGGTGGTTATCGGCGTGCTGACAATGCTGCTTTCCGTCTCGGCCATGGCATGCTCCGGTCTCATGTCGCAGGCAGAGGATACCTCGAGCTACAAGCTTACCGGCGGTGTCGCCGCCACCATCAACGGCACCAACCTCACCGAGGACACCGTAACCAAGCAGATCATGAGCATGCGCACGTCCTACGGTTACACCAAGGACAAGGACTGGGCGCAGTATCTGGTCGACAACGACCTGACGCCCAAGAAGTACCGCAAACAGCTCATCGATTCCTACACGCAGCAGATTCTGCTTCAGCAGGCGCAGAAGGAAAACGGCGTGACGGTGTCGGACGAGGAGGTCGAGAAGGCATGGAAGGACGCGTGCAAGAGCGCGGGCGGTGCCAAGGCCTTTAAGAAGACCCTTAAGACCTACGGCTATACCGAGGACACCTACAAGGACTCGCTCAAGGAGAGCCTGGCACAGCAAAAGCTTAAGGATGCCGTGGCGCCCACCAGCAAGCCCAAGGACAGCGAGATCGTCGATTACATCAACGAGAACCTGTCTAACTACAACGATGCCCGCCGCTCGTCGAATATCCTGATCAAGGTTGATTCCGACGCATCCGACGAGGACAAGGCCGCCGCCAAGGCCAAAGCACAGGAGTGCCTGGACAAGATTAACTCCGGCGAGCTGAGCTTTGAGGACGCCGTGGAGCAGTACTCCGACGATACCGGCTCCAAGGAGAAGAAGGGCGATGTGGGTTGGGATAAGCTCACCACCTTCGTCGACAGCTACCAGACGGCGCTCGAGGGGCTCAACAAGGGCGATGTGAGCGACGTGATCGAGTCGACGTACGGTTACCACGTCATCAAGTGCACCGACTACTTCCATGTCGATAACCAGGTCGATGACATCAAGCAGGTGCCCAAGGACATTAAGAAGTATGTCTCCAACGTGGTGAAGACGCAGGCGGCCAGTACTGCATACAGCGAGTGGCTGGAGCAGTACAAGAAGGACGCCGACATTACCGTCAACCCCATGCCCAAGGACGTGCCGTACAACGTCAGCCTGAAGGGCGTCACCAAGAGTTCGACCGACGATTCGTCGACGACTAAGTAATCATGGGGCGGTGCCCGCGTGAGTGCCGCCCACACTATTGAGGAGGATTTGCAGATGACCAACGAAGAGCTGCAGCAGGAAATGATCGCCGCCATGAAGGCCAAGGACAAGGTTCGCCTGTCTATCATTCGCCAGGTCAAGGCCGAGGTGAAGAATATCGAGGTTAATGAGCGCCGCGACGTGACCGAGGAAGACGTCAACAGCATGATCAAGCGTCTGATTAAGCAGACGAGCGAGACGCTGGAGATGTCCATCAAGGCCGGTACCGACCAGGACCGTACCGACAACCTGACCGAGCAGGTCAAGATCCTGGAGAGCCTGCTGCCCGCACAGGTTTCGGGCGAGGAGCTCGAGGCTCTGATCGAGCAGGTCATCGCCGAGCTGGGCGCCACGTCCAAGAAGCAGATGGGCCAGGTCATGGGTGCACTCGGCAAGGCCACCGGCGGCAACTTCGATAAGCCTGCCGCGGCAAAGATCGTCGGAGCAAAATTGGCGTAAGTGCCGGCCGACACATAGCCGATGTTGAGGGGGCGTGGCCATTGCGGTCGCGCCCCTTTTTGCTGGGCGGTGCTCATTGGGGACAGGCTTAAATGAGTGCCCAATGAGCGGGTACTCATTTAAGCCTGTCCCCAATGAGTGGGTTAAAGGTTGCGGGTTCTTTACGGGAATGTAGTGTGGGCTGCGGAAACGTGGTTCTTTCCGTACAATAGTTCAACTCGTGTAAACGCAGGGAAGGGACATCCATGGCAGACATGATCGAGATCAAGCATCTCAACAAGTACTTTGGCGACCTGCATGTGCTCAAAGATATCAATCTCACCGTCAAGCGCGGCGAGAAGCTCGTAATGATCGGGCCTTCCGGCTCGGGTAAGTCGACGCTCATCCGTTGCGTCGATTATCTGGAGGAACCCACGTCGGGCGAGGTCGTCATCGACGGTACGCCGCTCACCAAAAAGAATCACCTGGAGATGGCTCGCAAGTATAGTTCCATGGTGTTTCAGCAGTTCAACCTGTATCCCAACATGACGGTGCTGGGCAACCTGACGCTCGCGCCCATCAAGCTGCAAAAGAAGAGCAGGGAGGAGGCGACCGAGATCGCCATTGCCGCGCTCAAGCGCGTCGGCATGGCTCATAAGGCCGGCGAGTATCCGCAGAACCTCTCGGGCGGTCAGCAGCAACGCATCGCCATCGCCCGCGCCCTGTGCACCAAGCAGCCCATCATCCTGTTTGACGAGCCGACCTCGGCGCTCGACCCCGAGATGGTCCAGGAGGTTCTGGACGTTATGATTGAGCTTGCGCAGGAGGACATCACCATGATCTGCGTGACGCACGAGATGGGTTTTGCGCGCCAGGTGGCCGACCGCGTCATCTTTATGGAGGACGGCCGCATCCTGGAGGAGGGCACGCCCGAGCACTTCTTCGATAACCCCGAGAACCCGCGCTGCCGCGAGTTCCTGTCCAAGATTCTGCACTAGGCGCGGTGATGGACATGACGGATATGACGAGGGCGGCCGTGTCGCGCCGCCACTTTTTGCAGCTGGCTGGCGCCGGCATGCTTGCGCTGACGGGGACCGCGCTTACCGGTTGCGGCAACTCCACCAGCGGCGAGGGCTCCGACAAGGGGTCTAAGCTTGCGGCTATCAAGTCGCGTGGCCATCTGAATGCCGGCGTTAAGAAGGACGTTCCCGGCTATGGCTATTACGACACTGCCAAGGGTCGCTTTGAGGGCATGGAAGTCGATTTGTGCTACCAGATCGCCGCTGCCGTCTTTGGCGTGAGCTACAAGGAGGCCCGTGCCCAGGAACTTGTCGAGTTTACCGACGTAACGCCCAAGACGCGCGGTCCGCTGATCGATAACGGCCAACTTGACGTGGTCGCGGCGACCTACACCATCACCGACGAGCGCAAAAAGAGCTGGGATTTCTCGACGCCGTACCGCACCGACTACGTGGGACTCATGGTCAAGAAGCGCTCGGGTTTTACCTCGATTGAGGACCTGGACGGCAAGGTTATTGGCGTGAGCCAGGGTGCCACCACGCAGGGCCTGATCGAGCAGATGATCAAGGACAACGGCTTTAGCTGCAAGCCCGAGTTTAGGGCCTTTAGCGGCTACCCCATCATCAAGAGTTCGCTCGACGCCGGCAATATCGACGTCTTTGCCATGGACCGCTCCACGCTGGCCGGTTACATGAACGAGACCGTTGAGCTGCTGCAGCCCGAGGTCAAGTTTGGCGAGCAGGGCTACGGCGTGGCGACCAAGAAGGGCTGCGACCTTTCGGCTGTGGTCGATCAGGTGGTTTGCGATCGCCTGGCCGATGGCTGGCTCGACCAAGAGGTCAAGACCTGGGGTCTTGTATAGGCGCATCGTCCAAGGAAGGAATCAAATGCTCGAAGGATTGTTTGACGCCGACCGCTGGTCGACGACATTTCAAAACATGGGGCCCTTCTGGGAGGGCTTTGGCGTGACGCTGCAGGTGGTCGTTGCCGGTCTGCTGCTGTCGCTGGTGCTGGGCACGCTGCTGGGCGTGTTCTCTACCACTCGCTCGCGCGTGCTGCGCGCCATAAGCCGCGTGTACGTGGAGTTTTACCAGAACACCCCGTTGCCCGTGCAGGTGCTCTTTATGTACATGGCCGGTCCGCAGTTTTTGCAGGCCATAACCGGTGCCGACCAGCCGGTGCGTATCGCGCCGTTCGTGCTGGGCTTCTTGGGCGTGGGTCTGTATCATGCGGCCTACATTTCGGAGGTCATCCGCACCGGTATCGAGGCAGTTCCGCGCGGTCAGATGGAGGCGGCCCAGAGCCAGGGCTTCACCCGTGCGCAGGCGTACTGGTACATCGTGCTGCCCCAGACATTCAAGATCATTCTGCCGCCGCTGTGTAACCAGGCGCTCAACCTGGTCAAGAACACGTCGGTGCTGGCGCTTGTGGCCGGCGGTGACCTTATGTACCGTTCCGACAACTTTGTGAGTCTGTACGGTTACCTGCAGGGATACATCGTCTGCTGCCTTATGTACTTCATCATCTGCTTTCCGCTCGCCATGCTGGTGCAGTGGCTCGAGCGCCGCTCCAAGGAGCGTCCGCGCGGCGTGAGCCTGGCCGAGCTGGGGCTCGACAACGTAGAGGAGGCCTAGCGCATGGAAATCTTCAACGCGACCAACCTGCTCTACATTTGGGGCGGCTTTGTTAAGACGATCGAGATCTCGGCGCTGTCGATCTTTTTCTCGCTCATCTTTGGCACGGTGCTGGCGCTCGTTAAGAGCTATGCGCCCCGCCCGTTCCGTATTTTGGTGAGCGCCTATATCGAGCTGTTCCGTTGCACGCCGAACCTGCTGTGGATCCTGTTTATCTACTTTACGGTGCAGGGTTTGGACATTGTGATTTCGACCATCGCCTTTACGCTGTTTACCAGCGCTGTTATGGCCGAGATTGTGCGCGGCGGCCTCAACTCGATTCCGCGTGGCCAGTTTGAGGCAGCGCAGAGCCAGGGCTTCGGCTTCTTTGCCACCATGCGCTACATCATTCTGCCGCAGACGTTTAAGACGATCATTCCGGCGCTGTTTAGCCAGTGCACGACCGTCATTAAGGACAGCTCGTATCTTTCGGGCATTAACGTGGCCGAGCTCATGTACACGGCAAACGTCGTGATGGCCCACGCGATCGACCTGTCGCAGGTTCTTATGCTCTACGGCCTGGTGTTTGCGATGTACTTTGTGCTCAACTTTGGTATCTCGCTGCTGGTCCGAGCGTATCAACGTCGTATCGTGGCAGCGTAGAATGTGACAAAGGGACTGTCCCTTTGTCACATAGAGAAAGGAATCGCGATGAGCGATCTGGAGAATAAGAAGAATCCTGTGGTCATTACCATCGCGCGCGACTTTGGCGCCGAGGGCCACGAGATTGGTCGCATGCTTGCCGACGAGTTGGGGATTCCGCTGTACGATAACGAGCTGCTGGTGCGTGCGTCGCTGCGCGCGGGCGAGTCGCTCGACAAGATGGCTGCCTACGACGAGCGCCTGGCCGTGGAGAACATGGCGTTTCTGCCCGACCGCTACGATGCGCGTTCGTACTCGGACAAGCTGTTCCAAAAGATGAGCCAGGTGATTTTGGATCTGGGTGAGACCGAGAGCTGCATTATCGAAGGCCGTCTGTCCGATTATCTGCTGCGCAACAACCCCAACCACATCGCCGTGCTGGTGACTGCGCCCTTTGAGGACCGCGTCGAGATCGTGCGCAAGAAGCGTGGCCTCAACAAAAGGAAGGGCGCCAAGCTGGTCAAGCAGCAGCAGAAGGCGCGCGAGGCGTTCTATAAGCGCTACAGTGCCGGAAAGTGGAAGATGACGAGCGGTAAAGACATCGTCGTCAACCGCGCCAAGCTGGGCCGCGAGGGTTGCAAAGACGTTATTGCCGCAGCCTACCGCTACAAAGTGGCGCAGCTCGAAGACTAACCGACCAAAACCACCACAAAGGTGCCTGTCCCCTTTGTGGTGGTGGAGCGGCCGGCATAGAAAAAGTCCCCGCCGGGCGTGTGCTCGACGGGGACTTTGCCGTTTGATGGCTAACGCTGAGGGTGACTACTCGCCCAGCAGGCTCTTGGTGATGGAAGCGGCGGCCTTCTTGCCGGCGCCCATCGCCAGAATGACCGTAGCGGCACCGGTGACGATGTCGCCGCCGGCCCAGATGCGGGGATCGGTGGTCTGGCCGGTCTCCTCGTCAGCGACGATGTAGCCCCACTTGTTGAGCTCCATCTTGCCGCCGATCTTCTTTGCGAAGGGGTTGGCGTTGGTGCCGATAGCCGAGATCGCGACGTCGCAGGGAATCTCCTCGATGGCGCCCTCGATGGGCACCGGGCGACGACGACCGGACTCGTCGGGCTCGCCGAGCTCCATCTTCTGGACCTTGACGGCGCATACGGAGCCGTCCTCGCCAGGGACAAACTCGAGCGGGGAGACGAGCGGCAGAACCTCGACGCCCTCGGCCTTAGCGTGGTGCAGCTCGGCGCGACGGCAGGGCATCTCGTCCTCGGTACGGCGGTAGGCGATGATGGCGTGCTCGGCGCCCAGACGCTTGGCGGTACGGACGGCGTCCATAGCCACGTTGCCGCCACCAAAGACGACGACGTTCTTGCCGTGTTTGGTGGGAGTGTCGTACTCGGGGAACTTGTTGGCCTTCATCAGGTTCACGCGGGTGAGGTACTCGTTCGCGAAGAAGACGTTGGGCAGGTTCTCGCCGGGGACGTTGAGGAACTTGGGCAGGCCAGCGCCGGTCGCCACGTAGATGGCGTCGAAGCCCTGCTCGAACAGCTCCTCGGCCGTGGCCATGTTGCCCACGACGGAGTTGTACTCAAACTTGACGCCCATGTCCTCCAGGCCGTCAATCTCGCGCTTGACGACTGCCTTGGGCAGACGGAACTCGGGGATGCCGTAGACCAGCACGCCGCCGCCGGTGAAGAAGGCCTCAAAGACAGTGACGTCAAAGCCGTTGCGGGCGAGCTCGCCGGCGCAGGTGATGCCGGACGGGCCAGAGCCGACGACAGCGACCTTCTTGCCGTTCTTGGGGGCCATCTTGGGCGTGGAGGCGAGCTCGGGGCGGTCACCCAGGAAGCGCTCGAGCTGGCCGATGGCCACGGGCTCGGACTTCTTGCCACGGATGCACTTGCCCTCGCACTGGTTCTCCTGCGGGCAGACGCGGCCGCAGATGGCGGGAAGCATGGAGTCCTCGCGGATGGTATCGAGAGCGCCGCCGAAGTCCTTCTCGCGGATCTGTTCGATAAAGCGGGGGATGTTGATGTTGACGGGGCAGCCCTCAACACAGAACGGCTTCTTGCAGTTGAGGCAGCGCTCGGCCTCGGCCAGCGCCATCTCCTCGGTGAAGCCCTTGTCGACGGGGCGGAAGTCGCAGGCGCGCTCGGCAGCCGGCTCCTCGTTATCGGGGGTGCGGGGCGACTTCATATCGGCAACGAAACGACCGTTAACTAGTGGCATGCGCAGCTCTTTTCCTCATAGGCCTTGAGGGACTCGCCCTCTTCGGAACGGTAAGCGGCCTGGCGGGCACGAAGGTCATCCCAGTCGACCAGGGTGGCATCGAAGTCGGGGCCGTCGACGCAAGCGAACTTGGTCACGCCGCCCACCTCGACGCGGCAGCAGCCGCACATACCGGTGCCGTCAACCATGATGGGGTTGAGCGACGCGGTGATGGGGGTGTCGTACTTCTGGGCGGTGAGGGTCGAGAACTTCATCATCGGAACGGGGCCGACGCAGAAGACCTGGCTCACGGCCTTGTCCTGCAGCAGGCGCTCCAGCGGAGCGGTGACAACGCCCTGCTCGCCGTAGGAGCCGTCGTCAGTGGTGATGTGGATGTGGTCCTCGTCGAGGAGCTCGCGGAACTGGTCCTCCATGAGCAGGAGGTCCTTGGTGCGGGCGCCCATGATGGCGTGCACCTCGTGGCCGGTCTCGACCAGGTGCTTGGCGACCGGGAAGGCAATTGCCAGGCCGACGCCGCCGCCAATGACAGCGCAGGGGCCCTCGGCCATCTCGGTGGGAACGCCCAGCGGGCCCACGACGTCGCGCAGCGACTCGCCGGCCTCGTAGGTGGAAAGCATCTCGGTGGTCTTGCCGATCACCATGAAGATGAACTCGACCCAGCCCTCGTCACCGTTCCAGCCGGCCAGGGTAAACGGGACGCGCTCGCCCGTCTCGTTGGCGCGAACCATGAGGAACTGTCCAGCGTGCGCATGCTTGGCGATTGCAGGCGCCTCGATGCGGAACTTGAACACCTTCTCCGAGAACTGCGTCTTCTCCAGGATCTTATACATAGAACCCCTCTCTTGTTAGGGCTGCCGAACCGTGCCTCCACGGAAATGGACGGTAGCCCGAATAAAACCGTACGCGCACAGGCGTTGTGCAGACATACGGTGCAAATTATACCCTCATGGACATGTCGCTTACGTGTGTCTTTGGCAGGTGGGAGCAGGGTTTATCCACTTTGGCCTACCAAATAGGGGCAGGTTTATTTTGGTCAGCCTTATCAGGCAAAACGGCAAAGGGGCCGGCCTCGGGTTGTGATGAGGCCGGCCCCCTTTGGGGCGCTGCATATGTATGGCGGCACAGGGTTTATTACGGCGCGGCTGTCATGGCGTTTCCGTAGATAAAACCTGCCAAAATAACCCTGTCCCTAAATAGTAGGTTTTAGTGCTTGCCGTTGGCGGAGGCGGCGCCGTTGACATGGTCGCGAGCATAGACTACGCCGTGCACAATCGCCAGGCCGGCGGCGTCGGCCGCGCGGGCGCAGGTGTCCTGGAAATCCTCGGCCTCGCGGGCGCGCAGCTGCTTAAGCACGTAGTCGGCGACGGCCATCTTGCCGGGAGGGTTGCCGATGCCGGTGCGGATGCGGCTGAAGTCGCGGCTGCCCATCTTATCGATGATGGAACGCAGGCCGTTGTGACCGGCATGGCCGCCGCCCACCTTAACACGCACGTCGCCGGCGGGAATATCGAGCTCGTCGTGGATGACGAGCAGCTCCTCGGCCTTGATCTTGTACTCGCGGCAGAGTTTGGAGATGGGCCCGCCCGAGGTGTTCATGTACGACTGCGGCTTGACCAGTACAATCTGGCGCTTGCCGCCCTCTTCCTCGGGATCGTTGATGTTGATGAGCGCGATCTCGGCGCCTGCTTGGTTTTTCCAGTACGTGACGCCGGCCTGACGGGCCAGCTCGTCGATTGCTTTGAAACCAGCGTTGTGACGGGTCTCGGCATATTCCTCGCCAGGGTTGCCAAGTCCGGCAACCATGCGAATCTTAAGCGGCTGTGCAGCTGCCATGTTCATCCTTTCGTTGATTTGTCGCCTGCTATGGTGAGCGACCCCGTTGCTGCTGTCAAATGGCGGGTGATTGAGGCTGTATGAGGGCGTTTGGGCAGTCGTCAGAAGCCGGGGTGGACAGTTAGTTCAGATTTGTATAAACCAAGAGGTCTTTGACTGTCAAAATTGGGACCGCGGAACTGCCACGGCGCTTTGGGGAGCACATTTTGCGCTATTTCAGATCTTTCGAGTCTTCAAATGAGGTGACTGGCGCCGGGATGGCGGCAAACTACCTCGATATTAGCCGTCTTTTTATACAAATCTGAACTAACTGTCCAGCCATGCTAGGTAACACTGGGTAAAAGTCTTTTAGACCGGCGCGAGGCCGATTCCGGCCCGCAGGGCGTTGAGCTAGGCAGCCTGACGCTTGCGATAACCCTTGATGCGGTAGCGGAATCGAACCCCCGCAAGTCGATGTATCGTCTGGGCGAAGGCTTCGAGTGCAACAAGGTCCTTCATTTGGTCACGATTGATAACCAGGACGTGGATACCCATGGCTTTAAGGCCATTGTTGCGACTGCCATCGTGGATGCGGGCGTTTTGAAGCTCATGTCCAATTCCGTTGTATTCGTTGTCGATTCCGGCGGCCGGGCAATATAAGTCGCAGATGGCGTAGGGGATGCCCGAGGACATGTTGACCGCAAGGGTGTCGAAATCGACACGATAGTTGAGCAGCAGGCCTCCCATGGGCAAACTGCAACACCCGAATCCGCCAAAGCGCATGGGCGCGCCCAGGACGGCGAACATCAATGATTCCGCTGGGGATGCGGATCCGGCCCGGGCGAGTTTGACAGCCGTACGAAACGAGGCGTAGGAACTACTTTTGGCAAACCGTGCGACTGCCTCGAGTTCTTCGATGGTTGTAGCGGGTTCGCATCTATAGTGTGCCTGTTCGTAGCGTGTTTCGGCTGGCTTTTCGGGTGTCGGCTGGTCGCCCTGGCAATCGAGGTCGTCCATCGCTTCGAAGCTGTTGGCCTTGGGCCACGTGTCGTCGTAGGCGATGGGGTAAGTTGCCTCGGGCGGAAGTGAGTAGGTTCCGAGCAGCTCCATAAGGAGCATCAAGGTTTTGGCGACTGATTCATTTTTGGAACAAAGCATGGCTGTCATGGCAGAAGACGTTGCGTAGATGTCGGCCTCGACGTGCATAATTGCACCTTCAGGAAGAGGAGTGGAGAGAATATGCTGAAGAAGTCGCTTGTCGGGGCGCCTGTTGTCTTCGTTTGAAACGAGAAGATCGAGCAGTTCGGAATCATCTTCATTCCAGGCGTCGAGTATCGAAAGTGCGCCAAAGTCTATCGCGTCATTGTTGGGAATGCAGCCAGCCAAGGCCTGTGCTTGCTGTTCGCTATCAACGGAGTCCCAGGGTAGGGCAGAGTACGCCCGTCGTGCGCGACGAATTGCGCGGAGGGCGGAGAGATGTGAAATCACGGTCGTCATAGCTATAACGTACTAAGTTGGCGGCAGAATGCGACCGCCATACCGTTCTTTTCGCTCAGCGGGGCGCTGCGCGCCATGAACGGCTGGGTGTTATGAAATCGGTGGAATCGGTTGAGGGGATTGCAGGAAATTGAGCTCTGCCGCGAAGGTTGACGATAGCTACTGGACAGTTAGTTCAGATACGTATAAGACGGCGGGCGTTCGAGGCGTTTCTAAGGGCTTTCTAGGGCGATTTGAGGGTAAATATGCGGCGGTCGTACTCGAAAGCGATGAGCTTTGGGCAGTATGGCGTTCGCCGGGGAGCTCAGAACGGCCTTTGGAGCTTTAAAAAAATACGTATCTGAACTAATTGTCCAGGGAAGGTTGTCGAGGGGTAGAAAAAGGGTCGGAAGCGAGCTTCCGACCCTTTAAAAACACCAAAGATGATGAGATGCACGCTGGATTACAGCGCGAAGTCGCCGCCGACGAGCGTGGAGACGGGCTCCTCGTGGTAAACGGCGGAGATGGCCTGAGCGAACTCCTCGGCGACCGAGATGGTCTTGATCTTGCCGCCGACCTCGACGGGAATGGCGTCGGTGACGAGGCACTCGACGATCGGGGCGTCGTTCAGACGCTCGATGGCCGGACCGGAGAAGATACCGTGGGTGGCGCAGACGTAGATATCGCCAGCGCCCATAGCCTTGAGCTCCTTGACGTTGGCGCACAGGGTGCCAGCGGTGTCGATCATGTCGTCATTGATGATGCAGGTCTTGCCCTTGATGTCACCGATGATGCCCATGACCTCGGCGGCGTTGTGGCGCGGACGGCCCTTGTGGGCGATGGCCAGGTCGCAGCCGAGCATGTCGGACAGCTTTTTGGCGGCCTTGGCACGACCCACGTCGGGGGAGACGACAACCAGGTTGTCGGTGTCGAAGTGCATGTCGTTGTAGTACTGGCCAAACAGCGGCAGCGCGGACAGGTGGTTAACCGGGATATCAAAGAAGCCCTGGATCTGACCCTGGTGCAGGTCGAGGGTAATGATGCGGTTGACGCCGGCGCGCTCGAGTAGGTTGGCGACGAGGCGGGCGGTGATGGGCTCACGCGGGCCGGCCTTGCGGTCCTGGCGGGCATAGCCGTAGTGGGTGATGACGGCGGTGATGGAGCGGGCGGATGCGCGCTTGGCAGCGTCGGTGGCGATGAGCAGCTCCATGAGCATGTCGTTGACGTTGCCGCCGGCCACGGACTGAATCAGGAAGACGTCGGCGCCGCGGACGGTCTCGTCGTAGCGGGCGTAAATCTCACCGTTGGCGAACTGCTTTAGCGTAAGGCCCGAAAGCTCGACCCCAAGGTACTCAGCGATCTTCTGAGCGAGGGGACGGTTGGAGGAACCGGAATACACGCGGATGGACTTGCGCATATTCTCCGACTTCTCGGGATCATTAATCGGCATTACCCTTCTCCTTTATATCGAATGCCATATAGATGCCTTGTTGCATTGTAACCGCGCGGCGGGGTTAATCGGGTCTTGATAACGTCTTTACCGTCAACGGACACGAACCGACCACTCATCCGGTTGCGCAGGTCACGATAGAAAAAGGAGCCGCCCCCATGGGAACAGCTCCTTAGATGCTTGGTAAAACGTTATACCTCGTCGTCCTCGTGCAGACGGCGGCGATAATCGGCGGCCCAGCCCTCAATATTTATCTGGCGGGCACGACCCAGGCCAAGTGCGTCTGCCGGGACCGGCTCGGTGATGACGGAGCCGGCGGCCACGAGCGCGCCGTCGCCAATCTGGGCGGGCGCGACCATCATGGTGTCGGAGCCGATGAAGGCATCCTTGCCGATGACGGTCTTGTGCTTGTGCACGCCGTCGTAGTTGCAGGTGATGGAGCCCGCGCCCACGTTGACGCCGGAGCCCATGGTGGTGTCGCCGATGTAGGACAGGTGCGGCACCTTAGAGCCCTCGCCGATCGTGGACTTCTTGATCTCCACGTGCGTGCCGGCCTTGGAGCCGTCGAGCATATGGGTGCCCGGGCGCAGGTAGGCGCGCGGGCCGCAGTCGACGCCGTTCTCGATGACGGCCTCGACGGCGATGGTTTCATCGATGGTGCAGCCGCTGCCGACGGTGGTGTCGGTGAGGCGGCTGTTGGG
>URLR01000009.1 GCA_900548815.1 uncultured Collinsella sp.
TCCATCCTCGCAGTATCCGGTTCTCAAGGTGCACGCCCCGCGGCTGATCCGGTTCCACCGGGCCGCGCGGCAAGGAGACATATTGCCAGACCGGAGGGCCCCCGGGGGCGGGAATCTGGCACTCCATATTTTGTTCACAAATGAATATGTCCCTCAGTCGCGTCCCTGAGGTTATAACTGAAGCATTGGCTTCTGATATTGGCGATGACCAGCTGGTTTATAGGTGTTAAGGCATCGGTCATCTCTGGAGCGCCACTTTACTCCAAAAGCATCAGCTATTTGTTTCCCGTCGGTAAAAGGCAGGTTTTGTTCGCCAAGCGTTCTTATATATAGATAGATACGGGTTCGAACCCATGAAAGGGCGACAAAAAAAGACAGCCAACCGAAGTTGACCGCTTTCTATTCTATGCTGGAGCATCCAGAGGGTGCTTCCGAACTCGTTTTCTCGCTGCCATTCATGCTTTCGAAGCATCTTTCGACCTTCGCAGTCTCATGTTTTGAGGATCTGCCGTGTTTATCACTGTTATCAATGAGTGTGTGGAAGTGATCCTCATACAGATTCATGCGATCCGCCAGAGAACTGAGAAGCATCTTTCTGCAGCCCTCGTTGTCTATCCTCGCATCTCTCAGGTCTTCCGGAAATTCACAAGCAGTCTTAGGGTCAATTTGTTTCTGCTTTCAGAGACTTGTTTGAGAGTTTTTAAAGACAGTTCAAAACAATAAGCGAGACACCATAAAGCAGAGCAAGATGTGCCGGATAGAAAATGTAGAAGAAATATTTCAGCTTCAGCCCTCGCTTGCCATTATAAAGATTGATAAGCAACAACGAAATTATCGCGGCAGCAACATCAGGATTAAAAATATTAGCTGTAGTGAACTCAAATCCGCCGCCAATTATATGGCATGACGAAAGGAGCACTGCACATACTGCAGCAAAGAACATCTTAGCTTTGCTGTCGTGGAATAAATAGAATGCAGCCACAAGCAGAATGCCATACGCACCGCCATCCAGCTTAGTGTATTCAGCTGCCAGTGCTGTCAAAACAATCAGAGCAATTTCTGCAATGTGCCTCTTCCATTTTGAAAGACTTTGTATCTTTTCCAGAATAATCAAAAAGACCAAGGAAAGCAGGAGCTCATACATAACATTCTGTTGCCGAAGGTCAAATAGCTGCCCGGTTTGAACGAAATCGTATATGGGCTCCGCAATGATTGCGAAGACAAGCATATTTCGCAGGTACTTCTTTATGTCATGAGTATGCAAAAATCCCTCAACTATCAAAAAGCAAAATAAGGGAAATGCAATTCTGCCAAGAACATGAAGCACATCCGAAGCCTCGCTTAGAATCGCCCACTGCTCGTCTGATATCTGATTGTACGATGCGTGAGTCATGATTCCATTGGTCAGGACGATCCTGCTTACATGATCGAGAACCATCGAAATGGCCGCTATTATCTTTAATGTGCTGCCGCTAATTCCGTATCTATCTGTTTTCATTTTGCTTTCCTTTCGTTGGGTGGGCCGTCGGGGGTTCAGCCTGCTCCGCAGGCGGCCGCTGCGGCGCTCCGCGCCCCGACGGGTTCGAACCCGTGTCGCGGCAACAAAAAAGCGACCAACCGGAGTCGATCGCTTTCTTTTCTATGGTGGGCCGTCAGGGGTTCGAACCCTGGACCTTGGGATTAAAAGTCCCCTGCTCTGCCAGCTGAGCTAACGGCCCGCGGGTGGCATTGTACCACGGTCTGGGACTATTCCCAACTCCATTGGCCGTTCTGGAAAATCACAACTTCACGTCCATCAGGCGTAATGCCCGTAATATCGATGTCGTCCGTGCCGATCATAAAATCAACGTGCGTGCTCGAGACGTTAACACCATGCTCCAGGAGCTCCTCCTTGGACATGTCATACCCACCCTCGATACATTCGGGGAAACCGACACCTAGCGCGAGATGGCAGCTAGCGTTCTCGTCATAGAGCGTATCGTAGAACAGAACACCACTTTCGCGGATCGGCGTGTTCTTGGAAATGAGCGCGACCTCTCCCAGGTGAGCAGCGCCCTCGTCAGTATCGATGATACTTGCGAGCGTTGCCTTGCCCACGCGGGCGTCGTAGCCCACCACGCGGCCGCCCTCGAACTTAATCCAAAAATCGTCGACTTTATTGCCGTGGTGGATGAGCGGCATGGCCGAGTACACGATACCGTCGGCGCGCATGCGATCGGGCGAAGTGAAGACTTCCTCGGTGGGAATGTTGGGGAAGAAGGGGTGCCCATCGGGCGTCTTGCCCTTGCCGCCGGCCCACTCGTGACCCTTCGTCATGCCAATCGTCAGATCGGTTCCATTTGCCGCGGTGTAATGCAGGCGGTCGAAACGATTGTCGTTCAGGAAACGCAGGTTCTTTTCGAATGCGGCGTCATGGAGTTCCCAGTCGCTCTCTGGGTCCTGGCCATCGGCGCGAGCGGTGTGCAGAATCGCATTCCACAGCTTATAGATTGCAACCTCATCGGCGTCTCCCGGGAACACCTCGCGCGCCCAAGCCACGACCGGAGCGCCGGCGATGCACCACGGATTGATGTTGTAATCCAGTCCACGGCGGAAAACTTTGCACTGCGTGTTCTTTGCCTTAGAAGCTGCAGCGGGCTTAGCGGGATCGATGCCCTTAAGGGCGGCGGGGTCCGCACCCTCGATAAAGATAAAGCAGGCACCGTCCTGGGCCAGGGAATCCAGCTGCAGGCGCTTCCACTCGGGCGTCTGCTCAAAATAGCTTTTCTCGACATGCTCGTACGTGAGCCTCGTCACGGCATCATCGGCCCAGATGACCGTCACGTGGCCGGCGCCGGCAGCATAGGCCTCCGCGACCACCACGCGCGCAAACGGCGCGCACTCAACCGGAGACTGAACGACGACTTCCTGGCCGGGCTTAACGTTTACGCCCTTGCGGACAACCAGGCGCGCATAGTTTTTAATCTTGGGCTCCAGGGACTTCATACCCTCCAGGGCCTCTTCGACCGTCAGGGCAGCTCGAATCATGTGCCACTCCATCTATCTATAGAACAGTAAAAAGGCGCGCCGCAAAAACGACGCGCCTTATATCTTAGCGATAAGTATGTATGCAAACGCTACTTCTTCTTGGAGTCCTTCTTGTCCTCCTCGGCAGCTGCGCGCTCGATAAGAGCGTTGAGCTTGTTCTCGGACATGCCCTCGGCCTGCGCGCGGTACATGTTGCGCAAGGGACGAATACGAGCGAAGTCGTAGATAAAGTCACCTAGGATGATGACATAGGACAAAACGATGCCGACCATCTGGACAGGGCTGGACACCATGCCAGCGGGAGCGAAGTACAGCGAGGCCCAAATTGCCACGACGAGCACCATGCCAATGGCGAGCACAATCCACCAGATGCGACGGCGCTTGGTGTAGTCCTCGTCCTGCTTGAGGAGGATATTCGACACCGTATAGATGCGGTCCTCCTTGGCGCGCTGCTTAGCCTTGCGGGCGCGCTTCTCCTCTTTAGAGAGGCCCTCGAGGTTCTCGCCCTTCTCGAGCTCTTTGCGGCGTGCCTTAGACGAAGCCGGCACGACGCGAACGGAGCTCGCTGCTTGGCGGGCGGGCTTAGCAGATGCGGCAGACTTGCGCGCAACCCCGGTAACTTCGTGGGATTGCGTGCGCTTGTTCGTGGCGCTACGGGTACTCACTTATGCGTTCTCCTTCATGCTTGTGAACTGGGAGCCCGTGATGATCTGGAAGGCCTCGCGATAGCGCTCGGACGTGCCATCGATGACCTCGGCGGGCAGGTGCGGGGTCTCCCCCGTCATATCCCAGTTGGCCTTGAGCCAATTGCGGACGAATTGCTTGTCGTAGCTAGGCTGGATCTTGCCCTCCTCGTAGCTGGCAGCAGGCCAGAAACGGCTGGAGTCGGGCGTGAGACACTCGTCAATCAGCGTGACCTTGCCATCAATAACACCAAACTCGAACTTGGTGTCGGCAATGATGATGCCACGGGTCGCGGCGTACTCGGCGGCAGCCTTGTAGATCTTGAGGGAAAGGTCGCGAATCTGCGTGGCGATGTCCTCGCCCACGATCTCGCAGCAACGCTCGAACGAGATGTTCTCGTCGTGGTCACCAATCTCGGCCTTCGTGGACGGCGTGAACAGCGGCTCAGGAAGCTTGGAAGCCTCGGTCAGGCCCTCAGGCAGCTGGATGCCGCAGACGGTGCCGTTCTCGTCGTAGGTCTTCTTGCCCGAACCGGTCAGATAGCCGCGGACGATGCACTCGATAGGAATCGTCTGGGCCTTCTTAACCAGCATGGCGCGGCCAGCGAGGTAGTCACGATACTCAGCAAACTCCTCGGGGAAATCCGCCGGGTCGATGGAAACGAGATGGTTGGGGACGATGTCGGCAAACTTATCGAACCAGAATGCCGAGATGCGATTGAGCACCTCTCCCTTAAACGGAATCTCGTCGGGAAGAATGAAGTCGAACGCAGAAATGCGGTCGGTGGCGACCATCAGCAGGTTTTCACCGGCATCGTAAATATCACGAACCTTGCCACGGGAATCCGGACGACGCTCCATCGTTGTCACGTGAGTCACTCCTTACCTAAATACGACAGAAATGCGGGTTCTTTCCCGCATGTTTTCGCAAACTCGGAGCGGCAGGGACGCGGCCCCTCCTTCACCGAATAGCGAAAAGCTAGTGCTCCATTGTAGTAGATGCCGCGTCTGCCGTGTGCTCGCGGGGCAGATGAATTGTAAAAGTCGTACCCTTTCCAAGCTCCGACTCCACGGATATGTAGCCATGGTGACGCTCGACGATCTGCTTGGTCACGGCGAGGCCAACGCCCAGGCCGCCCGCCTCGCGGGCGCGACTGGCGTCGGCACGCCAAAAGCGGCCGAAGATGCGCGACAAATCATCCTTGGCGATACCGATGCCCGTATCCGAAACCGCGATATCGACGTGCTTGCGGTCGCTGAGCACCGACACCACGACCCAACCCCCCTCGGGGGTATAGCGCATGGCGTTACTCATGAGGTTGATGACACATTGCGTGATCATATCGGGATCGGCTTCGACGACATCGTCATGCCCCTGAGTTTCATCTGCAAAGCGCAAACGCAGGTCACGGTCGGCAAACAGGCGCTCTTGGCCATTCACAATCGAACGCACAAACGGCACCATATCCACCGGCTCCAGGTTGAGCGGAGCGGTACTGTTTTCCATACGCGACAGGTCGAGCATCTGCTGCACCAGACGGGCCAGACGACGCGTCTCGGATGCGACTGTCTCCAGGTGTTCGTCATCGGTGGGATACACACCGTCTTGCATGGCCTCGACCGTTGCAAGCATGGCCATGAGCGGCGTGCGCAGCTCGTGGGCAACATCAGAGGTCAGGCGCTTCTCGTGCTTCATATCCTTTTCGAGCGAGGTGGCCATCTCGTCGAAGGTCTCTCCCAGCTGATCGATCTCATCATCGCCGCGCAAGCCCGTACGAGCGGACAGGTCTCCATCGCGGATTTGCTTGGCGGTGCTGGTTATACGATGAATCGGCTTGGTGAGCATGCGCGACACGAGTGATCCGATAACGACCGAGATGCAGACGGCCACAACCGCAGCAAGGGCCATGGCGTTAAAGGTCTTCTCCCTGAATGCTGAGTCTGCCTTGGTGAGCAGGGCATCGGAGCCAATCGCCCACAATTTGACCTGGCCCACGTGCTCGCCGGAGGTCGTCACGATCTCAACGTTGGCAACACTATTGGAATCGGTGGGAGCAGACGAGACCGGGCTGTGCGATGCCTTCTTTCCGCTCGTGCCGTCGGTCGTCGCCTGATTTTCGCGTACATCGGCAGTAGCGCTTGCCGAGGGCCACGAGTCGTCATAGACGACAACGCCCTTTTTATTGACGACCTGCATGCCCAGATCGTCGGACACCAAACTCGATGTCGCGACCGTGCGCAGTTCGCCCGCAGTCCAATTGCCGTTTTCCTCGTACGACGTCGCAAGCTTTTCGGCTGCGGAATTGGCGATTTCGACGATATTGGAGCGCGTGTAGTCCGAAAAAACCGTACCCCATACAACGGAGACCACGCCTACCAGTACCAGTACCGTCATGAGCGATGTCAGGGCGAAAGCCAGGGCCATGCGCGAGGGATAGCTCATCGTTGGCCGTGAATCGGAACGAGGCGTGTTCCAACTAGCCTTGGAACCCGCCTCGTTCTCCTGCTTATGCTTTTGCCCGATTTCAAAGCGCGCAGGTGTCATATGTGATTTCCTTTATTTCTCGTCCGACTTATCGGTCTTGGTCGGAGCCTCGAAGCGATAGCCGACACCGTGAACGGTGTAGAGCCACTTGGGCTTCTTGGGGTCGTCGCCTAGCTTGGCGCGAAGGTTCTTCACGTGGCTGTCGATGGTGCGCTCGTAACCCTCAAAGTCGTAGCCGAGCACCTTCTCGACCAGCTCCATGCGGTTGTAGACGCGGCCGGGGTGACGGGCAAGCGTGGTGAGCAGCTTGAACTCGGAAGCCGTCAGGTCGACTTCCTTGCCCTCGACCAAAATCTTGTGGCCCGAGATGTCAATGACCAGATCGCCAAAGTCGAGCACCTCGACGGCCGGCTCATCGGCCTGGTGGGCACGGCGGAACAAGGCGCGTACGCGCGCGACAAGCTCGCGCGGCGAGAACGGCTTGATCAGGTAGTCGTCGGCACCGAGCTCGAGGCCGATAATACGGTCCTCGATCTCGCCCTTGGCCGTCAGCATAATGATGGGGACATCCGAGGTGTCGCGAATGGTACGGCAAACGCGCTCGCCGGGAATCTTGGGGAGCATGAGGTCGAGCACGACCAGGTCGAACTGATGCTTCTCGAACTCCTCGATAGCGGACTGGCCGTCGCCCACGCCCACAACCCAATAGCCCTCGCGCTCGAGATAGGCAGCGACAGCGTCACAGATTGCCTTCTCATCCTCGACCAGCAGAATCTTTTTTGCATCTGAAGCCATAACACGGCCCCCCTGTCTCAATTAGCTAAGAACAAGCTCATTTTAACGCACCTGAGCCCACCGGGTATCGCATGGGTGCGATAGCTCGGCGGGCGGTACTCATAATTACAACGCGTTTATTCCCCTGTTGGCGCCTTTTTAACCCCTCTAAGCTTAAAGAGAGAATAGGCGTGCAGTGACCGTCTCTGGTATACCCTGGCTGTTGCGCACCGTGGCGTACGTAAGGAATGAGTCCGACTTTCCCGCCGTAGCTGGATAATCGCCATACTCCAAAGCGCGGTCGGGCGACAGCAGCGAGCCATAGGTCTTGGCAGAGGTGTCGATCAGGAAATGCGACGCCTGTACCTTAACAAGGTATTTATTCTTCTTGCCAGCCGCACATGCAAGCGGCTCGCGGGACAGGAAGAGATACGGCCCTCCCTCATTACCGATATACGTGCCCATGTTGCCCAGGCTGCCCACGCCACTATAGGTCGCCTCGATAGAAAACACGAAGGTATCGCCCATATATACGGCCTCGAAAGGCGAGACTGACGAGGGAAGAACTAGCTGGGCACGTTTGGTGTTGTTGCCGTCGGTCAGATCGATTGCCGTTATGCCGTAGTAGACGCCCTCGTCGTTGCGGACACGCGGCGAGATGGTCAAAATGCCGTCGCTCGCGCGCGGGGCCGATGCAAAGCGGCCCGTCGATTTCCAAATTACCTCGGCCTTGGATTCATCAAGCGAGCGACGATAGCAAAACGAATCACTACTCGTTTTATTGCCGCCTGCCGAAGGCATTTTATACCAGATGACTGATGACCCGAACGCCGTGAACAGGGGCGGATCATAGTCCTTGCCACCTCGATCGAGCTCAACCACGTCGCCAGAGAGCGAAGCGCCCGACAGATTTTGAGCGTAGAGCTTCCACGATGAATTGGCAAAGTTCATCTCAACCCACGCGAATACGCCGTCGCCGGCACGGACATCGTAGAATGCGTATCCCGTGCCCTCGATAGGATCCTCGATTAATGTGGTAAGCGAGCCATCGCCCAGGTTGAGCACGCCGAGTGTGTTGGCGTGCAGTGCCGATGCGGGCGCCATCATCGCCGCGGCGTAATCGCCGTCGCAGTAGTACAGCAGCGTACCCAGAGGCAGCGTCCACGATGACGCCGGCTCAAGATCGATGTCGACAGCCTCATACTCATCCGTAATCGAGATGATTTTGGAATCGTCCTTGATAACCTGCGGCTCGCCGGCGGCATCATCGCTGGTACCCGTTTTTTTCGAGCATCCGGCAAGCACCGTGGCAGCGCCCGCGGCAGCCCCACCGAGTACAAAGCCGCGACGCGATATTCCGTTCTTGATGTGATCGGCGATACCCATTAGGCGATCTCGGCGCGAGCGGCCTCGATAGCGCGCGTAAGCTGGTCGGCGCAGGAGGTCTTTTTCATACCGCAGGTATTACCGGCGAGAACCTCGATTACGCGATCGGCGGGAGCGCCCTCGACCAGCTTGGAGATAGCCTTGAGATTGCCGTCGCAGCCGCCGGTAAACTCAACGCCCACCACCTTGTTGCCGTCATCGGAAAGGTCAAGGTGAATATTGCGAGCACACACGCCCTGAGGCTTGTAATCAAACGAAATCATGCGATCCCCTCTCAGAATGTTATTCGAGACGACTATTATCCCCGTCTTTCCCTAAATGCAACGAGGCGCTTTGCCGGCAACACACATTACCAGCAAAGCGCCCTAAAAAGCTAACGTTATGCCCGAACCTACTCGAAGCTCAGCTGCTCCAGACGATCAAAGACCGTGTCGATACGGGTGAGGAAGTCCCACGGATCAAAGATCTCGTCGAGCTTCTCCTGACTGACGGTGCAGCGCGGGTCGGCCTCGAGACGCTCCTTAAAGGTGGGGCCGGAGACACAATCCTGTACCTCGTGCCAGGTTGCCATAGCGTTCTCCTGCACAATGGCGTACGCGTCCTCGCGGGTGATGCCCGTGTCGACGAGGGCGAGCAGTACCTTGGAAGAGAAGATGAGGCCGCGGGTCTTATTGAGGTTGGCCATCATGCGGGCGGGATACAGCTGCAGGCCGTCGATAACGCGGATGAGGCACTGGAACATGTGGTCGAGGGCGATGAAGCTATCGGCCTGGGCGACGCGCTCGGCAGAGGAGTGCGAAATGTCACGCTCGTGCCACAGGGCGACGTTATCGAAGGCAACCTGGGCGTTGGACTTCACGACGCGCGACAGACCGCAGACTTTCTCCATGGTGATGGGGTTGCGCTTGTGCGGCATGGCTGAGCTGCCCTTTTGGCCCTTACGGAACGGCTCCTCGGCCTCGAGCGTATCGGTCTTCTGTAGATTGCGAACCTCGGTAGCGATGCGCTCACAGGTGGCCGCTGTAGTGGCGAGAACGCCGGCGAGATAGGCGTGATGGTCGCGGCTGATAACCTGCGTGGACAGCGGGTCGTGAACCAGGCCCAGGTGCTCGCAGACGTACTCCTCGACAAACGGCTCGATGGAGCTGTACGTGCCGACAGCGCCCGAGATGGCACCGAAGGCAACATTCTTGCGGGCGTCCTCAAGACGATCCAGATCGCGCTTGAGCTCCCAGGCCCAAGAGCCAAACTTCATGCCGAAGGTCATCGGCTCGGCGTGGATGCCATGAGTGCGGCCGGCACAGAGCGTGTTGCGCTCCTCAAAGGCGCGACGCTTGCAAATCTCGCCGAGCTTCTTGACGTCCTCGATGATCAGGTCGCAGGCCTGGGTGAGCTGGTAGCACAGGGCCGTGTCGCCCAGATCGGAGCTGGTCATGCCATAGTGAACCCAGCGGCTGGGCTTGGGGTCGCCCTCGGGAACATCGGCATCGATGTATTCCTTCATGTTGGTCAGGAAGGCAATGACGTCGTGGCGCGTGACTTCCTCGATCTCATCGACCTTCGCCTTCTCAAAGTTGGCATGGTCGCGGATCCACTGGGCCTCGTCTTTGGAAATACCGATCTTGCCGAGCTCCGCCTGGGCCTCGCAGGCCAGAACCTCGATTTCCTGCCAAATGGCGTACTTGTTCTCGAGGGAGAAGATGTGTCCCATCTCCGGGTGGGTATAGCGATCGATCATAGCGGCTCCTTTTTGGTTATTGGCACGTTGGTCGTAACCCAACCATTGTACCGTGCGCAGGTGCAAGTATGGGCAGTAGGCATTAACCTAACATTTTGGAATTGGAGCGGGCAACGGGACGTCTGCGTATTTGCTTCGCAAATCCGCACCGGCTTCAGGCGCCTGTCGGCGCCTTCGCCTGCTCGCTACAAACGCTTCGCGTTTGCTTAACGCTCGCACCCTGGCGGGTTCGAGTCCCGGCGCTTGGTAGTAAAAAGCACGGCAACGTAACGCTGCCGTGCTTGTGCTTTTTACTGGAGCGGGCAACGGGACTCGAACCCGCGAGTGTCAGCTTGGGAAGCTGATGCCTTACCACTTGGCGATGCCCGCATATGTGGGGGATAGTATAACGCGGTTGTCTTGTTCGATACAAGGGTGGCGATGCTTGTTTTAGCTGTGGAGATTCGTTTGAAAATCGCGTCAATTGTGGAGACGAGGACCTTTGACTTCCTGTTCTCCTTATCTTCTACCTGCGCTTTTGCTTGATTGTTGTATTTGAGCTCAATTTGTCAGGAATTGGGCAAGCTTTTGGTCAGGCTCCGGTACTTACCCGCATGAACCTCGGGGGTAGCCTCATCCTACGCGTCGCAGCCTCCCCGTGCGGCGCACGAGGGATAAGGAGCAGCCATGTCCAACGCACCCACGCACTCTGTCCACAGCGCAATTGCAACAGGTCCGCTGCTCCTGCTCCTCTTCCTGCTTTTCGGCTGCCTGGCACCGGGAGCCGCATTTGCCGTCGATGGCTACGACCAGCTCGGCTTCCGCACTATTAGCGATGATTGTGGGCCCTTCTTCATCGGCAAGTATGAAGCTCAAGACACCTCGATTGCCTACTGCATGAACCAGGAGCGCCCCGGCCCCACCAAACCGGGTGGCCCATGGCTCAACTTTGATCAAGGCTGGGTGTGGCTCGACGACGAGTTCGCGGCAATCGTTTGTCACGGATATCCCACCACCACGTCGTTTGGCGGTTACCATCTTTCACCCGATCGCGCCCGCGCCGCCACCCAGCTTGCCGTATGGATGCTCAACGGCACTACCCATGTCGACGGCACCTACTCCTACACGACCGCTCAGGGTAAAACCAAGAGCGGACACTTTACCGCCGACAATGAAGTCGTGGCGGCTGCGCGGTGGCTCCACGACAGCGCAAAATCAGGAAGCATCAAAGCCGCTCCGCACCGCGCGCGACGCTATCTAGGGGCCGTATCGGGCGGCAGCAAACGTCAAGACATGCTCTATGTACTGCCGGCGGTCTCTGTTTCCTTCCAAAAGCAGTCTGCTAACACCGTTATTACCAGCGGAAACAATACCTATCAGTTTACCGGGGCAACATTCGATATTTTTGAGAGCGCCAGCGGCGCGCGTGTCGGCACCATCAAGATGGACAGCAACGGTCGAGCGCAAGCAACACTTCTGCCCAACACGGCATACTACCTAGTTGAAACGAAGGCACCGGCCGGCTATGTCCCCCGCCACGATCGTATTGCCTTTACCACGGGGAATGACGGCGGGCGGGTCGCCATTGATGAACAGCCCGGCACCATCAACCTGCGTATCGTAAAACTCGATGCCGCGACGAATGCCGGCCCCCAGGTGGGATCTTCACTCGCAGGAGCAGAGTTCACGTGTGTGTCGCAATCAACCCCTGGATGGGCACAAATCCTCACGACCGACGAAAGCGGTCGGGCCACCCTCGCCGATGTCCCCTTAGGAACCTTTACCATCTACGAATCAAAAGCCCCCGAGGGCTACCTGCCATCCAACGACAGCTGGACCTATACCGTTGGAGCCGACCAGCTCGGCGATTCAGGCGTGGTCGAGATCGAATCTCGCGTTTCCGATATCCCCATTGCGTTTAACCTTGAGATTTCCAAATTCAAGGATTACGGCAATAGCGACCAATCCGGCCTGGAGCAGCCGGCGGGTGGTGTTGTCTTTGAGGTTGTCAGCAACAGCTCTCAGCAGGTTGTTGGCACACTGACCACAAACATCTATGGCTTTGCCTCCACCAAAGATCAGCCCGAAGCATGGTTCGGCACAGGCAAGCGACCCGCCGGTGTCCACGGAGCCGTCCCATACGACCGTGCCGGCTACACGGTTCGCGAGGTTCCGGAAACCGTCCCCGAGGGTTTTAAACGTGCAGGGGAATGGACCGTCGGGGCCAATCAGATTTCCGACGGCGCCGAGCTTCAATATATCGTGGACAACCACGCTCTGTCGACGCATCTCCAGATTGTAAAACGCGATGCCCAAACAGGCGCTTCTGTTCCCCTAGCCGGATTCACCTTCCAACTCCTCGACAGCAATCACGAACCTGTCTCACAAACTTGCTGGTATCCAGCACATGACGTAATGGACACCTTTACGACTGACGCGACCGGGACCGTCACACTGCCCGAATCGCTCGTGCCGGGCACCTATTATGTACGCGAAACCTCGGCCAAAGAGCCCTATCTTGTCGGCGAAGAGATCGAGGTAAACATACCCGCCGACATGAACCTAACGCCCGTTGCAGTCGCCTCGTATTATGACCACGCCGCGACCGGAAACATCAGGATCGTTAAAACCGATGCCATAGACGGCAGCAGCCTCGCGGGCGCCGTCTTTGAGATCCGTGCCTCGGGTGATATCGTGCGCCCCGACGGTAGCATTGCCGCGCTCGACGGTGAGACTGTCGCGACCGTCACGACGGATGAAACTGGAGAAGCACGCGCGGACAACCTCCCGCTGGGACTTGGCACCGCACGCTACGAGGTTGTCGAGACTCAAGCGCCGGCAGGCTTCTTGCTCGATCGGACAACCCATATTGTCGACCTTACTTATGCCGACCAGAAAACACCCGTTGTAGAAGCACGGCTTAACGTATCCGACGATTACACCAAGGTTGATATCTCCAAGGTCGATGCAAGCGGTGAGCAGGAAGTGGAAGGCGCACAACTCACCTTATATGGTCCCGATAAAACCGAAATAGACTCCTGGACCTCATCCGACAAGCCACACCGCGTCGAACATCTTGCACCCGGCACCTACTCGTTGCGCGAAATGATGTCTCCGCGGACCTATGACCTTGCCGAGGAAATAACGTTTGAAATAAAGGATACGGGAGAAGTCCAATCCGTCGCGATGAAGGATGCGCCCATCGAGATCAAGGGACAGGTCGACAAGCGTCAGGAACTTGTCCAACCTATCGAAAAGAGCCTGTTGGCTAACGGCGATGGTAAAAATCGCGCCGCGACGCAAACTAATACGGATGGACTTTTCTCCTATACCATCGACGCTCGAAACGATTCCGCTACTTGGGTTGATGAGTTTACGATTACCGATGATCTTGAGTGCGCCAAAGACGGCACGGCGAGATTCATCTCAATCGAAACCCCCGTCGCCATCGGCGACCTCAACGGTCTGTGCAACGTGTGGTATCGCACGACGCCGTTGGACTCGACAGACGTCGATGAGCCGGCGAACGCGACACTTGACGATGGACACGAAAATCCTTGGCTTGAGTCCGACGAAGTAAAAGAGAGCCTTGGTGAGGACTGCCGCCTCGTCGATTACGACGGCTGGCGCCTCTGGAAGGCGGATGTCTCGACCACGGAATCCACCACACTCGAGGCGGAAGAGCTCGACCTTGCATCCAATACCGTCGTAACAGGCATTCGAATTGAATACGGTGCGGTAGCCGCCGACTTTACGACTCGAAGCGATGCGGATTCTTGGACCCGCGATGATCTCAAAGATGAGCACGACGACCTTGACGATGCCAAAGCAATCCTTGGCACAGACGCTCGGGGCGCAGTCGTACACATGCAGGCAACGTCGGCTTATACGCCCCAAACCGCACTCACCAACAGCGCGCGCGTCGATCTTTGCCGCAACGGTGTCGGCGATAAACTTGAGTCACATGACGAGGACAGCGTCATTCAACGCTGTACCCTACCGCAGGACCTACCGGCAACAGGATCAGTTCCCATCGCCGCTTGCATCACCGCGCTCCTGACCTCGGGTGCCGCAGCCCTATGGTTCGCTCGCCTTAGGTCGATCCCAAAGAAGCGCTAGCACGATGAAAAAGCGGGCGAGCCAGTCCCCTGGCTCGCCCGCTTTCAATCATTTAAATCGCCGCATCTACTCTGCAGACGAAGATCCACCATCAACGATTGCCTGCTCGGACTCAGGAATCCCATCGGCACCCGTACTCTGTTCTTGCTCCACCTCTTCGCTGATTGCGGAGGCGGGGGTCGAGCCCTTTGCACCCACGATGTAGGCAGCCCCAAATCCTAACGCAATGGCAATCAAGGTCAAAATCACGTAGACAGGCCAATGGCGCTTAATATACGAAAACACGTTGACTCCTTAGAGCTCCGTCTACGAACGGCGGATAACCTCGGTCACGACCTCGGATACCGTAGCAATGTTCGTCGGGTTGACATTGTGGGGCAGGTCGTCCTCGGTACGAGCGCAAGCCAGACGCGTGCCGTCCACGCCGGCGATGGTAAGGGCTCGGCGGCTCGCCTCGAGCGCAGCATAGGCATCGGTCTTGGCATAGGGCATCTCGAGCGCGCCACAATCGACATGGAACGACTTGCAGACCTTGCTGACCAGGTTCATGATGCGGCGATCGCCCTTGAGCAGCTGCTGTTCGCCCTCGACCGTCACCACCGAAAGCCTACCGGCGCCGACGGATTCAAGATTGATGAAGAATACGCCGCGGAGCTTATCGCGATGCGAAGCCAAGAAGGCCTTCATGCCGGCGCCATCACAATCCGAGGCGCCCGTTGCCACAAACCAGATATCGTGACCGAGCAGCTCATCATCGCCCATAGAGGCGACAGCCGAGAGCATATCTTCGGAAGAAGCGCCATCGGAAGACGTAGCGCCACCCTTCCAGCCATCGTTATCGTCCTCGAAGTTATCCCACGAACCGATACCGCGACCGGACTTCTTGGCATCGTAATCGTCTTCGACGCCCAGCCAGTCACTCATGCTGTCCTGCTCGTTTTTCTTTTTACGGCCGAACAGACCACCCAGGCCGCGCTTACGAGACTTGGGTGCCGCCGGGGCGGGAGCCGAAATGGTCTCAATCGGCTGTGCGCCCGACGCAACGGGCATAGGAGGCGCAACGGGTGTCGATGTGGGTTCGGGGCCCTGGGCAGTAGCAAAGGGATCATTGACCTGTGCGGAGGGGTCGGGAAGGTCGAACAGCGACGTGCGAGACGCAACGTTTGCCTGCTTCATAGACGGCAGCGACGGATCGGGGACCGAAGCCAGCGGAGACGAGGAAGGTGCAGGCGACGGTGCCGACGCCGGATCGGGAACATTCATCTGCGGGCGCGGCGATGCCTGGGAGGAAATCTGGGCCATAAGGGAATCGACCGTTTCGTCCTGGGTGGGAGCGACATTGGCAACCGTGGCACCGGAACCACTCGGGGTCGGCATGGTGAAAATCTGCGTGGAATAAGGCCTCGACTCATCCGTCTCGGGAGTCTCGGAAACCGCAGACACTTCCTCCTGCTCGACCTCGGTCGAATCATCTTGCTCGGCTGCCGCGTATTGCTCTTCGTCAGAGTTGGCCTCGACGGGCTCGTCCTCGACGGCATCTTGGATTTCGGCAGCATCAACAGGCTCGTCATCGTCTGCCGCGTCGCCCTGCTCATCGGAAACAGGAAGGGGCTCGGCAATCGCGGTGCCCTGTTTTTCAAACGTTATCGTGGAATCGAACTGCGCGGCATCAAACGACATGGTGCTATCGACGTGCTGCTGAGCCTCGAAAGACGTCGTCGCTTCAACAACATCCGCGGACGCCGGTTGCTGGGACTCAAAGGACGTTGTAGCTTCGGCGGCTTCGACGGGCGCGGACTGCATAGCCTCGTTCTGCTCGAACTCTTGCGCCGCGAGCTCACGTGCCGCCTCGGCTGCCTGCTGCTGAGCGATAGCCTCCTGCTCGGCAGCCTCGCGTGCGGCAGCGCGCTTCTCCTCGAAATCGTCGACAAATTTCTTGCCCTTTGCAAACGCACCCTTAAAGAAGTTGGAAGCGCTGGCGCCAATCGACGAGAACGCGGATGCAATGTCGGCATGCGGCGTTGCCGCGGGAATCTCGGCCGAGAAATCAGTATCGCTCTCGTAAGACACGCGCCTCGGTTGTTCAACGTAATCGTCGTCAGACTCGTCCGCAACGTCTTGCGCCGGTGCGGCGGGAGCCAAAATGTCCAGTCCTGCCGCGGGATCGAACGCGGACACCGCCTCGGGATCGGCAACGGCAGCAGTAACCGCGGCAGACTCATCATCCGCAGCGACAACGGGCGCAGGCGCAGCCACGACGGGGGCAGGCTCGGGCTCAAACGTTGGCTCCTCGCCCTCCTCGTAATCGAGCGTGCAGGACTCGGGAAGCATTCCGAGTGCACGGATGGCATCCGAACCAAAGCGGATGTTGCCGGCGGCGTTGCGATAGAGCTTGGGCTCGGGCTCGGCAGACTCCTCCGCCGGCTCGGCAGCGGGAACCTCGTCATTGAACTCTTCGGCTTGGGCAGCCTGATTCTGATCCTCAGGCACGATAGCGCCGATCAGCGTCTCGTCGGCAGACGCACCCTCAAAGCCCTCGATTTGCTCGTCGAAAGCCTCACCCTGTTCGGGCTCGGTCTGAGCGTCGGGAGCAATCGGCTGACCGAATTCGTCCTCGGCGTAGGTAGGCTCTTCATACTCGATGGTGTTGCCGTAGTCGTTTTGCTGCTGGGCCGCGGCATATTCCGCCGCTGCGCGCGCCATTTCCTCGGCACGACGCTTCTGCTCCCCAAAATAGGTATCGAACGGAACATCGTCGGGAAACTCGTTTTCGCCCTGGAAGGGAGCAACGTTGTCCATAACGCCGAGCATAGCGGCGACAGAAGACTTGTTGCACACCGCGCCAGACGTATAGGGAAGAATGTGGCGGTTAGAGATGATGTTTACCGCGTTGGCGAGTGCAACGAGGGAAGCGAGGATCGCGACAATCCACAGCAGAACCTTGAGCGCGCCGGGGAGCGGCAGAATACGCAGGATGGCAACGGCAGCGGGGGCAACCGTGGCAACGGGCAACAGCTTGGCGATGAGTGCACGATACGAAGCATAAGGCTCGCGGGCGAGCAGCTCAGCACGGGGAGAGTCGTAGTGTGCGACAACGACCACCGGGCGGTTACGCGGGGACGCGAGCGGGCCCGAGGCCTTGTGGTAGGCGATGACATTTTGGCTCACGCCCGTCTTGCCCAGGCGCGAAACCACGGGGTGGCCCGTGCGCTCGAGCACGTAAAGAACGGCGCCGACAATGGCCAGCAAGGTGCCGACCAAGCCGATACCGCCGCCGATGCCCATCAGCAGGGCGCCGGCAAACGCAAGAATACCGGTAACGGCAAATGCCAACCTACTGGGCACCGGGGCATTGAACTCCTGAACCTCGGGGTCAAAGCCGTGGTTGCGGAAGATCTGAGCGATATCTTCGGCAGCCAAGCGCTCTTCTTCGCTGCATGCCGGCGTAATGCCGGTGTTCTGCAGCAGGTGGTTAATATAGTTCTGGGTGTTCGCCATGTGCGCTCCACATCCATAATCCGACAAATAGGCCCAATGCATGCACATTAGAACCGTATATAGTCGAAAGTATACCCCGAGCGAGCGCAAACGACCGAATTCGGGCCATCTTAACGCCCCGAGCGGACAAGGATATAGCCTAATCTCCATATCGGACTAAAATCATGGCAGCAAACCACCTTCTCATGCGAGGACTCTATGACGGCAAGCGACACGACCGAGACAATTAAAAAGGGAAATTCGGAGCCCAGTTTCGATAAAACGGCTCAGCGCATCCTCAATCTTTTCTTTGTGCTCAATAGCTCCCCCGAACCGCTGACGACCGAGCAGATCGTCTTGGATTCTGACCTGGGATATGGCTCGGGCAATATCGACTCGGATAAGCGCAAGTTTCGACGCGATCGTGACAAGCTGCTCGAACGCGGCATCTTAATCAAGGAGGTTCGCCCCACCGGCGCGCAGGAGACCGAGGAAAGCTCGTGGACAATCGACCGCGAGCACACGTTTGCGGCAGGCGGCCTCATTACCGCAGACGACGCCGATATCCTGCTCAACGCCATCGACCAGACACTAGCGGCCGGCTCATCCACTTTTGCCGCACCGCTTGCCGATATTCGCTCCAAGATTGCCTATCTCACCGGCAGGACGACGGTAGACGAGGCGCCGATCAGCCGCTCTCCCACCGTCGATGCGGTTTGGAGCGCCTTTGCCGAGCGATGCGCGCTGCGATTTTTATATCAGAACGGACGCGGCGAGCAGAGAGAACGTACCGTCTGCGTCTACGGCATGTTCGAGCGCGAGGGCGTGGCTTACTTCTGCGGCCTCGACAACGTCACCGACGACATCAGGACATTCCGCTGCGACCGTATCGTTCGCGCTTGGCGTCCTTCGAAGGCCTACGTCATCCCCGCGGACTTCAACCTCAGCGACTACCTGTTCTTTGAATTCGATTTTGCCGACCGACCGCCCGTTGCAGCCACGTTCTCATTCGCCCCTCAGACGCAGATCGATATGATCAACGGTCTCACGCGTGGGCGAGGTGAGCTCGTACACACCGATGTGGGATGGACCTGGACCGTTGACGTGCGCGATCTTGAAGCCGGCGCCTCATTTTGCATGGCCCACGCCATGGACGGCATGAGGCCCGTGGCCCCCAAATCGCTCAAACAGGCGTGGAACCACCTCATTGAAAGGACGGTGCACGAGTATGCCCGTGCGTAAACTCACCAGCGAGCAGAGACTCTCGCGCGCCATCGACATCATGGAGGCCCTCTACGCCGCCGGCGAGAGCGGCATGACACGGACCGAGATTTGCAGTCGCTTTGACATCACGGGGGTATCGCTCGACGAGATTCTCGAGATCGTCTCGACGCTCGCGGACCGAGAATCGGGCGCGCGCATCATCTGCGAATGCCGCGGCGAGCGTGTGGTCCTCACCGGTGACGCCGGGCGTGTGCTACCGCTGCGCTTGAGTGCCGCCGAGGGCGCTGTGCTCAACCATGAACTTGAATCGTTGGGGATCGAGCCACAGACGGCAGCTCGGATTCGACATGCCCTTCTACCCGAAGAGCTCGGCTATAACCAGCGCGTCTTTGACACCGTCAACCACGGGTCGCACTGGCAGCAGCTGAGCTGCGCCATTCAGGACGGTGTTCGCTGCCGCATCTCGTATCGCTCGATGGACGATGCACGGCCACGTGAGCGTCTGGTCGACCCCTTGCGCATTACGGCAAACGGCGACCAAACATACCTGATTGCCTGGGACATCGCGGTCGATGAGCAGCGCACCTATCGCATGGATAAAATCGAGGGACTCGCCTTGACGGAAGACTCCGTCGTGCCTCATGCACCGGACGTCACATCCCTCCACGATTCCCTTGCTCGGACGCAGCGTAGCGCAAAGCTCTTGATGCCATTCGATATGGCGGAGCATCTGGACTGGGCCGGCATCACCCTAATCGAGCGCAGCGGGGCAGACATGGCAACGGTAACCGTGCATTATGGCTCCGAGCGTTGGCTACTGAGCCAGGTAATCGCAGCGGGCGGAGCCATCCGCATCTTGGATGACCCCGCCCTGTCAAAGCGTCTGTGCGATATGGCAAAGACCCTCGTCTGTCCGCTTTAGCGCCGCCGCTCGTGGCGTGCACGCCACAGTTGCAGATAGTGCCCGATCTGCGCCGATTCGATGCGCTGGTAGGAGCTCGTAGGCAGCGACGTTAAGAACTTCTTTCCGTAGCCCTTCGTCACCAGGCGCGGGTCGGCCAGAATCAGCACGCCGCAATCGGTCGACGAGCGGATAAGGCGGCCGGCCGCCTGCTTGACCTCGAGCACCGCCTCGGGCAGCGAATAGCGCGCCCAAGCGCGGTCTTCGCGCAGGTTGCGCTCGCACGAGAGCGGGTCCGTGGGACTCGAGAACGGCAGCTTGGGAATGATGACGCAGCGCAGCGTCTCGCCGCTGGCGTCGAATCCCTCCCAAAAGGCCTTAAGAGCAAAAAGCGACGAGGTCGGCTCGTTGATAAACCGGTCGCGCAGGCGACGAGGAGATGAGTTGCGCTGCTGGCAGTTGAGCTCCAGACCCGCACGGGCCATCTTGGGCTCAACGCGGGCGTACAGGTCTTCCATGTCGCGCCGATTGGTGAACAGCGTGAGCACCGATCCGCCCATGGCAAGATGGGCGTCGACCAGCACGCGCTCGAGCGCCGTAAGATAGCTCTCACGATCGCGCGGATCGGGGATATCGCCCGCAACGACTACGGCCATGTTCGAATCGAAGTCGTAGCTCGAATCCAAGTGCAGCGATGAGGATGTCGAAGCACCGATGCGATCGAGGCCGACCGCGTGGTTAAAGTGTTCAAAGCTTTTGGACACCGTCATGGTCGCCGAGGCAAAGATAGCCGTGTGAACCTCGGGCAGCCACTCGGTTGCCAAGGCCTCACCAATGTCGATGCGCTCTGCGGTCATCGACTCTCCGCCGGCACGCAACCTGCGATTGACCTGCAGCGAATACACGTAGTGTTCATCGGCGCCATCAATGATGAGTTTGAGGTTCTCGGCCAGCTCGTGCAGGCGGCGCGAGATATCACCCAGGTCAACAACAACCTCGGGCTTGTCGGCGGCGACGGCTTGCACCAGCGCGTCGACGCTCTTGTCAGCTTGTTCCAATGCGTCGATGGCAGTGTAGGCCGACGGTAAGAAATCATGCCAGTCGTCAGATTCGCGCAGCTCGGGGCCAATCCATAGATTGGCATTGTCATAACCCCCACGCGCACGGCGGCCGAGCTCGCGAACGCCATCGAACACGTCGGCGATTGCCATGCTCGCGCGCGCAACCGTCGACGTCGCCTTGGCAGTAAGGCCCAGATAGAGCGTAGAGCCCTCGGAGGTTGCCAAATCACGGGAAACCTGGCTTAGCGCGCCGGTGCTCGAGCCACCCAGGCGCTCAAACAGAACGTGTGATTCGTCCGCCGACACCACGCGCGCCCACTGGCGGCGCGCCTCGCGCTCGATGGAATGGGCCTCGTCGATTACCCAATGACGAATCGGAGGTAAAATCCTGCCCTCGGCCGCGACATTGCGGAACAGCAGGGAATGGTTGGTGACCACCACATCGGCATGCGCCGCACGACGGCGAGCGCCGTGGACCAAACATTTATCAGGGAAAAACGGGCAGAGGCGACGAGCACACTCGCGCGAGGCCGTCGTAAAGTCGGGACGGTTGACGCTGCGCCACCGAATGCCGAGCGAGTCGAGGTCGCCATCGGCTGATTGGCAGACGTACGCCATAATGACCGCGACCGCCGTGAGCGTGTCCGCCGGATCGCGCTTGGTGGTAATCTCGACCTGGCCGCGGCTCATGCGCTCAAGCTTGCGCAGGCACGGATAGTGGTCATACCCCTTGAGAGCGCAAAATGACAGACCACCGTCCAGTTGCTCGGCAAGTTTTGGCAGCTCATGGTACATGAGCTGGTCGGCGAGATTGTTCGATTTGGTCGCAATACCAACCGTGATGTTGTTACGGCGTGCTGCCTCGGCAAAAGGCACCAGATAGGCCATCGATTTGCCGACGCCTGTGCCCGCCTCAATTACACGATGAGTGCCCGTGACCAGCGCATCGCGGACCTCGAGCGCCATCGCGATCTGCTCATCACGCGGCTCGTAGGTGGGGTACATGCGATTGACCAGGCCACCTGGCGCATAGTCTGCCTCAATCTCCTCACGACTCGGCATCTTGAGGACCGGCAGTTCGTCGGCGTCCACCCGATCGTCGGCGCGATCGGCCTTGAGAACGTCAGCACGAGCGGCGCTGAGAGAGAAGATAGAACCAGGGTTCTGCCCTGCCAAGAATGAGAAGATAGGACGATAGGACCAAGGCACATCCGGATGCATGTCGGCTAGGCGCGCCATGAGGCCCTGGGGCAAGTCGGTGAGCGCCACGAGCAACACGCGCCATACGCCACACAGGGCGTCGACGTCGGCATTGGCACGGTGTGATACCGAGTCACAGCCAAACAGATCGGCCATAAAAGACAGCTTGTGCGAGGCCAGGCGCGGAAGCGCGATGCGCGACAGCGCCAGCGAATCGATCCAGATATCGCTCACGTTGACGCCGCCTTTGACCGACTCGATAAACGAGCGATCGAACGTGGCGTTATGTGCGATCACCGGGCAACCACCGACAAAATCGGCGAGAGCGGCGACGGCCTCAGCGGCCGACGGGGCATCTGCCACATCGGCATTTGTAATGCTCGTGAGCTCGGTAATCTCGGCGGGAATTAGCTGCTTGGGATGCACGAAGGTATCGAAGCGGTCGACGATCTCGCGGCCCGAAAGACGGGCCGCCGAGATCTCGATCAGCTCGTTGTCCTGCACCGAAAGACCTGTGGTCTCGGTATCGAGGACAATCACATCTTCCTCGATAAGGCCGAAGGACTGCGTTTTGGCGCGTTCGGCAAGCGTGGCATAGGAGTCGATGACAAACTGCGGCGTTCCTGACGAAACCGCGTCCTCGATTAGCATGCAATGCCCGCTCGACGAAGGCCCATACGGATCAGGCTGTCACAGACCTGCGGGAACGTCATGTCGTCTGTGTGGCGAATCTCATCCGGATACAGCGACGTATCAGTCATGCCGGGAATGGTGTTGGTCTCGAGGATGACGGGGCCGTCCTCGCTCACGATAAAATCGCTGCGCGAGATGCCCAGGCAACCGAGGGCCTTGTGAGCGGCGCAGGCAAGCTCCTGAACGCGAGCGCAATTCTCGGGTGAAATCTGCGCCGGAATACGATGGATGTCCGTAGGGTCGACATACTTCACGTCCAGATCGTAGAACTCACAGTCCTCGGGCTTGCGAATTTCGACAATCGGCAGGGCGCGCACGTCGTCCTCGCCGTACACGCCGACGGTGATCTCGGTACCCTCGATGCACTTCTCGACCAGCACTTTGTCGCCGTACTCAAACGCCTTGGCAATTGCCGCGGGCAGCTCGGAGGGCTCATGGACCAGGGAAATGCCATAGCTGGAACCGTTGACGGCCGGCTTCACAAAGCTGCGCTCGCCACAAACCTCGACGATATGATCGATATCGACTTCATCGCCCACCTCGAGCGCAAGGCCGGGGGCAATGGGAATGCCCGCCTTGGCGTACAGGAGCTTAGAGACCTCTTTGTCGGCACCGCAGGCGCTAGCAAGCACGCCCGAGGCCGTGTAGGGGATACCCAGGGTCTCCATGGCGCCCTGCATGGCACCATCCTCGCCGCCGGCACCGTGCATGGCGATAAACGCCACGTCAAAGCCGCCGGTTGCCATGGTTACCATAAAGTCATCAGCGGCCGTATCGAGCAGCTCCACCGAGGTGTAGCCGGCTTCCTTCAGTGCCACCACAACGTTCTTTCCCGAATTGAGCGAGATCTCGCGCTCAGCGGAATGACCGCCCGCCAAGACCGCTACGTGCATGTTCTCTAGGCTTTTACCCGGCATGGGCAGACTCCTCCTCTATAATTTCTGCAGCTGATACCATATTGTAGCGATACCCTCTACGTTTCCCCAAAATCGAAAGGCTTCCATGAATCCCAGGACTAAATCTCAGGACATTCGCGACTTGAGCCAAAACGATATTCGCGAGCTCGTGGCCGAACTTGGCCAGCCCGCGTTCCGCGCGAAGCAGCTCATTGAATGGGTCTTCGAGAAGAACGTTTGTTCGTTTGACGATATGACCAACATTCCCAAGGCTTTCCGCGAGCAGCTTAAAGAGGCTTTTGCCTTTGACACGCCCACTGAACTCACCAAGCAGGTTTCCAAAGATGGCTCGCGCAAGTATCTGCTCGAATACCACGACGGCGTTTCCGTCGAGACTGTCGGCATGCCCCGTCGTAACAAGCTTTCCGTCTGCGTTTCCACCCAGGCAGGCTGCGGCATGGGCTGTGCCTTTTGCGCTACCGGTCTCAACGGCCTCAAGCGCTCTCTGACCGCTCAAGAGATCGTCGACCAGGTACTTCATGTATCCAACGACTTTGGCGAGCGCGCCACGAGCGTTGTCTTCATGGGCCAGGGCGAGCCGTTTGCCAACTACGACGAGGTTCTCAAGGCGCTGCGAATCCTCAACGACCCCGATGGCATCGGTATCGGCGCTCGTCACCTCACCGTCTCTACCAGTGGCGTTATTCCCGGTATTCGCAAATTTGCCGACATCCCCGAGCAGTTCACGCTTGCTGTTTCACTGCATTCCGCCATCCAGTCGACGCGCAATAAGCTCATGCCCGGTGTTAAGAAGTACACGCTGCTTCGCCTTCACGAAGCGCTTCAGCTCTACACCGAGAAGACCGGCCGCCGCCCAACCTATGAGTATGCCATGATCGAAGGCGTCAACGATACGAATCCGGAAATGCAGGCGCTCTGCGACTTCTGCGAGGGAACGCTGTGCCACGTTAACCTCATTCAGCTTAACGACATCGAGGGTAGCCCGCTCAAGCCGTCGCCGATTCATAAGGTTGAGGATCTTCAGCGTCGCCTTGAGTCCCGTGGCATCGAGACAACGATTCGTAACTCCCGTGGTAACGATATTGACGCCGCTTGCGGACAGCTGAAGCAGCGCTTCAAAGTTCAGAAGAACGCATAGGGGAGTCGCACCCAAAACGTTTCATGTGAAACATCGAACGACCCCGGTTGCAGGATATGCAACCGGGGTCGTTTCATTTATTGACCTTAATTTTGAATCAGCTGCTACTGGTCCCATTTTTACGGCCAAAATAAGGGGTCCTTGTCTCGTGAATCAGACAAGGACCCATCACAATATGCTAAGTAATTGTTAGGTACCTAATAGCCTACATTTTCCCATTGGTTGCTGACCCAACCCTGATTAATCTTGGGATTCTTCGTTACCTGAGCAGTACGCATTGCAACATCTTCTGTCATAACATCCATTTTCTTCTTGGATGTATCGATAATATCTTGCGCACTACGAAGCAAACGACCTCGAAGTTCATCGTCTGTCGCGATCTTATAGCCAGCAAAGGCACCAGCCGCGACAGTCGTCGCCAATGCAATCGCAGTTAAAATTCTATTCCTCATCTTGGCCTCCTTGATCAAACTGAATCATTTCGCCAAGAATACGAGAGAGCTCTTCCTCGTCTTTAAACTCAATCTCAATCTTATTCTTTCCACGCGAGCTCTTCACACGCACGTTGGTATTAAAAACCTGACGAAGCACGCGGGCTGCCTTTTTAAAAGACTGAGGGGTTGCAGGCCTCGGCGTCTTAGGTGTCTCTCCGGCAGAAAACAACGGAGCAAGATTTTCTGTCGCTCTTACGGAAAGGCCCTCTGCAACAACCTTCTCTGCAAGTCGAATTCGAGCATCCTCATAGGGAACTGCAAGAATCGCACGTGCATGACCAGCAGTAAGTTTACCCTCAAAAATCATCTGCTGAACTACTTCGGGGAGATCGAGAAGACGCAGCGAGTTTGTAATTGCAGAGCGTGACTTGCTTACTGCCTTCGACAATGCCTCCTGGGTCATCCCGCTGGCATCAATGAGTTGGCGATAGCCCTTAGCCTCTTCGACGGGATTCAGATCAGAACGCTGAAGGTTTTCGATAAGAGCTAGAGCCAGCATCTCTTCATCATTTACCTCTTTAATGATGACTGGCAATTCTTCAAGGCCAGCAAGCTTTGACGCCTGGTAACGACGCTCACCAGCGATGATCTCATAGCCGTTTCCATGCTTGCGAACCAAAAGCGGCTGCAAAACGCCATGTTCTTGGATTGACTCGCTCAACTCGCGAAGTTCAGTTTCGTTAAAGTGAATTCGCGGCTGATTAGGGTTGGGAACGATATCCTCAATAGGTAGTTTTGTTTCAGATGCGGCATTTGAAGCCAATGCAGCCGAACCGCTGGTCTCATACTCGGCCTCTGAGACCAAAGCATTGAGTCCACGTCCCAATCCGCCACGTTTCTTTACACTAGGCACGCTTGATCACCTCTTTTGCAAGGTTCATATATGCTTTTGCACCCTTATTTTGAGGTGCATAGGTAATTACCGGTTCTCCAAAAGACGGAGCTTCGGAGATTTTAACCGTACGGGGGATTAGCGTCTTAAACGCCTTATCACCAAAGTACGATTGAACCTCCTCAACAACCTGATTCGATAGTGAAGTACGCGAGTCATACATGGTCATAAGCACTCCATAGGTGTCTAAGCCCTTGTTCAGACGTGATTTGACCATCTTCATTGACTCAAGCAGCTTTGTAACACCCTCGAGTGCATAATATTCGCACTGGATCGGAATCAAAACGCTGTCTGCTGCGGTCAAGGCGTTGATAGTAAGCAGGCCGAGCGAAGGAGGACAGTCAATGAAAATGAAATCGAACTCATCCTGAATCGGCTCAAGCAAATCTTTGAGGCGGGTTTCACGAGCAATTGCGCTTACGAGCTCAATTTCTGCGCCTGCAAGCTGAATTGTTGCCGGAATTACAAATACCTTTTTGCAATTTGTATCAAGAACAAGCGATTCTGCCGGCACATCATTCAACAATGCATCATAGATGCAGTGATCAAGGTCTTCTTTTTCAATTCCAAATCCACTGGTGCTGTTTCCCTGTGGATCAAAATCGACAATCAGTGTCTTACGACCCTGCTCACCAAGTGCTGCTGCAAGATTTACAGCTGTCGTTGACTTACCGACGCCGCCTTTTTGATTGATGATTGCAATGATACGCGTGTCTTTTGCGCTCTTAGAACGCTTAACGTCGCGAAATCCCACGGTCCCTCCTGGTGTGTATTAAAGCTGTCAAACGGAGGATGTTTCACGTGAAACATTCCGATTCGATATCAACCGCCATGTTTCACGTGAAACACTGCAAGTTGTTAGTATCCATTATGTTTCACGTGAAACATCTAGGCAAGCGGATTCTTCTTTGCCACGCCATTTGCACGAGGCAATGAGACAGATGCTGGATGACTCTTCTTAAGAACAATGAACTCCCTATGACCCAAGCCTTCAGGCAAATCAATTGCGTCATTCAGAAGCAAAGTGAAGCCGCAAATCTTAGCTGCTGACATGCCGGTAGCAAGCTCCTCATCCGAAGGATTGCCCTTGGTTATAACAAATAGCCCTCCATCCTTCAGATACGGAGCCGCATACTCAACAAGAATCGGTAGAGGGGCCAGTGCGCGGGCGGTTACAACAGAGAACTGCTTCTTATGGCTTCGAGCATATTCTTCAAGACGATCATGAACCGCATGAGCATGTTTCAATCCAAGAGCATGGACAAAGGAATTAACCGCATCAACCTTCTTGCCAACAGAGTCAATATAAGTAGCTTTACGATGCGTGGTTATGGTTAATGGAATACCAGGGAAGCCCGCACCTGTTCCCATATCGAGCAAAGCTCCCTCAGGAGCCTTGTTGATATAGGGGAGCAAAACAAGTGAGTCGAGGATATGAAGTACTGCAGCATCTTCTACGTTAAGAATACGGGTGAGATTGGTTGTCTTATTTGTTTCTAGAACCAAATCCAAATGCTGAATACATTTCCTCAGCTCAACATCAGTTACGCTCAAGGAATACTCTTTGCAATAGGAAGTTAGACGACTCAACATCTCGTCAGCCTGCTGATCAGTAAGTACTAACAACGAAAGCTCCTTTCTGACAAAAATCAGTGTATCGAGAACTTTTGACAAAAAAAGGGGACGTGGAAACCACGTCCCCTTAGCATAAGCTCGAGTAGATTATCGAGCAACAATCACCACATGGCGATCAGGGTCAGAACCCTCAGAATGAGTATCGACTGCATCGTTGCCACGAAGTGCAATGTGAACCAGTCGGCGCTCGTAGGCATTCATGGGCGGAAGCGAAACACTCTTATGAGTGCGGATGGCACGCTCGGCAGCAGACTGAGCCATGGAGGCGACCTTATCCTGACGGCGACTCTTGTATCCCTCGACGTCCACTACAACCGGATACCTAAAGCCAAGCTTGCGGCTCACCAGCAAAGAGAACATAACCTGAAGAGCATCAAGAGTGCGACCATGACGGCCAATGAGAACAGCAAGGTCGGGAGCCGTTACATCCAAAATCAGCTCACCCTCGTCGCCCTCATACTCATCGATAGGAGAGTTGGCGGCATCGAAGTGCGAAAGGATGGAACGCAGGATGGAAATCGCAACATCGGCAATGGTGTCGAGCTCCTCATCGGTCAGCTCTTCACCAGCCTTGTAGCGCTGTGCAATCTCGGGATAATCGCCCGCGACCTGCGGGGCAACCTCCTCAAGCATATCCTCGATGATCTCTTCAGACATAACGTACTCCAAAAGTTAGGTACCTAAATAAGATTGATATCCCACTACTTCTTCTTGTGCGGACGCGGCTTCTTCTCTCGACGAGTGACCTCAACCTGCAGCGGAGCGTTCTTAAGACGCTCCTCCTCATCGGCCTTCGCCTTGTCGATGACCTTCTGCGTCACAAAAATCTGCTGGATAACCTGCCAAGCAGACGAGACGTCGTAGTACAGCAGAACACCAACGGGAAGGCTCCAGCCCATCCAAAGCATCATGACCGTCATGACAACGGCCATCATACGCATGCTCTGAGCCTGCTGGCCGGTCTGGTTGCGCGACATATAGAGCTGCGGAATCAGGGGCAGGACGGCGAACAGGATCAGGCAAACCAGCGCAGGCAGTGCAACCATAAAGCCATCGGCAAAGGAAGCACTCGGCGTGGTGGTCAGGTCGGGCAGGATGTTGAAGAACGAGAACGTGCCGTCGTTAAAGTACTGCGGCAGGTTGCGCAGCAATGTAAACAGGGCGAACAGGATAGGCATCTGAATCAGCAGCGGCAGACAGCCAGCCATGGGGTTGAACTTGTTCTCGCTGTAGAACTTCTGCATCTCCTCGGCCTGACGCTGGGGATCGTCGGCATAGCGCTCCTGGATCTCGAGCATCTTGGGCTGCAGCACCTGCATGCGAGCCGTCGACTTGGTCGACTTGAGCATGAGCGGCGTCAGCAGCAGACGGATGATGACCACCAGGATGATGATGGACAGGCCCCAGTCGACCGCAAAGGTCTGGATGAGCTTGAGCAGCTCGAAAAGGATGTTAACGATCCAATCCCACATGTAAGTTTTCCTCCGATAGCGAGTGCCCGCTAGGGCACAGGGTCATAACCGCCGACGTGCAGGGGATTGCAGCGAGCGATGCGCCTCACGGCAAGCCAGCAGCCTCTCAAAACACCGTGCTTCTCAATCGCCTGGATGGCGTATTGCGAGCACGTTGGGTAATAAATGCAGGCGTCAGGCAATAAGGGCGAAATAACCTGTTGATATATGCGAATAGGAGCGATGGCAACACGTCGCAAAACGTGATTGCTCATCGCTCCTCCCCGGCAACGCCGGCGCGCTTCATAAGCGAACGCAACGCCTTGTCCATCTCCTGCGGCGAGGAAACCCTCGTCTTGGGAGTTGCAAACAAGATGATGTCATAACCCGCAACGGGAAATCCGCAGCTGCGGGCGGCCTCGCGCATCACACGCTTAGATCGGTTGCGCACGACGGCACAACCGAGTCGCTTAGCACCAACGAAGGCGACCCTTCCGGAGTCGCCTTCGCCAACCGATTCACATATGGTCATTCGAATCAGAGGGTGATTGAAACGACGCCCCTGACTGAACACATGCTCGAAATCTTGCCGAGACTTAATAGTCTTCATGCGAGATGTGTGTATCGCTGCTAGACAGTGAGACGCTTGCGGCCCTTGGCACGACGACGGGCGAGCACGGCACGACCACCCTTAGTGGCCATACGGGCACGGAAGCCATGGGTCTTGGCACGCTTACGCTTATTAGGCTGATACGTACGCTTCATCTTAAGTTCCTCCTGCTGCATTTCGAGTGTCCGCGGGGACGCGGACGCAGATATAGACACGTGAGCTTGAAGATTGTAGGGAAATCAATGTTCAAATGTCAAGAAATCAAAGGTAAAAGGTTGCGCAGTTCACACGGTTCCCCCATAAGCACAACCGAAATTAGCGCCTCATGGCAACCTTTCACGATATTTCATCGAGTTTTCAACAGGTCATGTTGGCAATGTTGAGAACTTTTCGCCCGTTTTCCAAAGTTTTCAACAAGTTTTGAAAAGTTGTCGAAAGATGAGAAACGTTGCACGGTGAGCTACTATTTGTTCGAAACCTTTTGAAAGATTGCGAGCGGCATGTCTGACGACTTTTACACCATGGTCGATTCCGGAGACCCGGCACCCGACAACGAGCACATCACCGGCGTGCGCGAAGAGCGTGCGGAAGGCGAGCAGACGACCACGCAGGCGCCAAAAGCCATGTACGCCGCGCGCATCGCCGTCTATGACGACATGCTGTCGACACCGCGGGTGATCGTCATTGATCCGCAAGATGTCCGCACGTATTTGGAAGAGACGACCAACACCGTCTACCAGTGCATGAAAGAACAAGGTGGCCATATCTCGCTCATGGTCATCCGCGAGATTGTCGAAAACTTTATCCACGCACACTTTGCCGAGCCCATCATCTCGATTCTGGACGGCGGAGACACCATCCGCTTTGCTGACCAAGGACCCGGCATCGACGACAAGGAACGTGCTTTCGACTTTGGCGTTACCAGCGCAAACAGCAAGATGAAGCGCTATATCCGTGGAACCGGAGCAGGGTTTCCCATGGTGCAGGAGTATTTGGAAAACGCCGGCGGTGCCGTATCCATCGAGGACAACATGGGCAAAGGCACCGTGGTTACGGTAAGCCTGAACCCTAAACGCGTGCAGGAAATCGAGCGTGCCGGCGGACGCGGCGCTGCCGTGCGGCCCGAGACGGAGCAGCCCACATATCCCCTGCCGGGAGCTTTTGCGCAGCAGCCCATGGCAACGCAGCAGATGCAGCCCCCAGTGGGACAGATGCAGCAGCCCGGAATGCCTCCTACACAAGAACCCCAAGCGGCATCGATGTCGATGCCGCCAAGCATGCCAGAGGCCATGTCGCTGGCGGATCAGGATACAGCAGCAATGCAGCAGGCGACAGGGGCACCGGGTGGCCAGCAAATGGGCTATCAGCCGTACCAACAGGGATATCCATATCAGCAGATGCCGCCACTGGGGTATGGCCAGCAGTTCCCGCAGCAGTACCAGCAGGGATATCAGCAGCCGTACCAGCAGATGCCGCAGCAGCAGTACAACCCCTGGGCCCAGCAGATGCCGCCGCAGCCTTACCAACAGTGGCCTCAAAGTTTTCAACAGCAAATGCCGCCGACGCAGAGTTCTCAACAACCAGCAGCTCAAATGATGTATCCTAATGCAGTAAATCAGTATGCACAGCCACAACCGGACGTGTTCGTAAGCGATCGCGGCAACGCCGCGCTGGGCTATCTGGCGCAAAATCAAGCGTGCGGCGCAACCGATCTGGCGAGGGCGTTTGGAAACTCGGCCCCCACTTGGTCACGCACGCTCAATGACTTGGCGCAGGCCGGCTTGGTCATCAAGCATGGCCAGAAATACCATCTGACCGAACTCGGCGCCGCTCGCGTGCGAGCTCAGAGCTAAAGAACGGGAGAGACAGTGGACGAGGAAGCAAGCATCATCCTGGGGGATGCCATCGCCTTTTGCCAGCGCGACGGCCAAGATGCACGCCTCATCAACATGCTGGGGCAATCGCGCGCCATAAGCCTGACCGAAGATACGCTCACGATCGAGGCCCCCTCGCGCTTTGCCATCGCGCAGCTCAAAAAGCATCAGCCGACTATTGAGGCCTATCTGGAAGAAATCGCCTTTGCACCGATTGCGCTCGACATCGTGGCACCGCAAGGCGCCGCGGCGGAATCCGCTGCCGCGACGGCGCCCGCCACGGCTCCCACCGCTTCCCCGGCGGTGCCGGCCTCCGCAGACGGGGTGCCGACAATCGAGCACCAGCACAGCGATGTTTCCCGTGAAACCATGGCACCGTTGCCGATCGCGGCGGCGACGTCAACGAACGCACCCGTCACACACATGCCCATCGCTCACGACGCGGCGGCGAGCGCGGATTCGGGCATTGCAATCAAGAACACGCTCTCGGCCGATGATTTTCGTCGCATGATGAACCAGATGAAGGGCGGAGCGCCGGCTAAATCCACGCAAGCTGCGGCGCCCGCTTCACCCATGCCAGCACCGACCGTGCCGGCCGAGCAGAATACGGATGGAGCCCCACTCGCCGCGAACTCAAAATTTACCTTTGAGAACTTTGTCTACGGCCCCGAGAACAGTCATGCCTATCGCTCGGCACTCAAGTTTGCCGCCCTCGCGGACGAGCGCGGCACGTGCACATCACTGTTCATCTACGGCAAATCGGGCCTGGGCAAGACGCACCTGCTGCTTGCCATCAAAAACGAGCTCGCCGAGAAGTCGCCCGAGATCAAGGTCAAGTATGCCAACTCCCAGGCATATCTGGACGACCTGATGACCGAGTTCGACCGTCAAAAGAAGAGCAACGCTCCCATCATGCAGGCGTACCACGGCGTGGACGTACTCATCATCGATGACATCCAAAACATCATCGGCAAGCGCGCGAGCGTGGACTACTTTTTCCAGCTCATGGACGAGTTCATCCGCAACAACAAGAAGGTCGTCATCGCGGCAGACCGCGCCCCCAAGGACCTGAGCATGGACGAGCGTTTGACCAGCCGCTTCAACGCCGGCATGCTCTGCCTGGTCGCAGAGCCCAGCTACGAAATGAAATACAAGATCTTGCAGCGCTATTACGAGAACACCATCGTCGCCGCTCCCGAGGCAGGCGACGACTCGCTGCTGGCGGCCTATGGGGGCGACGGCGGGCACCTGACCGACGAGCACTTTAAACACATGGCCGAGGTCTCGGGCACCAACATCCGCGAACTCGAGAGCTTCTGCGAGCGCTGCGCCGGCGAGGCGGGCGACCGCGAGCGCGAGGGCGGGGAGCTCACCTTTGACGATATCGACGCCATCGCCAGCCAGTACTTCGACACATCGGCCAAAAAGATCAACGTGCAAACGGTTCAGTCCGTCATTGAAGAGCAGTACGGCGTGACGCACGAGGAGCTCATCGGCCCGCGCCGCAACGCCAATATCGCCAAAGCGCGCCATATCGCCATCTACCTGGCCATCGAGATGTGCGAGATGACGACCACGGCGGTGGGCGCCGAATTTGGCAACCGCAACCACTCGACCGTCAGCACGAGCTACAAAAAGGTCCAGAAGATGATCCAGGAAGACCGCACCGTCACCGAAGACCTCAAGTCCTTGCGCGATAAAATTACACTGCGCTCGTAGGAAAATAGAGACACCTGTTGAAAACTTGTCGAAACCACGGGCATAAGGTGTCTAAAACCCAACCCGCGGTGATGAAAAGTTTTGCGCAGGTTTTGAACGTGGAAAACCACCCCCGTTGCACACAGGTTGTTGTCGATTCTCTTTCTGGGTCTGACCTGCGTCTTTGGGAGTAATCAACAGTTTCGTCAGTGCTATTACTATTATTAAGATATTTATATCTATAGAAAGGTATTAAAAGATGAAGTTCACCGTCAGCCAGAGCTCGCTTACACAAGCCATCGGCGTCGTTATGAAGGGTGTCGCTTCGGCATCCACCCTTCCCATCCTGTCGGGCGTGCTCGTTAAGGCCCAAGACGGCATCTTGGAATTCCAGACCTCTAACTACACCATCTCGATCCGTCATCGCATCGCGGCGCATGTCGAAGAAGAGGGCGAGATGGTTATCCCCTGTAAGATGCTCTCCAATATCACCAAGACCCTCCCCGATGCCCCGGTCACCTTTGAGCTGTCCGAGCGCCAGGTGCTGATTGGTTGCGAGAAGAGCTCTTTCCGCCTGAACACGCTCGATGCCAATGACTTCCCCGAGTTTCCGGCCTATGCCATCGAGAGTGCCGTGGAGCTGCCGACCGATATCTTGTCCGAGATGGTCGGCCGCGTGTGGCGCGTCACCTCGACCGACAAGGCCCGCCCCATCTTGGGCGGCGTGCACATGAAGGTCGAGAACAACACCGTTCGCCTGGTGGCGACCGATTCCTTCCGTTTGGCCGTGTGCGATACGCAGGTCGAGACCTCGACCCTCGAAGGCTCCTTTGAGCTCAACGTTCCGGCCGACGCCTTTAACGACGCGCTGAACATCATGGCAAGCCAGGCGACCATCATGATCGGGGCTACCGACACCCAGGTCGTCTTCGAGGCCGGCAACACCACCTACGTGTCGCGCCGCATCGAGGGCGTGTACCCCAACTACAAGCAGCTCATCCCCGATTCGTGCGTGACGAGCGTCAAGATCGACGTCGCCGCCTTCAATGCCGCCCTCAAGCGTGTCGCCGTTATCGCGAGCGCCAACCCCGCCGTCAAGTTCGAGATCGACGTCGAGAACGGGCAGATGGGCCTGTCTTCCATCTCCAACGACCAGGATCTGGCGCAGGAGACGATCGATGTCGAGGCCGAGGGCGAGTCGGGTACCATCGCCTTCAACTACCACTACATCTTCGGCTGCCTCAATGCCCTGTCCAAGGAGAAGGAGATCACGCTGGAGCTCAAGAGCTACTCGCAGGCGGGCATCTTCAAGTCCTACGACAAGATCAACTACCTGTACCTGGTCATGCCGGTCCGCATCTAGCGTTGCGCCATGACCATGTTCGCCCGCGATCTTTCCGTCGCGCACTACCGCAGCTTCGATAGCTATCGCCTTGCCCTGGACGAGGGCGTGACGATACTTGCGGGACCCAACGCGGCGGGAAAGACCAATCTCATAGAGGCGCTGCAGCTGCTGACGAGCGGCGCCTCGTTTAGGCATCCGACCGCAGCCGAGCTCGCCCATGATGGCGTGGGCTCGTGCAAGGTCGAGCTGAGGCTCGAGGGCGACGGCCGCGTGCTTGATATGGGATTGAGCGTGGAGGACGGTAAGCGCTCGTTTAGCCGCAACGGCAAGAGGTGCTCTGCCGCCGGTGTGCGCGGGGCTCTGCCGAGCGTGCTGTTTTGCCCCGACCATCTGGACATGGTTAAGCGAGGCGCCAGTGTGCGCCGCGCCGCCCTCGATGACTTTGGCATGCAGCTGAGCGCACGTTATGCCGATCTTGCGAGCACCTATGGACGCTGCGTGACCCAGCGTAACGCCCTGCTCAAGGAGACCTGGTGCTGTCGCGAGATGCTCGGCGCGTGGAACGATTCGATTGCCCGCGCGGGCTCGGCCCTGCTTGTGCACCGGTTGGCCCTGCTCGACCGGCTGGCGGGCCATGTGCACACTGCCTACGGGCAAGTGGCATCCGGTGAGGCTGCCAACGTGACCTATACGTCCACGCTGGGGGATTTGCCCCAGGTCGATGATCGCGAAGAGCTGAAGGGCTGGGCGTACGAGCGCATGCTGGCTGCCCTTGATGAGCACGCCGACGAGGAAATTCGCCGCGGCGTGACGTTGGTGGGACCGCATCGCGATGAGATTGAGTTTACCGTGGCGGGTCGCTCCGCCCGTTCATTTGCCAGCCAAGGTCAGCAGCGAACGTTGGTTCTGGCCTGGAAGGTGGCGGAGGTGGCCGTGGCTCGCGATGTCCTGGGCACCGCCCCGGTGCTGCTTTTGGACGACGTGATGAGCGAACTCGACGGCGAACGCCGCGGTGCTTTTCTGCGGCTGATCGGCGATGATATCCAGACGGTCATAACCACGACCAACCTGGGGTATTTTACCGATGACCTGCTTGATCGAGCCAAGGTGGTGAGCATGGGTGAGACGTGCTAATTACGAGCGCGAGAGCGAAACGGTTGCCTTCAGTGGATTTTTGAACGCAGAGCGTCGGCGCATCCTGGCGGCCGCGACACCTGAGCGCCGCGCGCAGATGGAGGCTGCCGAGGAGTCGCGCGCGGTCTATCGCGCGTGGAACGCGGTGTGCTCGGGCACGCGCGAGGGGCGGCATGTGACGGGCTTGCGCTACCTGCCCGAGTCCAATGAGCTGCTGGTATATCTCGATTCGCCCTCGTGGACGCAGGAAATGACGCTGTTGCGCGAGATCATCCGCGCGCGCATGGAGCGCGCCGGTGCGCATGTGGACGGCCTGGTGTTCAAAACCACCGCGCCGGGTCACACGCCGCCCGCCGCCAAGCAGCGCCTGCGCCCGGCGACGACCGAGCGCCCGCCGGCCCCGCACGCTGACCTAAGTGAGGCCGAGCGCACCGAGATTGAGCGCCAAGTGGCGCCCATCGAAGACCAAAAACTGCGCGAGGCCCTCGAGAATGCCATGAGAGCCAGTGCCGAGTGGGCCAAGGGCGTGCAAAGCAAAAAAGAGCCTTAAATCGCATCTGGTGGCCTTGTAGAGCCAAATACCCTCGTTCCTGAGGGTATTTTTTTACGATAAACTAGTAAGGCTGTACACATTTTCTTGACTGAAGGAGGACGTGTGGCAAACGAAAACGATTACGATGGCGGCGAGATTAAGATTCTCGAAGGTCTCGAGGCCGTTCGTAAGCGCCCGGGCATGTATATCGGCTCGACGAGCGCCAGCGGTCTGCATCACCTGGTGTGGGAGATCGTTGACAACTCCGTCGACGAGGCCATGGCCGGTTTCTGCACCGAGATCCAGGTGACGGTCCACGCCGACAACTCCATCACGGTCGTCGACAACGGGCGCGGTATCCCCGTCGACGAGCACCCTGTTAAAAAGATCCCGACGCTCGAGGTCGTCATGACGATTTTGCACGCCGGCGGTAAGTTCGATAATTCGGCCTATAAGGTCTCGGGCGGCCTGCACGGCGTTGGCATCTCCGTCGTCAACGCACTGTCCAAGCGCGTGGTCGTTCAGGTTCGTCGCGACGGCAACACCTACGAGATGGAGTTCTCGCGCGGCAAGACCGTCAAGAAGATGGAGGTCGTGGGCACCTCGGATTCGACGGGCACCACCGTCACCTTCTGGCCCGACGACGAGATCTTCGAGACCTGCATTTACGATTTCGATACGCTGCACAACCGTCTGCAGGAGACGGCGTTCCTCAATAAGAACCTCAAAATCGTGCTGACTGACGAGCGCGAGCCTACTCCCCACGTGGAGGAGTTTTGCTACGAGGGCGGCATCATCGACTTCGTCAAGTTCCTTAACGAGGGCAAGGACGTCCCCGAGGCCTTTAAGGAGCCTATCTACATCGAGGGCAAATCGGACCCGGACGCACCTGTGGCCAAGATGGGCGAGGTTGAGGTTTCCCTGCAGTGGAATAGCGGCTACGGCGAGAACGTCATGTCGTTTGCCAACGACATCTACACCCCCGAGGGCGGCATGCACCTTGAGGGCTTCCGCACCGCGCTCACCCGCGTGATCAACGACTATGCGCGCAAGCAGAACCTGCTCAAGGAAAAAGACGCCAATCTGACCGGCGACGATGTGCGCGAGGGCCTTTCGGCCGTTATCTCGGTCAAGCTGCCCGATCCGCAGTTTGAGGGCCAGACCAAGGCCAAGCTCGGCAGCTCCTATATGCGCGCGCTGACGCTCAAGATCGTGACCGACGGCCTTGCCGATTACCTCGAGGAGCACCCTAAGCCCGCTCGCGAGATCGTCAAGAAGGCGCAGCAGGCCTGCAAGGCGCGCAATGCCGCCCGCAAGGCGCGCGAGGCGACCCGCCGCAAGAGCCTGCTCGAGACGGCGTCCCTGCCCGGTAAGCTCGCCGACTGCTCGGTGCGCGATGCCGAGCTGACCGAGCTCTTCATCGTAGAGGGCGACTCGGCAGGCGGTTCGGCCAAGGACGGCCGTCGCCGAGACATCCAGGCGATTCTGCCCCTGCGCGGCAAGATTTTGAACGTCGAGCGCGTTGGTGACCATCGCGCGTTCTCGAGTGACACCATCCAGTCGCTGATTACCGCGATCGGCTGCGGCGTCACGACGAGTGCCGGCGACGGCGGCGATTTCGATATCACCAAGGCGCGCTACCACAAGATCATCATCATGACCGATGCAGACGTCGACGGCGCGCATATCCGCATCCTGCTGCTGACGTTCTTCTACAAGTACATGCGTCCGCTGATCGATGCCGGCTACGTCTATGTTGCCTGCCCGCCCATCTTTGGCATTAAGGTGCGCAACAAGATCCACTACGTGTATCCCAACGGCCGCCAGCCCGAAGACGAGATCCTGCGCGATACCATCCAGAGTCTGGGCCTGAACCCCGATGATAACGACGAGGACGGCAAGGCCAAGGACGGCAAGATCACCAAAAAGCGCAAGGGCTATACCGTCCAGCGCTACAAGGGCCTGGGCGAGATGGACCCCAAACAGCTTGCCTCGACGACGATGGACCCAAAGACCCGCATTCTGCAGCGTGTGTCGATCGAGGACGCCGTGGTGGCGGACCGCGCCGTGCGCGAGCTGATGGGTTCCGAGGTCGGCTATCGCCGCGAGTACATCGAGAAGCATGCACATGATGCACGATTCCTTGACGCTTAAGAGGAGGTAACGTGGCAGACGATATCAACAATAACGAGGGTATGGACGAGGCCGGCGATGCCGGTATGCCCGATGATCTGAAGCGCCTGCTTGCCCGTGCTGAGCAGGGCGAGGACGGCGATCCGGACGCCTATAACCCCGATGCCGATGATGATGAGGAAGAGGACGACGACGGTGAGCTCGAGGAGAGCTTTGGCGAAGTCGATCGTGGCGCCTCGGCCGGCGAGGACATCAACGGCGGCCAGCTCCAGATTTCGGAGTTCGGTCGCGAGATGAAGCAGTCGTTCATCGAGTATTCGATGTCGGTTATCACAGCGCGTGCCCTGCCGGACGTGCGCGATGGCTTAAAGCCGGTACACCGCCGCATCCTGTACGCGATGAACGAGAGCGGCATCTACCCCAACCGCCCACACAAAAAGTCGGCCTGGACGGTCGGCGAAGTTATCGGTAAGTACCACCCGCACGGTGACTCTGCGGTCTACGAGGCCATGGTCCGCCTGGCGCAGTGGTTCTCCATGCGCACGCCGCTCATCGACGGTCACGGCAACTTCGGCAACATCGATGGCGACGGCGCGGCGGCCATGCGTTACACCGAGAGCCGCCTGGCCAAGCCCGCCATGGAACTGCTGCGTGACTTGCAGAAGGATACCGTCGACTGGCAGCCCAACTACGACGAATCGCTCGCCGAGCCCGTGGCACTGCCTGCGCGCTTCCCCAACCTGCTGGTCAACGGCAGCCAGGGCATCGCCGTCGGCATGGCCACCAACATCGCCCCGCATAACCTCACCGAGGCGATCGAGGCCACCTGCTACCTGATCGACAACCCCGACGCCACCGTCGACGAGCTCATGCAGATCATGCCCGGTCCGGACTTCCCCACCGGCGCCATCATCATGGGCAGCGCCGGCATTAAGCAGAGCTACGAGACCGGCCGCGGCTCCATTACCGTGCGTGCCAAGGCACATGTGGAGTCCACCAAGACCGGCCGCAGCCGCCTGGTCTTTACCGAGATTCCCTACATGGTCAACAAGGGCACCCTGCAGGAGAAGATCGCCCAACTCGTCAACGACAAGCGCATTGAGGGCATCTCGGATATGCGCGATGAGTCCAACCAGAAGGGCATCCGTCTGGTCATCGAGCTCAAGAAGGGCGTCATTCCGCAGGTCGTGCTCAACAACCTGTATAAGTACACCTCGCTGCAGACGACCTTTGGCGCCAACAACCTGGCACTCGTCAACGGCGTTCCCAAATGCCTGAGCCTGCGCGAGATGCTGCAGCACTACATCGACCACCAGGTCGACGTCGTCACCCGCCGCACCCGCTTCGACCTTAAGAAGGCCCAGGCCCGCGCGCATATCCTCGAGGGCTACCTGATGGCCCTTGACCATATCGACGAGGTCATCAGCATCATCCGCTCCTCGCAGACCGACTCCGAGGCCAGCAGCCGACTGATCGAACGCTTTGGCTTTACGCCCGAGCAGACCACGGCCATCCTCGAGATGAAGCTGCGCCGCCTGACCGGCCTGGAGCGCGACAAGATCCAAGAAGAGTTGGACGGCCTGCGCCGCGCCATCGCCTACTACGAGGACCTGCTGGCGCACGAGGAGAAGATTCTGGACGTCATCAAGGAAGAGATGCGCGAGATCTCCAAGAAGTTTGGCGACAAGCGCCGTACCGAAATCAGCCAGGTTGAGAAGGACCTGGATGTCGAGGACCTCATCGCCGACGAGGATATGGTCGTGACCATCACCCACACCGGCTACGTTAAGCGTATCCCGGTGGCTGCCTACCGTGCCCAGAAGCGCGGTGGCAAGGGCGTGTCGGGCGTCAACCTCAAAGAGGACGACGTTATCGATGAGATGTTCATCGCGTCCACGCACGAGTACGTGCTGTTCTTCTCGAGCAAGGGCAAGGTCTATCGCCTGAAGGTGCACGAGCTGCCGGTGGGTACGCGCCAGGCGCGCGGTACCGCGATCGTCAACCTGCTGCCCTTCGAGGAAGGCGAGAAGATCGCGAGCGTCATCAGCTGCCGCGAGTTCCCGGCCGACGAGTACCTGATGTTTGCCACCAAGAGCGGCATGGTCAAAAAGACCGTGATGAGCGCATATGACCGCAGCCGTCGCGACGGCCTGATCGCTATCAACCTGCGTGACGACGACGCGCTGCTGAACGTGCGCCGCGTGCGCGAGGGCGACAAGATTATCCTGGCCACCACCGCGGGCAAGGCGATCATGTTCTCCGAGGAGCAGGTGCGCGCCACCGGCCGCGATACCAGCGGCGTTCGCGGTATCGGTCTGAAGGACGGCGTGAGCGTTCTGGGCATGGAAGTCACTAACGGCAACGGCGATCTATTCGTCATCACCGAGCGCGGCTACGGCAAGCGCACGCCGGTCGCGGACTACCCGGAGCAGAATCGCGGCGGTCAGGGCGTCTACACCATTCAAATGACCGAGCGTAAGGGTAACCTCGCGGCCATGAAGACGGTGGGCCCGCAGCACGAGCTGTTCATCGTGACGGAGGGCGCGACGGTCATTCGCGTCAAGACCGACGAGATCAGCCAGACCGGCCGCGCCACCCAGGGCGTCAAGATGATGACCGTCGACGACAACGACCGCATCTGCGCCGTGGCCCGCATGACAGCCGCCAAAGAGAAGCCCGAAGGCGAAGCCACAGAAAACGGCTCCGCCCCCGAAGAAACCCCTGTCGATCTAGGCGACGGCAACGACATGCCGGAAGATCTCCTTGACGAGTAAGAGGCCCTAACTGTTAGAAAATATCAGACCCCATATATCGGCGGTCGGCGCACTGCGCGCCGACCGCTTTTTTGAAAACCTTTGAACCCCGCGTCGGCCCCGGCTGCCCGGCGGCATGCGAAGTCGATCGCGAGTTCCGCACGAGCCGGAGAGCACTTAATGTGCTCTCCGTGCGAG